>DATGQI010000202.1:0-14398 GCA_035304285.1 Woeseiaceae bacterium
CACGCCGCGATGGAACAGCAACAGCAACGGCATCTTCGTCAGTTACGACGACCGCGGCCTGCGCAGGATTGCGCTGGTCACGCTGAACGGCGACATCACGACCTACGATCACGACCTGGGCGGCGAAACGCTCGGCAGGCCGTACACGAGCGGCAGCTACAGCGTGGCTGCGAACGGCAGCTACGCCTTCACAACCGGAAGTGCCGCATCTCCCTCCGATGTTGCCGTCGCGCGTAACGGCCGGGGCGCGCGAACGCTGACGTCGCTCAACGAGGACCTGCTGGCACGCAGGGATCTGGCACGGGTCGAGCGCATCACCTGGCTTTCCGCGCACGACGAACGCGAGATTGAAGGCTGGGTGGCTTATCCGCCGGACTATGAAAGAGGCCGCCGCTACCCGACGATCCTCGAGATTCACGGCGGACCCCACACGGCGTACGGCCCGAACTTCTCTCCCGAGATACAACGTTTCGCCGCCGAAGGTTTCGTCGTGCTGTATGCGAACCCGCGCGGCAGCACGAGCTACGGCGCCGAGTTCGCGCTTCAGATCCAGCATGCCTATCCCGGCAACGACTACGACGACCTGATGTCGGGCGTAGACGTGCTTGTCGAGAACGGTGTGGCCGATCCCGAGCACCTTTACGTCACCGGCGGATCGGGTGGCGGCGTGCTCACCGCGTGGATCATCGGCAAGACCGACCGTTTTCGCGCGGCCGTGGTGGTGAAACCGGTCATCAACTGGCTGAGCTTCGTGCTGACCGCCGACGTGTACCCTTTCTTCCGCTCTGCGTGGTTCTCGGAGGATCCCTGGGTCGATCCCGAGCAGTACTGGGAGCGGTCACCGCTGTCGCTGGTCGGTAACGTCGTCACGCCAACGGCGATCATGACCGGTGAAGCCGACTTCCGGACGCCGAGTTCCGAGTCGGAGCAGTATTACCAGGCACTCCAGATGCGAAAAGTGGATACGGCGCTGATAAGGGTGCCGGGAGCGCCGCATTTCATCGCGCGGCGCCCGTCGCACCTGGTCGCGAAAACCGACAACATCATCGCGTGGTTCCGGCGCTACCAGGACGAGTGACGGGCGCGTCAAGGCCCCGCGGGGTGCGATCCCGGTTTCGATACGCTAGACTAAGTCCCGTAAATTCCATGTGGCGTGCCTGATAGAACGCTGATGGCCTGTCTGCAGATGGCCGGTCAGAAGCAGCTGAAACCCTCGTCGCGCGATTGGCTCGTCGGCCATCACCCAACATCAGGCACAACGCCCCGGCCGACCCCAAAACGCGGCACGTGACCGAAAACGACGCATAAGCGCACATAAGCGACAGGTTGTTGCTCCGCGTTTGCGTTTTCGGCCTCAGTTCATATAGTCGGAAAGAGCATTCAGTTCAGTGTTCTCATGCTCCGGCGCTAAGCGATTGCCGATTGCCAATTGCAATCGGCGTTGCGTCAAAGAAAAAGCGAAACAGGGGGAGAAGCATGTCCAGCAGAAATACGCCGACGAGAACCGTGCTATCGGTTGCAATCGCCGCGGCGCTCGCCGGCAGCGGAACGGCGCACGCACAGCGCGCTATCGAAGAAATCACCGTGACGGCTACCAAGCGAGCCGAACCCATGCAGGACATCCCGGTGTCCATCCAGGCGATCACCGGAGACAGCATCGAAGAACTCGGCATCACCAGCTTCGATGAATACGTCAAGTTCCTCCCCAACGTCGTGCAAAGCGGGCGCGGCCCCGGCCAGAGCGAAATCTACATTCGTGGCGCGGCGACAGAGCAATCGGCAATAACCCTCACCTCGGTCCAGGGCTCTGCGCCGAGCGTAGCGCTGTACCTGGACGAGCAGCCGGTGTCTTTCGCCGGCCGCAACCTCGATATCTACGCCACGGACCTGGAGCGCATCGAGGTGCTGCCGGGCCCGCAGGGCACGCTGTTCGGTGCGAGTTCACAGACCGGGACCGTGCGCCTGATCACGAACAAGCCGCAGCACGGCACGTTCCAGGCCGGCTTCGATACGAGCTTCAGCAGCACCAACGGCGGCGAGATGAGCACGGCGGTGCAGGCGTACATCAACATGCCGCTCTCGGAAAAGCTCGCCGTTCGCGTGGCTGCGTACACCGACAGCGCGGGCGGCTGGATCGACAATGTCCCCGGCACCTATGCCGGCGACATCGAAGTCATCAACCGCAACCAGATTTCCCCGGCCGCTCACGTATGCACCGGCAACCCCGCGGTCGACGATCCCATTAATGGCGGCGCCTGCGGCGGCGTGCGCGCCACGATGGAAGTAGCCGACAACAGTCACCTGGTCGAGAACGACTTTAACGACGCAACCTATCGCGGTGCGCGGGTCGGCGCTTCCTACGACATCAACGATGACTGGAACCTCCTCGTACAGCACACGACGCAGACGCTGAAAACGGAAGGCGTGTTCGAATACGACCCGTACCTGCCGGGCGAAGAATCGGTCAACCTGTTCAACCCCACCCGAAACCAGGATGAGTTCGGCCTCACCACCTGGACGCTCGACGGTCGCCTGCAGGCACTGGATGTCGTCTATACCGGCGGCTTTCTCGACCGCGACGTGTTCTACCAGCAGGACTACAGCGGCTACACCAACGGCGGCGGCTACCAGGCGTATTACATCTGCACCGGCGGCTACTCCAGCCAGACCGAGTGTTTCGATCCCACCAAGCAGTACCTCGGCAACACGACCAACGAACGCTTTACCAACGAGCTTCGCATCAGCACGGACGGTGACAATCGCTGGCGAGTGACGGCTGGCTTGTACGTCGACGAACAGGAAAGCACCTCGGACGGCCAGTTCCAGTACTTCGGCACCATCGGCGCAGGCTTCAACCATGCACAGGCGCCCGGCACGATCACCGATCCTCCGAACGCGCCGCCGACCGAAGGCAACATCGTCAGCACCGTCGACGGCGTCACGGACCCGTTCTCCCGCGGACCGGCGACCACCTTTGTCAACAGCTTCACCAGGAAAGAAAGCCAGATCGCGATCTTCGGAGAGTTTGCATTCGACATCACGGACAACCTCACCGCGAGCATCGGCGCCCGCACATACGACCTCGATTACGAGTTCATCGGCTCCACCGGTTCGGCATTCGGTTGCAAGGGCTCTCCCGTGCCCTGCGACGGGCAGGGCTTCGACAATCGCGTGTCCGATCGCCTCGACGCCCTTGGCGCTTTCAATGCCAACGGCGATACGGCCGCGCTGGATGCGTTTTTCGGCGCCGCCACCAGCCAGTTGATCCAGGAGGGGGTCGCCGACGGAAGCTTCTTCCTCGAAGGCATGGAATCGGACGGCGTTATCAACCAGGACGACACCATCTGGCGCGGCACGCTGAACTACCACGCCAGCGACGACATCATGGTATTCGGCGCCTACTCGCAAGGCTTCCGGCCACAGACGTCGAATCGCAATGCCGGCCAGCCCTCAGCCAACCAGACCGGCGTGTACGAGGGTTACCTGGTGCCGGCTATCGGCAAGACGGACGAACTGGAGAACTACGAGATCGGGGTGAAAGGAGACTTCTTCGGGCAGACGCTGCGCCTGAACGCGACCGCGTACTGGTCGGAAATCACCGACTTGCAGATTTCCCGCTTCGATCCGGCAAACGTCGCTTTCCTCGTATTCATCGAGAACGCGGGCGACGCCGAGATCCAGGGCCTCGACGCCGACTTCCAGTGGGCTGCCAGCGACAACCTGACGATTTCAGGCGCATTGAGCCTGGTAGACAACGAACTCACGAGGGTCAATCCGCAGCTCGTGGACATCGTGATGCCGGAAGGCAGCCGCCTGCCCTGGACACCGGAGGTGTCGGGCAACCTCCGCGCGAGATATGACTTCCGGCTGGATGCCTTCGAGGCCGACGCCTATGTGCGCGCATCGGTCACCTACACCGGCGACAGCAGGGCCATGTCGACCTGTAATGCCTACCAGATCGAGGACAACTCTACGCAGGTCTTCGGCCAGCGGAGCAGCCTGAAGATTGTCGAGGAAGGAGGCTTCTGCGGCACGCCATTGACGGGAGACGACCTCGAATCCGTGGTCGATCCGTCGTTCGTCGGCGTCGATGGCAATGGCGATACCCGCTTTATCGGCGCCCGTTATGAGCAGGAGGCCTACTCGCTGGTGGACCTGGCGGTGGGATTGAACAAGGACCAATGGGGCGCAGAGCTCTTCGTCGACAACCTGTTCAATGAGCGCGCACAACTTGCGATCAACGCGGCAGACTATTCGCCCAGCGTGGCAACGAACCGTCCACTCACAGTCGGCGTACGCTTCAGTTTCGACTATGAATGAACGGGTCCCCCGGACTGCAGAATAACGTCGAGGCTATCTCGGCACGCGCCCAGGCCCTCGTGCAGCAGGGTGCGTTCGCCGAGGCAGCCGAGTTCGTTCGCGAGGAGCTCAAGGACGTCGAAATCGACAGCCGCCACAGCGATGCGCTGTACGTGCTTGCTGTCGCGGAGCGTTACCGCAAGCGATATGAAAAGGCGCTGGATGCGCTAGGCAACCTGCAGGCCGTCGCTCCCGACCACGCCCGCTGCTACCAGGAACAGGGGCACGCGTTCTTTACCCTGGACAGGTATGAAGAAGCGAGGGGCGCCTATGAAAAAGCGGTGCAGCGAAATCCCGCGCTGGTTGCTAGCTGGAAGGCGCTGACCAACCTCTATCGCATCGCCGGACTCGAGAGCCACTCCGCGTGGGCCCTCGAGCAGGTGCGTTTTCTCGACAACCTGCCGCCCGAGCTGCTGAGCGTCGCCAGCATGCTGCACGAAAACAGGCTCGCGAAGGCGGAGCGACTCTGCCGGCACTTCCTGCAGAACCACGAACACCACCCCGAAGGGATGCGCCTGCTCGCGCAGATAGCCGACAAGCTCGACGTATCCGGAGATGCGGAATTCCTGCTGGAAAGCTGCGTGGAACTGCACCCGGACTACGTGCGCGGACGGCGCGACTACGCGAACCTGCTGCTCAAGATGCAGAAGTTTGCCAAAGCCAGGGGGCAGTGCGAAGTCCTGCTGGCGAGGAACCCTGACAGTGCCGAATACCGGTCCATGCTGGCATCCGCAACCGCGGGCATCGGCGAGCATGCCGAGGCAATCGAGATGTTCAACGAAGTGCTGCGGACGACGCGGCACCAGAACACGCTGTACGTCATGCGCGGCCATGCCGAGAAGACCATCGGCAAATTGGACGACGCGATACGCTCCTATCGCAAAGCCTACGAGATCAAGCCGGACTACGGCGATGCATTCTGGTCGCTGGCCAACACCAAGACCTACCGCTTCAGCGACAGCGAACTCGAGCACATGAAGGCGGCCGAGGGCGCCGCGGCGACCGCGACGGACGATCGCATCCACCTGTGCTTTGCACTCGGCAAGGCTTTCGAGGACAGGGCCGCGTATGCCGAATCGTTCGCCTGGTACGAGAAGGGCAATTCCCTCAAGCAGGACGAGGTGAAACACAGGGCCGCGCACCTCGCGACGCGAATCACGGCGCAAACGGAAGTCTTTACCGAAAGCTTTATCGGCGCCAGGGCAGGTAACGGCTTTCCCGCTCCCGATCCTGTCTTCATCGTGGGCCTGCCGAGGGCGGGCTCGACACTCCTCGAGCAGATCCTCGCGTCGCACCCGCTGGTCGACGGAACCCACGAACTGCCGAACATCATTTCGCTGGTCCAGCGGCTACGCGGCAACCGGGCAGTCGCGGCGGATGACGGCAAGCCGAACTACCCTGGCGTACTCGCGGAGATCGGCGAAGACTACCTGTATCGCTTCGGCGAACAATACATCGAGGACACGCGCGTGTACCGGAAAGGTGCGCCGTTCTTCATCGACAAGAACCCGAACAACTTCTTCCACATCGGCCTGGTTCGCCTGATTTTGCCTAACGCGAAAATAATCGATGCCAGGCGTCACCCCATGGCCTGCTGCTTCAGCGGCTTCAAGCAGCTCTTCGGCCAGGGGCAGGAATTCTCGTACGGCCTTACGCAGATCGGCAACTACTACAGGCAATACGTGAAGCTGATGGACCACTGGGACCGGGTGCTTCCGGGCTTCGTCCTGCGCGTGCATCACGAAGACGTGGTTGAAGACCTCGAAGAAGAGGTGCGGCGTATCCTCGAGTTCTGCGGGCTGCCCTTCGATGAGGCCTGCCTGAACTTCCATGCAACCGACCGCAGCGTCAGGACGCCCAGCTCGGAACAGGTCAGGCAGCCGATCTACCGCAGCGGCCTGCACCATTGGCAAAACTTCGCTCCCTGGCTCAAGCCACTCGAGGACGCACTGGGGCGGGATGTCCTGGAGCGACCGCTGACCCGGCACCACAGGAAGGAAAAAACAACGCCGTGAGCTCATCAATAACCGATGGAACCCGGAGAACATCCCGTTTCGTCATCCATCCTCACGTGTTCGGCTTTTCGGCCGGGCTGATCATCCTTTTCGTCATCGTCACGCTTGCCAACCTCGATGTGGCCGAGGCGGCATTCGGCACGGCAAGAGACGCGATCACCCGGTGGTTCGGCTGGTTTCTCGTCCTGAGCGTGCAGGGCTTCCTGCTGTTCTGCATCTACCTCGCCCTGAGCCGCTTCGGCTACATCCGCTTGGGCGGGCCCGGCGCCCGGCCGGAATTCAGCACGGCCAGCTGGTTCGCCATGCTGTTTGCCGCTGGCATGGGAATCGGGCTCATGTTCTGGAGCGTCGCGGAACCGATCCTGCACTTGCAGAACCCGCCGGGCAGCACGGGTATGTCGGCCGACGGCGCAACCCGCTCGATGGACCTCACGTTCCTTCACTGGGGATTCCACGCCTGGGGTATCTACGCGCTGGTCGGTCTTGCGCTTGCCTACTTCACATTCAATCGGGGGTTGCCGCTGACGATCCGCAGCGCGTTCCATCCGTTGCTCGGCGATCGCATCAACGGGGCTCTCGGCAACGTCATCGACGTGCTGGCGGTCGTTGCCACCATGTTCGGCCTCGCGACCTCGCTCGGCTTTGGCGTCGCGCAGGTCAACTCCGGCCTGAACTACGTGTTCGGCATCGCGATATCGGGGCCCATGCAGATGTTGCTGATAGCAATCATCACTGCGGTTGCCACCGTCTCCGTGGTCACCGGGGTGGACAAGGGCATCAAGCGATTGAGCCAGCTGAATTTGCTTGCCGGGATCGCTTTGCTGGTCTTCGTCGTGCTCGTCGGCCCTTCGCTGTTCCTGTTCAAGCATTTCGTGCAAAGCACCGGGCACTACCTGCAGAACCTGCTGACGCTCGGGAGCTGGACCGAAACCTACGTGCGCGAGGCAAGCTGGCAGGGCCAGTGGACGGTCTTCTACTGGTCCTGGTGGATAGCGTGGTCGCCATTTGTCGGCATGTTCATCGCTCGCATTTCCAAGGGTCGCACGGTGCGGGAGTTCGTGCTGGGCGTCCTCATCGTACCCTCCGTGCTGACATTCATCTGGATCTCGGTGTTCGGCGGGTCCGCCATTTACGAAACGCTGTTCGTTGACTCGGGAATTCTGGATGCCGCGAACAACAACGTCTCGACGGCGCTGTTCGAGTTGCTCACCCGTTATCCGCTGGCGGACGTAACGGCGATGCTCGCAGTATTCCTGATCTTCGTCTTCTTCGTTACGTCTGCCGATTCCGGGGCACTGGTAATAGACATCATCACCTCCGGCGGAAACATCAACCCGCCCGTGGCCCAGCGCATTTTCTGGGCAGTGCTGGCAGGCGTCGTCGCCGCCGTTCTCACGATCGGCGGCGGCCTGACGGCACTGCAGACGGCGGCGATCACCACGGGCCTGCCGTTTGCGCTCGTGCTGGTCCTGATGGCGTGGTGCCTGCTGAAAGCGCTCCGGGAGGAACTGCCGCCACTAACCTGCGCCGCAGTGCGTGAACTGCACCGGCGCGAACCGGAAGAGTAATCAGTGCAGACATCTCACCGATTACGGTGAGATGTCCGGTTAGCCCTTGAGTTTGAGGTTCTGCGGGTCGTACGGGCTTTCCTGCAGAACGGTCGCGGGAAAGCGCTCACCCAGGACTTCGATCTCGAGGTGCACGCCCGGCTCCGCCAGGTCCGGGCGAACCATCCCAAGCGCCAGCGATTTTTCCAGCCGGAAACCGTAGTTTCCGCTGGTGGAGCGGCCGACAAGGGCGCCATCCAGGTAAAGCGGGTTATTGCCGAGAGGATCCACATCGGTCGTCACCTGCACCTCCAGCGTGACGAAGCGGTTCGCGAAACCCCGCTTCTGCCACGCAAGCAGGCCGTCGCGACCGACGAAGTCACCCTTCCCGGGATGCACGAACCGGTCGAGGCCCGACTCGAGCGCGGCATACTCGATCGACATCTCCGTGCCGACCAGGCGATAGGATTTCTCCACGCGCATGGAATCCATGGCGCGAATACCGAAAGGCCGAAGCTCGAGGTCGGCTCCCGCCTCCATCAACGCGTCGAAAATGTGGTTCTGGTATTCGATACCGTGGTGAATCTCCCAGCCCAGTTCACCGACGAAGTTGACGCGCAGGAGCCTGGCCGGAGCGAGCCCCACCGTGCTGTCCTGCGCCGTCAGCCATGGAAAGTTCTCACTCGCCAGCGACGCGCTGCAAACGCGCGCCAGCAGATCCCGCGATCGAGGACCCGCCACCACCAGAACGCCGAGGGCGCTGGTAAGGTTTTCGAACTGCACGGAGCCGTCTCGCGGCAATTGCCGGAATATCCAGTCGTGGTCCAGGCGCTGGAAGGCGCCGGCGGATACCAGGTAAAAACTGTCGGGTGCCTCCCGCAGGATGGTGAACTCGGAGTGCACGCCGCCGCGCGGCGCCAGCGCATGACAGAGTGAAATGCGGCCGACCTTTCTTGGCAGTCGGTTAGCGACCAGCCTATCGAGAAACGCCTCGGCACCCGGACCCGATACGCGCGCCTTCGCAAAGGCTGTCATGTCCAGCAACCCGGCGTGCTCGGCAACATGCCGGCATTCGTTGCCGACGTGCTCGAACCATTTCGAGCGGCGGAACGACCAGTGGTCCTCTTGGGGCACTCCCTCGGGCGCAAACCAGTTCGGCCTCTCCCAGCCAAACTTCTGTCCGAACACGGCGCCTAGTTTCTGCATGCGGTCGTAGCATGGCGCCGTGCGTAACGGCCGCGCCGCGGGCCGTTCCTCGTCAGGATAATGAATGACGAAGACGTTCGCGTAAGCCTCTTCGTTCTTCTTTTGCAGGTACGCTTTGGATGCGTAGTCGCCGAAGCGGCGCGGATCGACACCGAGCATGTCGATCGTCGGCTCGCCTTCCACGATCCACTCGGCAAGTTGCCAGCCGGCGCCGCCGGCCGCCGTGATGCCGAAACTGTGTCCTTCGTTGAGCCAGAAATTTCGCTTGCCCCAGGCGGGGCCAACGATGGGGCTTCCATCCGGGGTGTAGGCAATCGCGCCGTTGTACACTTCCTTGACGCCGGCCTCGCCGAAGATCGGCACCCGGCGGATCGCCGATTCGATGTGCGGCATCAGGCGATCGATGTCTTCGGGAAAAAGTTCGTACTCGGAATCCTGAGTAGGTCCGTCCACGTAGCATGCGGGTGCTCCCGCCTCGTAAGGGCCAAGCAGCAGGCCGCCGCGTTCCTCGCGCATGTACCAGGAATCGTCGGATTCCCGCAGCACGCCCATTTCCGGAAGGTCCTGTTCATGCCGCGACACGATCTCGGGATGCGGCTCGGTCACGATGAACTGGTGCTCGACGGGAACGACAGGAACGTCGATGCCTATCATCGCACCCGTTCGCCGCGCGAAGCTGCCGGTCGCCGCGACGACGTGCTCGCAGGTGATATCGCCCTTGTCCGTCCGCACGCACCACTCGTCGTTCCGCATCTGGTCGATGCCGAGTACCGTAGTCTGGCGATAGATCCTGCCGCCTCCGGCGCGTGCGCCTTTGGCAAGTGCCTGCGTCAGATCGGCGGGCTGTATGTAGCCATCGTCGGGATGGCGGATGGCGCCTACCAGGCCATCCTTCACCGCCAGCGGCCATATCTCGAGCACCTGCTCCGGCGTCAGGAATTCGACCCGCACTCCGATGGTTCTCGCGACGCTTGCGTACTGGCGGTACTCGTCCAGGCGGTCGCTGTTGGTTGCGAGGCGAATGTTGCCGACCTGCCGAAGGCCCACATCCTGCCCGGTCTCCTCCTGCAGCGCCTTGTAGAGCGCGACGGAATACTTGTGAATCTGGCCGACCGAGTAACTCATGTTGAACAACGGCAGCAAACCGGCCGCGTGCCAGGTGGAGCCGGACGTCAGTTCCTTCCGCTCGACCAGCACGACATCCGACCAGCCTTTCTTCACGAGGTGATAGAGAGTGGAGACGCCAACGATGCCTCCCCCGATCACGACAACCCGCGCGTGTTTATCCATGGTTGGTGAGATGATCAATGGATTGTGTCAGGCCTCCGAACGGAAACACATGAATGCCTGCGAGTGCATTTGGCTGCGCGCGCGTATGCTGCGCGAGTTTCCGCAGGAGTTCGTCCGGGGTCCACCGGCCAAGCAGGCGGACCACGCTGCCGGGTCGGCGCGCGAGCATGCGTGACGAGGCGCCGATGCCGCACTGTGTCGCGTAACGGAGCAGCGTCTGCACCCTGGCCGGGCCGGGCAAACCGACGCGCACCGGAAGGCGAATTTCGTCGGCGCGCAATGCATCCAGCCATCGGATGACCGGCTCGACCGAGAAGGCGAACTGGGTAACGATCCACATCGTACTTTCTGTCTCCAGCGCGTAGCGGGCTTTTCGCCTGAGCGCATCCGTCAGCGCATCACGCCCGGCGACGGGGTGCCCCTCCGGATGCCCGGCGACGCCGATGTTGCGGAAACCATAACGTTGCAACAGGCCGCTGTCGAACACGTCGAGGGTACTGGTGAACGGTCCGGCGGGCCTTGCGCAATCGCCGGCAATCAACAGGAGGGAAGTGACGCCCTCGTCCTCGAGCCTTCCGAGATGCGCGGCCAATTTCTCGCGGCTGCCAAGCGCGCGGGCCGCTACGTGCGGCACCGGCCGGAAAGCGAGCCTCTTCAGCTTGCTGCAGGCCGCGATGCAATCGCGCATGTCAGCGCCGGGCAGGAACGGTACGTACACGCCGGTTCCTTCGGGCAGCAGGGCAGCGAGCGAGCCTGTCCTCTCGACCTGTTTGGGTGTCGCCTCTATCGAGAAGCCGGCAAGGAGGTGTCGCACCGACACGCTTCCTGCCTGCGCCTGCGCCGATGGATCCGGCGATGCTTGCGTCATCGCCACGGGCATGGGACTTCTCATGAGCGGGCCGGAAAAGTGGCCGCGGGAATCCACGGCCACTCGTTCCTCAGTACGCGAAATCGCGTCCGTTTTTCCTGGCAACTTCGCGCGAGTTCGGGTTCACCGACGGCCGGAATGGCACCTCGACCACTTCGGCAGGCACCGGAATGCCGGGTACTTCGGCATATTCGTCCGGCAGCATCACGGTGAGCCTGGTGCCGATTTCCTTCATCCCTACGGGGACGTGGCACAGCGCGATGTTTGTCTGCAACTCCGGCGAGTACCAGGGCGACGTGACGTAACCGACAGGGTCGCCGCCATCGGCGCTCGAGATCAGCCAGAAGTCGGGCGCGTAGTCCGTGATCGGCTTGCCGCCGAGCTTGATACCCGCCAGCATGAGCTTGAACGGGTAACGTCCTGCCTCGATCTCCGCGCGCACCGCCTCGAGACGCTGCTTGCCGATATAGTCGCTGGTCTTCTCTCGCGGCACCTGGTAGGACAGGTTGCACTGGAACGGCAGCATCTCCTGGTCCATGTCCTGCCCCCAGGAAAGTATGCCCGCGGCAATGCGACGATGATGCGCGGGCGCGATCACCATGAGCTGGTGTTTGGCGCCTGCGTCGAGTACGGCGTTCCACATGTCCTCGGCGTGCAGCGTCGCGTCGATCAGGTAGATCTCGTAGCCTTTCTCTCCGGTAAAGCCGGTTTGCGACACGATGACTTCGTGGCCCGCTACCTGGCCTTTCATCAGGCCATAAAAAGGAATGTCACGCACCGCGTCACCGAAGAGGTCGACCATCAGCGCTTCCGATTTCGGACCTTGTATCTGCACCGGGCACACGTCGATCTCGCCTATCGACACCTTGAAGCCGTGTCCTGTGTTTACCCCGCGCAGCCACCATTCAATGTCGCTGTCGGATAGTGAGAACCAGAACTCGTCTTCGGAGATGCGCAGCAACACGGGGTCGTTCAGCACGCCGCCGGCCTCGTTGCAAAGGATGACGTACTTTCCGTGCATCGGCTTGATACGTGTTGCATCGCGGGTGATCACGTAGTTCACGAACGCTTCCGCATCCGGTCCCTTCACCCTGATCTGGCGCTCCACCGCGACATTCCACATCGTCACATGGTTTACCAGCGCCTCGTATTCGACCATCGCCCCGCCATCCTCGGGGCGAACATAGCCGCGCGGATGGTATATGCGGTTATAGACGGTCGCGCGCCAGCACCCGGCCTCGTGTGACAGGTGCCAGTAAGGCGACTTCCGCACACGCGTCGAGATGAGCATCTCGACCGGCGTACGGCCGGACTGCCTCAGGTTGAACGGAACCTTGCGGTCGGACTGGTCTACCGTGAGACATTGCCTGACCGTATCAACAGCCGGTGCGCTGCCCGCACCGCCCGTGCCAAACCCCTGTTCGTTAACTGCCTGGTCCAGAAAAGTCATCGTCGATCCTCGGTTCAAAAGCGTGGCCTTCGGTAAGCGACGTTGACGCAAGTGGATGAGAGAGGCTTTCACAATCGCGACACTTAATAGCCGGGATTCGCCTTCAGCAGGCGGTTTAAGCACACCGTAGAGACAGTCGCCAGTCGTGCCGGTCGCGTGCGCCTGGACCAGGAATCTGCAGGAGCTACTCGCGCAGGAACTCCGTCGCGGCGTCGAGCAGCCAGCGGGCCGTGTAGTCCGCGAAGGAATTGCGCAACCAGATCTCCACGACGCCGCCGTCCTCGAGCGCCCGCAGCAGCACACTGGATTTCGCGAGCATGGTCTGTGCCGAGCAGCCGGCGCGAAACGCTTTGGGGTGCAGGTCGAGCGGGCATCCCTTTGCCAGCAGGTCGCGGACGCGCGACCCGGACAGTAGAAACGTCGTGTAATTGTGCGAAAGGTCGACCAGCGACAGCCACGGATCGCCGGGTAAAGCGGCGCGAACGGCTGCTTCAAATGTGGCAGCTTCACCATCCGGCGCCACGACCAGCCACTCATCGGGGCCGAGCCAGATGGCAGCGCGCTCGTCATCGCCCGCCCAGGTGTTTGGCTCGACGGGCAATCGAATACCCGTGCCACGGATAGCCGCGATGAATCCGGCGTCCCCTGGCCGGCCACGCAGGTTGATCGCCGCGCGCGGCCTGGCAAGCTCCATGCGGATGGCATCCGACTCGACGGCCACCCGGCTGCCGGCAAATGGATCCACGGCCGCACGGCGCAGTTCACCCACCGTCACGCCGCGCTCCTTCACGGTCGTAGAACACCGGATCGCAGATTCGCACCGGCACCGGTTCCGATTCGCGAGCAGCCTCGATCATTTCGCCGTAACGCTCCCTGCCGCGCTCGACCAGTGCCAGGCAAATGCGGCTTCCCATCGTCGCGCTGAAGTAGCTGGAGGTGACGAACCCGATCGAGGCAACGCCGCCGGAGACAGCGAGCTGCGTGCCTTCCTCGATCACAGCGTTCCTGTCGGTCGGCAACAAACCCACCAGCTGCTGGCGATCCCGACGCATGCAGTCTGGCCGACTCAGCGAACGCCGGCCGATGAAGTCACTGGTGCCGGACACCGCCCAGCCAAGCCCGAGGTCGTGCGGCGTCTGCGCGCCGTCCGTTTCCTGCCCGATGATGATGAAGCCTTTCTCCGCCCGCAGCACGTGCATGGTTTCGGTGCCGTAGGGCGTGATGCCGAACTCTTCGCCGGCCTGCATCGCGGCATCCCACAAGGCGGCTCCGTAATGCCAGGGGACGTTGATCTCGAACTGCAACTCGCCGGTGAAGCTGATCCTGAAGATGCGCGCCGGGACGCCCCCGATCCCCGCGTTCTGCCAGGCAAGGAAAGGAAACGCGGACGGGGAGCAATCGAGACCCGGGGCGAGTTTCTCGAGCACCCGCGAGCTCAGCGGGCCGGCGATACCGACGGTAGCCCACTGTTCCGTCACAGAGGTGAGCCGCACACGCAGGTGCGGCCACTCCGTCTGCAGGTATTCCTCGAGGTACGCCAGTACGGCAGCCGCGTTGCCGGTCGTCGTGGTCATCAGGTAGCGGTGCTCGTCGAGTCTCGCCGTCGTGCCGTCATCGAACACCATGCCGTCTTCGCGGCACATGACGCCGTAACGAACCTTGC
>DATGQI010000203.1:0-35382 GCA_035304285.1 Woeseiaceae bacterium
GCACGGGGCCGACGACCGCTTACTGCCAATGGCACTCGATTCAGGCGTCGCGGTCCTCGTCAACCGGCCATATATGAGCGGCCAGCTGTTTCGCGCCGTGGGTGATAGCAAGTTGCCGGATTGGGCTCGGTCGTTCGCGGAAAGCTGGGGACAATTCTTCCTGAAGTTCATCGTCAGTCACCCCGCGGTCACCGCGGTCATTCCCGCAACCAGCAGCGTCCGCCACATGACGGACAATCTCGCCGCAGGTTTCGGGGAAATGCCGGATGCGGCGACGCGCGCAAGAATGATCTCGTTCATCGAGTCGATCTGAAGCGAAAACCACCGGACATGATGAACACAGGCCTTGGCCGGAGGTTCGGCGCGATCGTTTACGACTCGCTACTGGTTCTCGCGGTGCTTTTCCTCGGTACGCTGCCATTCGTCGCGGCTGCGGGCGGCGAACCGGTTGAGCCGGGGAATCGCCTGTACCAGCTGACGATGCTACTGCTCTGCTACGTTTTTTTCGTCGGCTTCTGGTCGGGTTATGGCCGCACGCTGGGGATGCAGTCATGGCGCCTTCGGATCGAGACCATCGAGGGCCGGAAACCGGACTTGAGGCAGTCGAGCGTGCGGTTTTTCGCCGCCCTGCTGTCGTGGTTGCCCGCGGGCCTCGGGTTCTGGTGGCAGCTATTCGACCCCGAGGGCCTGGCCTGGCACGACAGGCTTTCCGGCACGCGGCTTCGTCACTATCCCAGGTAACGTCAACGGACGCGGGTCAGGGCGAACATGGCGATCAGGAGCAAGGCGATCGAGGGCAGCCAGGACACTATCGCAGGGTTCAGGTCAAACACCTGGCCTGAGTTCGCCAGCATTTCGCTCGCGAGGAAATAGCCGAGGCCGATCAGCACACCAAGCATCAGTCGCCCGCCGTAACCGGAGGAGCGCAACGAGCCGAAGACGAAGCCGAGCGCCAGCACCGGCATGATCACCACGGTGGCGGTCCGGGCGATCCGTGACCAAAGCTCTGTCTCGTAACGCTCTGCAGTGAGGTCATTCCTCTTCAGGTAGCCGATGTAGCTCAATAGTCCCCTTGCAGAGAGGCTCACAGGCTTCACCAGCGTAATTCCGAGCAGTTCGCTGTTGAGGTCGAAGGTCTCGACCGCCACCGACGCCTGGACAGCCTGTACCCCGCCGTCGAGAAAACGCGTTTCACGAACGTTCTCGAGAACCCACCGGTCGGAATCGTCGATCCCGGAGTTCTCGGCGCGAGCTATCGACTGCAGCGAATGATCGTCATTGAAGCGGAACAGGAAGATGCTGCCAAACTCGAACTCGGTATTGATCCTTTCCAGATGCAGTATGACCGGACCGTCCTTCACCCACGCCGCGTTGCCGAAGTCGATGTCTTCCTGCTCAAAACGCGCTTCGTTACGCAGGGTGCGAGCGAAGTAGTCCATTGGGGGGCCTATGAACTCACCGATCAGCGCCGTGACGATAGTCATGACGACACCGGAGACCGCAACCATGCCGGCCAGTCGCCCGACGGAGATTCCGGTAGTCCGCATCACTACCAGTTCGCTGCTGTTCGCGAGCCCCCCTAAGCCGAGCAGAGAGCCGATCAGGGCTGCGATGGGCAGCATTTCGAAGGAAAGCTGCGGCAATCGCAGAGCGGCATACAATAAAGCCATCGACAACGTATAGCTGCCCTGCACATCATCGAGTTGGCCGATGAACTCGAACAGCGCCGCCAGCGCCAGCAGCACGCCGAGGACCAGCAAGGTACTGCTGAGGATAGTGCGCAGCAGGTAGACCGTCAGCACGCTCACTTCCGGCTCACCTGCAGTTTCCGCAACGGTTGCAAGCTGTCATCAAGAGCGACGCCGCAGGCGGCGGTGCCAGCCGTTCTGCACCGCCAGCAGCGCGAACGCGAGCAGGAGCATGAGGCCATGCGCCCACCACAGGCCGGCCGCGACCGGCATGCTGCCTTTCTCGATCCACGCCTTGCCGGCACTCAGCAGGTTGAAGTAAATGATGAAGACCATAAGCCCGACGGCAAGGCGACCATACCGGCCCTGCCTCGGCTGGCTGCGGCTCAGCGGCACCGCGAGAATGGCAAGGACGACGGTCGACAGTGGCACTCCGATTCTCCAATGGATTTCTGCTGCCTCTTCGAGGGTCTCGGGAGTCAGCAAATCCATCGTGCTCATAGCTTCGGGATCCCGTCCGATATCCTCTGCGGCCGGCAATCGATAGGGGATGCCGTGTTCTGCGAATTCCATGACGCGAAAATCGGCAGTGCCCGGTATGCCTTCATAACGGCGCCCGTCGAACAGCACGAAGAACCGGGTATTGGGGTCATCTGTTTCCTGTTGCTCGCCACGGTCGGCAACCACTACCTCCACGCTGCCGTCCAGCGTTCGCCGTTGCAGGAAGACCCTCTCGACCTCGCCCGGGCGCGGCACTCGTTCCACGTACACGACCGCGCCATCGGCGCCATCGCCGGTGAATTTGCCGGCTTCGATGCTGGCAAGGTCTGCCTGGCGTCTTGCCTCGGCACCGATACGTTCAATTGCCATCAAGGCTCGTGGCCCGACGTCCATGGCCAGCCACCCCACCCCGACGGCCAGCGGCACCAGCAACAGGGCCAGCGGACGATAAACCCCGCTGGGACCGACGCGGCAAGCCATCATTGCCGGCATCTCGCTGTCACGGTAAAGCCTTCCGAGCGCCAGCATCACCGACAGGAACAGCGCAATAGGCACGAGAATGGTCAGGTATTGCAAGGCCGTCAGCCCAATGACCTGGAACACCGCGTCTCGGGGCAGCTTGTCCTTCGCCACGTCGCCGAGAACTCGGGCGAACTGGTTTGTCAGGAGGATGAACAGCAGAACCCCGGTCACGGCCAGCCAGGACTTGGCAATCTCGCGAAAAATGTATCTGTCGAGGATGCGAAACATCTAAAACTCAAACGGCGCCAGTCTGATTCCTCGCGGATATCGTCCGGAAACCCGTTAACCAAAAGCAATTGAATAAGTTAGACTAGCGGTTTTGATTTGTCCGGGACAGCCCCTGCACCACAATGGACGACCACCCACGCAGTGGTGGACGCTTTGTGGAGGAAGGTCGTGACGGGGCCGACGACCAACAATAATAGAACGCTCGAGCCGGCAATTTGACTCCAGTCGCGCAGAAAACCTGAGTGCACTCGGAGGACACGATGCGGGCGCAAGGCGTCAAATTAAGGCATTTTATGGACTACTTCACGACAACGAATGCGGCATCGCGCCAGCAGGCCAGCTGCCTCATCGTCGGCATCTACGAATCAGGCCAGCTTTCATCCGCCGCTGCCGAGATGGATGCTGCAACCGGCGGAGCCATTAAACGACTGGCCAAACGTGGCGACCTTTCGGGCGAGCTGGGTGAAAGCCGGATGATCTGTGCGCTTGATGGTGTTCGCGCCGATCGCATCGTCGTCGCAGGGCTTGGGCAAAAGGGGAAATTCGGCGTAGCCGAGTTCCGCCAGGCCATGGGAGCTGCCGTCAGGACTTTCAGGGGCAGCAAGGTACAGGAGGTGGTGAATTACCTGACCCTCGAGGACGTAAATGCAGCCAGCGCCTATTACCTTGCTCGCTATACGGTGGAGGCGATCGGAAATGGCCTGTACGACTTCGAAGACATGAAAAGCCGCCGCAAGAACGTGAAAACGCCCATCAGGAAGATCGGCGTTGCGCTAAAGGATGCAGCTGAGCGATCTATGGCCCAAACGGGCGCCGAGCACGCCGACGCGATTGTGACGGGCATGACGCTGGCGAAGGATCTCGGAAACCTGCCGCCAAACGTTTGCACGCCCACCTACCTGGCCAAGACAGCAGAACGCCTGGCACGGCAGCATGACAGTGTCCGGACGCAGGTAATCAACGAGGCCGCGATGAAGCGCCTCAACATGCACTCCCTCTTGTCTGTGTCCAACGGCAGCGCGGAGCCGGCGAAGCTTATAGTCATGCAATACAAGGGCGGCAGCACGCGTGACAAGCCCGTGGTACTCGTAGGCAAGGGCATTACCTTCGATTCGGGCGGAATTTCGCTGAAGCCGGGCCCGGCGATGGACGAGATGAAATATGACATGTGCGGGGCGGCAGCCGTCATCGCGACCATCGCGGTCATTGCAAAGCTGAGACTGCCGATCAATGTCAACGCGGTCGTGCCGAGCAGCGAAAACCTGCCGAGCGGTACCGCAACCCGACCAGGCGACATCGTCACCAGCATGTCCGGCCTGACGATCGAGATTCTCAACACCGACGCCGAGGGGCGCTTGGTGCTGTGCGATGCCATCACCTATTCGAGACGTTTCAAACCTTCCGTGGTCATCGACGTGGCGACCTTGACCGGGGCCTGTGTCATCGCGCTCGGACATCACCGCACGGCGATCATGAGCAACAACGACGAGCTGGCGCGGAGTATCGCGAGCGCAGGCGACGCTTCCGACGACCGCGGCTGGCACATGCCGCTCGGTGAGGAATACGCGCAACAACTGAAGAGCAACTTCGCCGATTTTGCAAACGTTGGCGGCCGCGAAGGTGGCGCGATCACGGCGGCTGCGTTCCTGGGCAAGTTCACGGACGGTCTCGACTGGGCGCATCTCGATATCGCCGGCACCGCGTGGCTGTCCGCCTCGAAGAAGGGCGCTACCGGACGCCCCGTGCCAATGCTCACGGAATTCCTGCTGCAGCGCGCGGGCGTCCTGCCCTGAGATCTGTTTCAGCTGTGGTAGGACCGGATGGCGCGCATTGATTTTTACCTGATTGCCACAGCGGGAGAACAGTCGCGGCAGGTCTTTGCCTGTCGCCTGGCGGAGAAGGCGTATCGCCTGCAGCACACGGTGCGCATCCAGGTGGAAAACCGCGACCAGGCCCGGCAGCTGGACGATCTTCTGTGGACGTTTCGCGACGGAAGTTTCGTTCCGCATGAAGTCATCGACGAGGAGCGCGACGCGGGCGGTGCGCCGGTAACGATCGGGGTCGGTGCTGGCGGGATCCAACCGGGCGACCTGCTCATCAACCTGTCGGACCACGTGCCAGAACAACTGGACTCTTTCCCGCGCGTCGCGGAGATTGTAACCTCCGACGAAGACTGCAGGCAGCGAAGCCGCAGGCGTTTTGCCGACTACCGCTCGCAGGGTCATTCCCTGCAAACGCACGAACTGTGACGACAAGGATGAGACAACGTTACTAGCGATTCTCTGCGGAACGAAAGCGTCACCAGCTCATGCGGTCACCGAATTTGCATCATCAGCACGAGGCTAAAGCCATGTCGTGCGTAACATCAACGCGAGTTTTATAAGCGGTTTCATGGAAAAGACATACGACCCCCGCGAGATCGAACGACGCCAGTACCAGCGATGGGAAGAGAACGGCTGGTTCGCGCCTTCCGGGTCCGGCGCTCCCTACTGCATCATGATTCCTCCGCCGAACGTGACCGGTACGCTGCACATGGGGCACGCGTTCCAGGACACCATCATGGACGCCCTGACGCGCTACCACCGGATGATGGGACGCAAGACCCTGTGGCAGCCGGGCATGGACCATGCGGGCATCGCCACGCAGATGGTGGTCGAGCGGCAACTGAATGCCGAGGGTACGTCTCGCAGCGAGCTTGGCCGTGACCGGTTCGTGGAACGGGTGTGGCAGTGGAAAGAAGAATCCGGTGGTTCGATCGCGCACCAGTTGCGACGACTCGGCGCATCGGTGGACTGGAGTCGCGACCGGTTCACGATGGACGAGGGACTGTCAGCTGCAGTCACTGAAGTATTCGTGAGGCTCTATGACGACGGCCTGATATACCGCGGCAAGCGCCTCGTCAACTGGGATCCGGTCCTGCATACGGCCCTGTCTGACCTGGAAGTGCTGCAATCGGAAGAGTCGGGGCAGTTATGGCACTTCCGATATCCGTTTGCCGACGGCAGTGGTCATGTCACGGTAGCAACGACGCGTCCCGAAACCATGCTGGGCGACAGCGCCATCGCAGTACATCCCGAGGATGACCGATATAATGACCTGGTTGGCAAGGACGTTGTGCTTCCACTGGTGGAGCGCAGGATACCGGTGGTCGCGGACGCCTACGTCGACCCGGAATTCGGCACCGGCTGCGTAAAGATCACACCTGCGCACGACTTCAACGACTATGAACTGGGGCTGCGACACGATCTGCCGGTTTACAACGTCCTGAACGATGATGCCGCGATGAATGAATCCGTGCCCCCCGCCTATCGCGGTCTGGATCGCTTCGCAGCGCGCCGGAAAGTCGTGGAAGACATGCAGGCACTGGGGCTCGTCGAGAAGGTCGAGGATCACGATATGAGCGTGCCTCGTGGCGACCGCAGCGGCGCGATCGTCGAACCTTACCTGACCGACCAGTGGTACGTGGACATCAAGCCCCTCGCACGCCCCGCCATCGAAGCCGTCGAATCCGGGCGGATTCGTTTCGTCCCCGAAGGCTGGACCAAAACCTATTACGACTGGATGCACAACATCGAGGACTGGTGCGTCAGCCGGCAGCTGTGGTGGGGGCACAGGATACCGGCGTGGTATGACGATGCCGGGGAGATTTACGTCGCACGCACCGAACGCGCAGCCAGGGACAAGTACGGCCTTACCGACAACCTGCCGCTCAGGCAGGACGAGGACGTCCTGGATACGTGGTTTTCGTCAGGTCTCTGGCCGTTCAGCACCCTGGGGTGGCCTGCGGAAACGGAAGACCTTCGCACGTTCTATCCCGGCAACGTGTTGGTCACCGGCTTCGACATCATCTTCTTCTGGGTCGCCAGGATGATCATGCTCGGGTTGAAGTTCATGGGCGACGTACCGTTCCGGGAAGTCTACATCCACGGCCTGATTCGCGACCAGGACGGCCAGAAGATGTCCAAGTCGAAAGGGAATGTGCTCGACCCTCTCGACCTGATCGATGGCGTCGACCTCGACACTCTGCTGGCGAAGCGCACGGCCGGACTCATGCAGCCGCACCTTAAACCGAAGATTGACGCCGCAACGCGGAAGCAGTTTCCGCAAGGAATCTCCGCGTACGGCGCCGATGCGCTCCGGTTCACGTTCGCCGCGCTGGCGACGACCGGCCGCGACATCCGGTTCGACCTCGGCCGTATCGATGGCTACCACAAGTTTTGCAACAAGCTGTGGAACGCATCGCTCTACGTCCTGATGAATACAGAAGATTTCCAGCGCGGCGACGTACGGTTGTCGCCAGCCGACCGCTGGATTCGCTCGCGGCTCAACAGGACGATCCTGTCCGTACATAAAAACTTTGCGGACTACAGGCTCGACCTGGCCGCGCAGGCGCTATACGACTTCACGTGGCACGAGTTCTGCGACTGGTACCTCGAACTCTCGAAACCGGTGCTGCAGTCGGATACCTCGAGCGTCGAGGAGAAGCGGGCTGCACAGCAGACGCTCCTCGAAGTGCTGGAGTCGCTACTGCGCTTGTTGCACCCGCTGATGCCTTTCATCACGGAGGAGATCTGGCTAAAGGTCGGGCCTCGCGCGGGAGCGGAAGGCGATACCATCATGGTGCAGGCGTTTCCGCAGTTCCGGGAGGACTGCCATGACCAGGAGGCGGAGGATGAGCTTGCCTGGGTCATGCAATTCGTTCTCGGAATCCGCCAGATCCGCGGCGAGATGGACATCTCTCCCGGTAAGCCGCTGCCCGTACTGTTGCAAGGGGCGGAAGCGTCGGATATCGATCTCGCACAGCGACACAGGCACCTGCTGGAGAGAGTTGGACGCGTCGAATCCGTGCGCGCGCTCAGCGAAGCAGAAGTGCCGCCCATGTCCGCAACGGCGCTCCTGGGAAATATGAAATTGCTGGTGCCGATGAAGGGAAATATCGACGTGGCCGCCGAGAAGTCACGGCTCGCTCGCCAGCGGCAAAAACTGGATGCGGAGCTCAAGAAGTCCCGGCAAAAGCTGAACAACGCTGCTTTCGTGAACAATGCCCCGGCCGCGGTGGTCACAATGGAAACCGAGCGTGCCGAGGAATTTTCACGCCAGCTCGGCCAGCTGGAGGAGCAACTCGCGAGGCTCGACGCTGTCGGGTAGCGAACGCATTACGGCGATGCCTCGCGCGGAGCGGCTATTGGCACCTGTAGGTGCCGGTGGAGGCGGCGAGCGGCATTAACTGGAGCAGGTCCAGACGATACGGCGCGACGCCCGCATGGCGGCCTCCCACATGTTGCACAGGTTGAGTTAGATTCAATCTGCGCATTGGGTCACAATCTGCACTCACCTCGTGTGCATTGGCGTTTTTCATCCGCGACCATGGATGCTGTTTCACAAGGTTAACGGGAGTATCCGATGCAGCGGGGAAATACGCTTGAGCAGCTGCCGCTGAATGCGGAAGGACAGAAAGCGGCCATGGCCATGGTCGTCAAGGCTCGTGAAACGCTCGGGAGCATTATCCTGGGGAAGGACACCGAGATTTCGATGGCGCTTGCATGTCTGCTGGCGCGCGGACATCTCCTGATAGAGGACCTGCCGGGCCTCGGGAAGACCATGCTGGCGCAGGCGCTGGCAAGGGTGCTGGGCCTGAGCTACCAGCGTATCCAGTTCACCAGCGATCTGCTTCCCGCCGACATCGTGGGGGTATCCATTTTCCGCCAGCAACAAGGCGAATTCGTGTTCCAGCCCGGCCCGGTGTTCGCGCAACTCGTGCTCGCCGACGAAGTCAATCGCGCCACACCCAAGGCGCAGAGCGCCCTGCTCGAAGCGATGGAGGAACAGCAGGTGTCCGTGGACGGCCAGACACACCGGCTGCCGCAACCGTTCTTCGTCGTTGCGACGCAGAACCCTTCCGACCAGATCGGTACCTTTCCCCTGCCGGAGTCACAGCTCGACCGTTTCCTGATGCGCCTCGAACTGGGATATCCCAACGAGGAGAACGAGCGTGCGCTTCTCACGGGCACCGATCGGCGCCAGTTGCTGAAGACGGTGCAGCCGGCCCTGTCGCCACAACTGCTCGGGCACCTCCAGGCCGAAGTGCAGAAAGTGCACTTAAGCGAACCGCTGCTCGACTATATCCAGGCGCTCGTGCGTTACACGCGGGAATCGCCGGAAGTGGAAACGGGTCTGTCGCCGCGCGGCGCGCTCGCGCTGGTCGCGGCCGCGAAAGCCCATGCCTGTATCGAAAATCATCCGGGGGTGTTTCCGGATGATGTGCAGGCTGTCTTCCCAGCCATTGCGGGTCACCGGCTGAAGCCGCCGAATGGGTCGATGTATCGCACTCCCGCGGAGCTGACGCGCCACGTGCTGGAGACGGTGGCGATTCCCTGACCGACATGACAGGCGATGCAGGAGTTCGCCCGGGTGGCCTCGTGTCACGCCGCCTTCGCTTGCCAACCCTTGGATCGGCTGTCAGCCGGCGCGTCGAAAGCTGGGCCCGCAGGCGCCAGGGCGCAGATCCGTCATCCGTACGCCTGCGATCAAGGCGCATCTACATCTTGCCCACCGGTGTCGGGGCGGTGTTCGGATTGACCACGTTCGCGATGCTGCTCGGCTCGATGAACTACAACAACAACCTCTCGTTCCTCCTGACATTCCTGCTCGCAGGCTTGGGCTTTGTCGCCATGCACCAGTGCCAGCGTAACCTGGTGGGCCTGGAAGTGAGCTTCGCCGGAGTCGATCCGGTGTTCGCGGGACAGGCAGCGGAGTTCCGAATCGCGATAACGAATCATTCGATACACCGGCGGCACAACATCCGGCTGTTCGCAGGCCTCGTGCAGAGCGGCGTTCACGACCTGAAGCCCGGTGAAGGCCGTGTCCTGACACTCCGGATACCGACAGAAAGACGCGGCCGCAGAAACCTGGAACGGTATGGCGTCCACACGCTGTTCCCGTTCGAACTGTTCCGCGCGTGGGCGTGGCTGCACATGGACCTTGCCGCGACGGTATATCCGCGCCCGGCCGAGCACACGCCGCTACCACGGCCGACGCAGGGTGCGGCCGGCCAAAGGCAATACGATGCTCGCGGCGAGGAAGATTTCGCCGGCTTCCGGCAATTCCATGACGGTGACTCACCGCGACACGTGGCCTGGAAAGCATATGCCAGGAGCGGCGAATTGCTGTCCAAGCAGTTTTCCGGCGGAGACGTCAGCAGCCAGTGGTTCGACTTTGACGAGATAGAGGCCAGGGACACCGAAGCCCGCCTGTCCATCCTGGCCCGCTGGATCCTCGATGCCGAGCAAGCACGCCGCAACTTTGGCCTGCGTCTCCCGGGACGGGAGATATCGCCCTCTCACGGAGAGGCGCATCGTCACCGCTGCCTCGAAGCTCTCGCCACGTTTAGTGATAAGAGTGCAATGGCCGAGGCATGAAAAAGCAACGCGCCACAGACGGTTCGCTCCTCGCAAGCCTGCCCTGGACACTGGCCGCGCTGACGTTCTCGCTCACGCCGCACATCCAGTACCTTCCGGTGTGGATCACCGTTTCTTTCCTCGGCTGCGCCGCCGTACGCTGGCATATCGAACGACAGCGCAGGCATCTCCCCCCCGCATGGTTCAGGGTGCTACTCGCGCTGTCGGGCTTCCTCGGCGTATTCGCGTCTTACGATTCCGTCAGCGGCGTGGGCCCGGGATCCGCGCTGCTTGCAGTAATGGCAGCACTGAAACTCCTGGAAACACGACAGCGGCGCGACCAGTTCGTGCTGCTGTTCATCTCCATCTTCCTGATCATGGCATCGCTGCTTCGCGAACAGCACATATGGTCGCTGCCGTTCCTCGTGGCAGGCGTCATACTTACGACGACGGCATGGTTGCGAATGTCGATCTCCGAGGATGTGCGGATCCGTGATAGTTTCGGCACCGCCGGAAGACTGCTCCTCTACGCAACGCCGCTCGCCCTGGCGATGTGGATTTTCTTTCCACGCATCGCCACGCCATTCTGGTCGGTGCCAATCGACAATGGCGGTGCAACGACAGGCTTGAGCGAGGAGATGAGTCCCGGCGACATAAGCTCGCTGTCGCAGTCCGACGCAGTGGCTTTCCGTGTCAAATTCGCTACCCAGGCGCCGCCGCCCAGCCAGCGTTACTGGCGCGCGCTCGTGCTGCACCGCTTCAACGGCCGCACATGGTCCGGTAACGAGCCTTCCATCGACCTTCGCGCTCGCGAAGAAATCCGGGTGAGCGGCGAACCGGTCGCCTACGAAGTCACCATGGAGCCATCACAGCAACAATGGGTGTTCGCCCTGGACATGCCTCTACAGTGGTCTTTGGAGCGAACGTTCATGGGTCCGCAACAACAGCTGATGAGCGTGCAACCGATCGATCGCCGCGTCGCCTACGACGCGGTCTCATACCTCGACTACCGGACGAACGTGGATCTCTCGCGCATGGCCCGGTCCTGGTACCTTCGCCTTCCGGAAAGCCGCAACCCGCGAAGCATCGAGCTGGCAACGCAGTTGCGGAGCGCTGCGGCGGACGATGCAGATTACGTCAATGACGTGCTCGGGATGTTCCGCCGGGAAGAGTTTTACTACACCCTGCAGCCGGCACTTCTCGGCAGTAACCCCGTCGATCGCTTCCTTTTCGAAACCCGGGAAGGATTTTGCGAACACTACGCGTCGGCCTTCGCTGTCCTGATGCGCGCCGCGGGGATTCCCTCGCGAATTGTGCTGGGTTACCAGGGTGGCGAGATGAATCCGCTCGGCGACTACCTGATCGTTCGCCAGTCGGATGCGCACGCATGGAACGAAGTCTGGCTGGAAGGCCGGGGCTGGGTGCGGATCGATCCCACTGCTGCCGTCGCGCCGGAACGTATCGAAGCGGGGATGTCTGCCGCGCGCTTCGGTGATGCAGGCGCCCGCTGGGGTCTCACGGCCCCAACGCGCTGGCTGTACAACCTCGGACTGACGTGGGACGCCCTGAATGCCAGGTGGAACGGCTGGGTGCTGGGGTACGGTCCGGACAACCAGAATCGCTTCATGCGGTGGCTCGGTATGGACGAACCGGACTGGCGCAAGATGGTGCTGACGTTGCTGGCCATCCTCCTCCTGTTGATCGGCGGCCTGAGCCTCCTGCTCTTCCGCCGCTACCGGCCGCCGAAGAAGGACGAGGCGGCGCTTCTGTACCGGCAGTTCATCCGCAAGCTGGCAATTGTTCCGCGGCCGGGTGAGACACCACACCAGTACGCGTCACGGATCGCCTCGGCCGGTGCGGCGTACCCAGGCGACGTCGATGCGATCACCAAACGCTACCTGGCGGCACGGTATGGCGCTCCTGATGCGAGCGCGCTGCCGGCATTGCGCAGTGCGGTCCGTAACTTCAGGAAAAGAACG
This sequence comes from Woeseiaceae bacterium, assembly GCA_035304285.1. Lineage (GTDB taxonomy): Bacteria > Pseudomonadota > Gammaproteobacteria > Steroidobacterales > Woeseiaceae > IDS-8. The sequence continues at coordinate 12,316 of DATGQI010000203.1, forward strand.
CTGCAGGGCCTGCCATGAGGGCGAGTGCGATGGGTATCGGCGAGCTCGCTCGCGTAGCCGTCCATGAGCTGGTAGCAGACAGAGCACAGCGCGATTCCCCGGCGTGAGCTCCTACACCCGCTGTACCTTCGTTTCCTGCACTGAGGCCAGGATACTTTGCAGGTCGGCAAATTCGGCCGGCTTTACCAGGTGATGGTCGAAGCCGACCGCTTGCGAGCGCTGCCTGTCTTCAGGCTGTCCATAACCTGTCATGGCAACCAGCACTACGCCATCGAGGTCCGGTTGCTGCCGCACCCGGTATGCAACCTCGTAGCCGTCGATCTCGGGAAGCCCGATGTCGAGCAGGATCACGTCCGGTCGAAACTTCGCGGCAACTTCGAGCGCATCCGTACCGTCGTAGGCCGTCCGCACGCTGTGCCCATTGTGCTGTAACAGCGTCGCCTGGAGGTCGGCCGAGTCGCGATTGTCGTCCACGACCAGAACACGCAATGCATGCTCATGCGTGCCATCGCTCTTGTCAGCAGCATCCTGGGGAGCTTCCTTTGACGGCGCACTGGAAGCGGCCGCCGGCAACCGCACGATGAACTCGCTGCCCGTGCCCGGCCCATCGCTCATTGCCCGTACGCTGCCGCCGTGCATTTCAACGACGTGCTTTACAAGAGCCAACCCGATGCCAAGACCGCCCTTCGAGCGGTCCAGGGTCGTTGCGCCCTGGGAGAACAGAGCGAAAACCTGCTCGAGATGTTCAGGCCGTATTCCCATGCCGGAATCGCGAACGCGCACGACTGCATCCTCGCCGTCGTGCTCCGCCGTGAGTTCTATCAGTCCGCCGTCGGGGGTGTACTTTGCTGCATTCGTCAGCAGATTGACGACGACCTGTTCCAGCCTGACGGCATCCGCATGCACGACGATGTCGACAGCGGGTATCGAGCACTTGAACGAGTGCCCTCGATCCCGCATATCGCGACGCACGGACTCGGCAGCGTCCCGCAAGATGCGATTGATATGCACGTCGGAGCGTTGCAGCTCGACCCGACCCATGGTTACCCTGGACACGTCCATCAGGTCGTCAACCAGCCGGGTAAGCGTCGAGACCTGCCTCTCAAGTGGAGCGAGGACCTTTCGCTGCATTGCGTGACCGGGATCCATCCGAAGGAGTTGCACCGAATTACGAATGGTCGCAAGCGGATTTCGCAACTCATGAGAGAGCATGGCGAGAAATTCATCCTTTCGCCGGTCAGCCTCGAGTAGCGCCTCTTCCATCTTCTTCTGGGCGGCGATATTGCGCGCTATTTTCGACGCGCCGATGATCTTTCTGTTCGCGTCATGAATGGGGGAAACGCTGAGCGAAATGTTCAGGAGCGTTCCATCCTTCCCGCGACGTATCGTTTCGTAGTGACTGATCGTGTCTCCGTTTCGGATACGGCCCAGAATATCAGGCTCTTCATTTAGTCGGTCGGCTGGAATAAGCATGCTGACCGGTTGGCCAATGGCTTCCCGGGCACTGTAGCCGAATAGCCTTTCCGCACCGGCGTTCCAGTCAGTGATGATGCCGTTCAAGTCCTTGCCGATGATCGCATCGTCTGCCGACTCGACAATGGCGACAAGCCTTCCCTGCGCTTCCTCCCCCCGCTTGCGTTCGCTGACGTCAACAACCACATTGACCGCGCCAATCAGCCTGCCGCTCTCATCATGCAGGGGATGCACGTGCGCCACCCCGAAAACGCGGCTGCCATCCGGACGCTCGATGACCACGTCGAAGCCGTCGTACGAGCGGTCTTCCTTGATGGCGAGGGCCATCCAGGAATTGTGATGTTCAATCGGGGCACCATCCGGCGAGAGGAGGCGAACCGAGCCGCAAAAGCGGTCGGTCGGCTCATTCAGCTTTGGCTCACGCCCCCACAGGTCGGCGGCCCGTTGGTTGAAATGCGTGATCAAGCCTGCTGCATCACAGGCGTAGGCGGCAGCCGGCAGTGTATCGAGGAGACGGAAATACTCCGCCCGAAGAATGCTGTCAGCATTCTTCGAACTCTTGTCGACCTTCGCTGGCTTTATCTCGTCCGCCACCTGAAATTCCGACATGATTAGTGCTCGCGAGTCTCGCTAAAGCTGATATCCGGCCAGCGCTCCTCGGCAAGATTGAGATTGATGCGGGTCGGCGCTATGTAAACGAGCCGTTCGCTATGATCCAGTGCCAGGTAATCGTGCGCTTTCTTCCGGAACTCGGACAGCTTTTGTTCGTCTCTCGCCTCGATCCATCTCGCGGTCGCGACGCTGATCTGCTCGAACTGGCACTCAACTTTATACTCATCCCTTAAACGGTGCGCAACTACGTCGAACTGCAGCGGACCCACCGCTCCGAGGATCAGGTCGTTGTTGCGCAGTGGCTTGAAGAGCTGCGTCGCGCCCTCTTCGCAAAGTTGTGAAAGACCCTTCTGTAGAGCCTTGAGCTTCAAAGGATCTTTGAGTATCGCACGCCGAAAGATCTCCGGAGCGAAGTTGGGAATGCCGCGGAAGCGGATGTCTTCGCCCTCGGAGAAACTGTCACCGATGTTGATCGTGCCGTGATTGTGCAAGCCGATTATGTCACCTGCGTATGCAGTCTCGGTCTGCAACCGGTCTGCGGCCATGAACGTGATCGCAGCGGCGATCTTCATCTCCTTGCCGGAACGCACGTGCATGAGCTTCATGCCCTTCTCGAACTTTCCCGAGCAAATTCTCATGAAGGCGATGCGATCGCGGTGGCCGGGGTCCATGTTCGCCTGTATCTTGAAAACGAAGCCGCTTAGCTTTTCTTCGTCAGGCTCGACCACCCGCGTTTCCGTTTCCCGCGGTCGCGGTGACGGCGCATGTTCGACAAAGGCATCAAGCAGCTCTTTCACGCCGAAATTGTTGATCGCGGATCCGAAGAACACCGGTGTCTGCTTCGCCGCCAGGTAAGCATCGATGTCGAGTGCCGGGCAGGCACCTTTGACCAGTTCAATCTCTTCGCGGAAGCGCCCGGCGTCATCGCCGAGCACGTCGGCCGCGCGCTGGGATTCCAGGCCCTCGATCGTCTCGATCGACGAAGCCTTTTCGCGACCTGCGCGTGAATAGAGATAGATGCGATCGGCCAACAGGTGATAGACGCCTTTCAGGGAGCGCCCCATGCCGATCGGCCAGGTTACGGGCGAACACTGAATCTTGAGCACCGACTCGATCTCGTCCAGTAGTTCGATGGGCGGTCGGCCGTCACGATCAAGCTTGTTGACGAACGTCATGATCGGAGTGTCGCGCAGCCGGCAGACGTCCATTAGCTTGATGGTTCGCTGTTCGACGCCTTTCGCGCAATCGATGACCATCAATGCCGAATCGACAGCGGTCAAGGTCCGATAGGTATCCTCGGAGAAATCCTCGTGGCCCGGCGTGTCCAGCAAGTTCACCAGCCGGTCGCGATACGGGAACTGCATCACCGAAGAGGTGACGGAGATGCCACGCTGCTGTTCGAGTGCCATCCAGTCGGACGTGGCATGGCGACTCGCCTTCCGGCCTTTCACGGTGCCCGCAAGCTGGATCGCGCCGCCGTAAAGCAGAAGCTTTTCGGTGAGCGTGGTCTTACCGGCATCAGGATGTGAAATGATCGCGAACGTGCGGCGTTGTTTAACGTGTTTTTCCAGGGAATTCATGTTCAGAGCCAGGATCGCGCCGTTCGGGCGACGGCAAAAAAGCGCGCAAGTTTACCGCTATTCCAGCTTAACGACCATGGCCATGACAGCGGGCCGGACGCCCGCGAGCCACCGGCGTTACCTTACGACGAGCGACAAGACCGCCGCGTCCTCGCGCCCGGAACGAGACTGGTAGTACGCGCGGCGCTGGGCGATTTGGCGGAATCCCTTCTTGCGGTAAAGGGACAGCGCATTGCCGTTGGAAGGCCTGACCTCGAGGAACACTTCCTTGACCGATGCAGCCCGGGCCCGCGTCAGCAGCTCATCGAGCAGGAGATCACCATAACCCAGCCGCCGGTAGTCGGGATCGACGCAAATATTCAGCACATGCGCCTCGCCGGCGGCTATGGAAAGGATGCCATAGCCTGCAACTGCGTCGCCGCGCTCGAGAACGATGCAGGTGTAGCCGGCAAGCAGGCAATCGCGGAACACGCCGTGGCTCCAGGGAAAATCGTAACTGCGCCGCTCTATGTCAGACACATGCGAGAGATCGTCATGGACCATGGTCCGGGTAGCGACCGGCACTTGCGGAATCGGGGAGATCATGCGGCGTTAGCTCCGATGATCCTCCGCGCGAGGCAAAGGTCTTTCCAGGCTTCGCGCTTTTGGGTCGGTGTACGCAACAGGTAAGCAGGGTGGTAAGTCACAACAACGGGTATCTCCGGATTTGCAAGTGCATGCACACGGCCTCGCAACCTGCCCACGGTCTGGTCGCTGCGCAGCAACTGCTGCGCGGCAATGCGGCCGACGGCGAGAATGATTTTCGGATGCACGAGTTCTATCTGTCGCTCGAGATAGCTCCTGCAGGCTTCTGCCTCGGAGGCAGCGGGGTCGCGATTATTCGGCGGCCGGCACTTCAGGATGTTGGCAATGAATACGCCTTCGCGGCTCAATCCGACGGCGCGCAGCATCTCATCCAGCAATTGACCCGCGCGGCCGACGAAGGGTTCACCACGGCGGTCTTCTTCAACACCCGGCGCTTCGCCAACGATCATCCAGTCGGCAGCCGGGTTACCGACACCAAAAACCGTTTGCGTACGTCCTGCGTGCAGGGAACAGCGCGTGCAGGCCGCAACGGCCCGCCGCAGTTCCGACCAGCCCAGGGAAACCTGCTCGAAAGCGGATTCTTCAACCGGCTGGTCGTCAAGCCGCGTTTCACCAGTCGCTGGTTCGCTCGCGCGTAGTGAAAAGACATCGATGCCGATAGCCTCCAGGTACGCGAGTCGTGTCGACTCAGCGGTCATCGTCTGCTTCCTTGGCCGCATGATCGCTCACGTTATCCGCGGTCCGCCTGCGCCGCAACCAGTACCAGAGCACAGGGCCAGATAACGCGTAAGTGCCGAACATGAGTAGGAAAACGAGCGGCGGGTCGATGGAGATAATCATGAAAATCAAGGGTATCGCGAGCATCCAGGTGAAGGGGATGCGACGGCCGAAGTTGATTTCCTTGAAGCTGTAGTAACGGAAATCCGAAACCATCAGCGCGCCCGCGGCGGCTGTCACTACGAAGGCGCCCGCAAGGCCGGTGAGTCCGGTGATGTCCAGCTTACTGCTCAACCAGACAAACGCCGCCACTACGCCAGCTGCCGAGGGACTCGGCAGCCCAACAAACCAGCGCTTGTCCGCCGTCGCTATCTGGGAATTGAAACGCGCCAGCCTGAGTGCGGCAGCGACCGCGAACAGGAACGCCACCAGCCAGCCTACCCTGCCCCAGGTGACATTCCATTCGGCCAGTCGCGCGACACCCCACTGGTAGACGACAATCGCAGGCGCAAGTCCGAACGACACCATATCCGACAGGCTGTCATATTCCTTGCCGAACTGTGATGACGTTTTCGTAAGGCGAGCCACTCTGCCATCGAGCGAATCCAGGATCATCGCAACGAAAATCGCCGCTCCAGCTCTTTCGAAGCTGCCGTCAACGGCCGCAACGATGGAATAAAAGCCCGCGAACAACGCTGCCGTGGTGAGCAGGTTGGGCAAAAGATAGATGCCGCGTCGTCTGACGCTTTCCGGTTCCATTGCTGCGCAGGTTACTTAAGAAAGTACTCGAGAGCCGTTAATACTGCCATGCCCCGAGACGGGTTAACAATCGGGCCGTCCATGACTCGTGCAGAGGCTCCCGGGCGCGGGCTAGTCCTGCGGCAGCTTCGCCAGCAGGTCTGTTGCGGCGGATACGCGCTGGCCTTCAGTCACCAAGAACCGCGAACCAGGGGGCAACTCAACCTCTGCAAACTTCGTCAGCCGCAGGTATGCGCAGCGCTGGCCCTGCCCTACCCGCTCCCCGTAAGAAACGGATGCGCGGGGCGCGATGCCGAGCCGGTTGCCGTGGAACCGCAACACGACGTTCTTCCCTTCATCGGTCAGCAGCCACAGCCCCGGAGCCCCATCCGGAGGCTCCGGCGAAACACCGAAATCGGTAATCTTGCCCTCGACGGGCGAGCGAGCTGTGTAGGTGCCGAGGCTGGAGACGCGAATGACGATTTTCCGGATCGCGCCTTCGTTACCATCTTCGTCACCCGACAGGTCTGCAACCTCGCCGTCGACGGGACTCACAACGCCGAGCGGTGCCGGAACAACATCGCGCCACGGATCGCGGAAGACCAGGTACAAGTACACGAACAGGGCGAACGGAATCAATGCCCAGGGCACACCGTAAAAGAACCATGCAAGAGCAGTCACAAGAGCCGCAGCGAGTAGAAAAGGTATGCCTTCCGCAGCAACGAAAAATCCTCTCCGTCCGTTCAAACGACCTCGCTCTCCGGGTTCAATGCGCAATACCCATAGGTGGCGCCCGAGCCGGCAGTCCGGCGGGTCGTGTAGAATACGCCCGCCGTTCGCCGCGGACCACCAACCGTCGCGCTACCTCACACTTTAAGCCCGGACAAATACATGAGATTCACCGATTTCGCATTAGTCACCCTCAAAGAAATCCCTGCGGAAGCGGAAATCGTCAGCCACCAGCTGATGCTGCGAGCCGGGATGATACGACGGCTTGCGGCCGGACTGTTCACGTGGATGCCGCTGGGAGTCAGGGTCCTTAAGAAGGTGGAGCGCATCGTTCGCGAGGAGATGGACCGAGCCGGTGCGCTGGAAGTACTGATGCCCGCCGTCCAGCCTGCCGAGCTATGGAAGGAATCCGGCCGCTGGGACAAGTATGGCTCCCTGCTGCTGCGCATGAAGGACCGTCACGAGCGTGAGTACTGTTTCGGGCCGACTCACGAAGAAGTCATCACTGACATCTGCCGGCGCGAACTGCGCAGTTACCGGCAACTCCCGGTGAATTACTACCAGATCCAGACGAAGTTCCGCGACGAAATCCGCCCGCGTTTCGGGGTGATGCGGGCGCGGGAATTCATTATGAAGGACGCATATTCGTTCCATGTAAGCCAGGCGTCGCTGGAGGAAGGTTACCGGCGTATGCACGACGCCTATACCGCGATTTTCACCCGTCTCGGGCTGGAATTTCGCGTAGTCGACGCGGACAGCGGAGAAATCGGTGGAAGCCGCTCACAGGAATTTCACGTGATCGCGGATTCGGGCGAGGATGCGATTGCGTACAGCGAAACCGACCGATATGCGTCGAACATCGAAACGGCCGCGACACTGCGGCCGCAGGGCGAACCCCGTGCCCCACTCGCGGAACTGCAAAAAGTGTCAACGCCCGGCACCAGGACAATCGAGGCTCTTTGCACGCTGCTCGGCATTACCGCGGAACAGACAATCAAGACCCTGATCGTGAATGGCATCGACTCGCCCGTCGCACTGGTCCTGCGCGGGGACCATGTACTGAATGCTTTGAAGGCCGAAAAAATCCCGGGCGTCGCGGCTCCGCTTAGCATGGCGGATCCGGCAACCATACGCGAAGTTACCGGATGCGAGCCGGGCTACGCCGGTCCCCTGGGTCTTACTATCCCCGTCTGGTTCGATCACGCGACCGCGGTGATGTCGGATTTCGTCGCCGGAGCCAACGAAAGCGACACGCACCTCACCGGCGTGAACTTTGGACGCGACCTGCCATCACCCGCGACTGTCGACCTCCGCAACGTCGTCGAGGGCGACCCCACTCCCGGCGGGACGGGACAATTGAAGATCGCGCGCGGCATCGAGGTGGGGCACATATTCCAGCTCGGCACTGTGTACAGCGAGGCGCTCGGAGCCACGGTGCAGGACGAGGACGGCAACGACCAGGCGATGGCAATGGGCTGTTATGGCATCGGCGTCACCCGCATCGTCGGCGCAGCCATCGAGCAGAACCACGATGAACGGGGCATCATCTGGCCGGAGCCGCTCGCGCCGTTTCACGTCGTGCTGGTTGCCATCAACATGCCCAAGTCGGAACGGCTGAGGGACGCCGCGAACCAGTTGTATGCCGACCTCGTCGAGCAGGGGCTCGAGGTGCTGTTTGATGATCGTGACGCCCGCCCCGGTGTGAAGTTCGCAGATGCCGAACTCATCGGCATCCCCCACCGCCTGGTCATCAGCGAACGCGCGCTGGATGCGGGAGAGCTCGAATACCGACACAGGCGAGACCAGGAATCCCGCATGCTGAAACGTGAAGCGGCGCTCGAACTGATCAGAGGGCCGGCGCTACGATAAGGGCCGGTACGATGCCGACTGACAATACTCAATGAAATTGTCGCGACTGTTAGCCTGTTTCCTGCTCCTTGCAGCCGGTAGCGCCCCGGCACAGCAGGACTATCGCGATCCCCAGCTCCTTGAGCTGTTGCGCGAAGCGGCCAGCGAGGCCGACAGCTTCACCGATCGTTTCGATGCGCAGGTTTGGCTCAGCGATATGTCATCCCGCCTCTCCAGGCAGGTGAAGGACCCGGAGGAGCGTATCGCGATCCTCAAGCGGGTTCATTACGAAGCCAAGCGCGCGGAATTGCCACCGGAACTGGTGCTGGCGGTAATCGATGTCGAAAGCAACTTCGACCGCTTCGCGCTATCGCACGTGGGCGCGCGCGGCCTCATGCAGATCATGCCGTTCTGGCTGGACGAAATCGGCCGGCCCGACGACAACCTTTTCGTTATCAACACGAACCTGCGCTTCGGTTGCACTATCCTCAAGTACTACCTCGATATGGAGAAAGGCGACATGCAGCGCGCCCTCGGCCGATACAACGGCAGCCTCGGCAAGCGAGACTACCCGAACCTCGTGATGGACCGCCTGCGCAAGAAGTGGTTTCGCATCTGAGAAAAACTGCGGGAAGGGCCCCGCCGAACGAACTCTAGCCGATCGTGAACTTCCGGAAATCGACGTACCGGATCTCCGATGCCTCGACGGCTGCCACCTTCGCCAGTGGCGGCCCCGATTCCAGCCACCTCGCCAGCCTGTCGAGCGCCGCTTCGCTGCCACAGGCGACGACTTCCACACTGCCGTCCGGCATGTTGTTCGCATAACCGGTAAGCCTCAGCTTGCGTGCTTCCTCGCGCATGCTGTCACGGAAAAACACGCCCTGCACCCGCCCGGTTACACGAAACCGGCGGCATTTTGTCTCAATCGAAGTGGCCATACGGGCACGCGAGGGGGTCACTCGTCCCGCGCAGGGTTTTCCGTCCGGGCAAGTGCATCGAGTGCCTTGAGCTTGGCCTGAAGGGCATTCTGGCGGGCTTCGTCATAGTCGCGATCGGAAAGCCTCTGCTGGGCACGATCCAGCAAAGCCTCCGCGTCTCTCAACTGTTGTGCGGCGCGTTCCTCGGCACCAGCTTCCCGGGCGACCGCGATAGCCTGCCTGGCATCGCTCATTTCCTGCACCGGGGGTCCACTTCCGCAGGAAGCGATGAGAAGCAAGAGCGCCACCGGGAGGCAACGGCGCCTGACGGAACTAGTCATGCGACTCGGCTTTTACAGGTAGGATCGGCGTACGCACGCCGGAAAGCTAGCAAGGGCATAGCATGACAGTCAAGTTGGGTACAAAAGGCCTCTGAGGTTATATCCTAGCGCTGCCATGCACAGCTTCCATGGGACATGCTGAATCATGACCATCACAATCTACCACAACCCGTCTTGTTCCAAGTCGAGGAAAACGCTGGAGTTGATCCGGGACCGCGGAATCGAGCCGCGCATCGTCGAATACCTGAAAACACCTCCGGACGCGGCAACGATCCTGAAAATCGCAGACCTGCTCCAGGTGCCCGTGGCGAACCTGGTGCGGCAGTCGGGTCCAAGCGATCCGGGCGGCAGGAGCGATGCCGCGCTGGACGACAACTCCGCCGCCGCCGAGTGGCTTGCCGCCCGTCCGAAGCTTTTGCAACGACCCCTGGTCGTGGATGAGGACAGGAACGTAGCCGTAATCGGTCGACCGCCCGAGGCAGTGCTGGGTCTGCTGGCAGACCCAGCGGCCGAATCCTCCGCCGGATCTTGAGCCCGGTCGGGAGAATCGGCTATCGACATCCTGGTTGTCTACTACTCCCGCAAGGGAGCGACCGCGGCACTCGCACGCGAGATTTGCCACGGCGTCGATGCCATGTCAGGCGCATCGGCAAGGCTGCGCACCGTTCCGGCCGTTTCCGCCGTTTGTGAAGCGACAGAACCGGCCGTTCCGGGAGAGGGTCCCCCGTACGCGACGTATGAAGACCTGGCGGAATGCGGCGGCATGATAGTCGGCAGCCCGACACGTTTCGGCAACATGGCCGCACCTCTCAAGTATTGGCTCGACGGGACCAGCAGCCAGTGGCTCAGCGGTACGCTTGCGGGCAAGCCGGCGGGCGTTTTCACCTCGACGTCCACGCTGCATGGCGGCCAGGAGAGCACGCTGTTGACGATGGCGGTTCCGCTCCTGCATCACGGCATGCTTATCGTCGGCGTTCCCTATACGGAGCCCGTCCTGTCATCGACAACGACTGGCGGCTCCCCCTATGGCGCCAGCCACGTTACCTGGAACCGCGAAAACGACCGGCTCTCGGAAGACGACCGGACGCTGGCGCGAGCCTTGGGCTCACGAGTCGCCAGGGTGGCGATGAAACTGCAGGCGTAGGCGCTTTACATCCCACTCTGACGGGTGGCGCGTTGCAGGCGAAGTGTCGCTGCGGGGCGGGCTCCTACAGCGATCGATTCAGGCTGTCGCGCGAGCTGCGCGGAATGAAGCGCTAATCTCACGGGCGACTGACAGGTCGCGCTTACGAACGAAGTGTCGCCGCGGGGCTGGCTCCTACAGCGATCGATTCAGGCTGTCGCGCGAGCTGCGTGGAATGAAGCGCTGGGCTCCTGCGATCCTAGTCCGTTGCCTCGTCCAGCCGCTGCATGACGCTTCGAACGAACGGTACCGTCAGGCGGCGCTGTGCCACCAGCGCTTCCGCGTCGAGCCTGTCGAGCAGCTGGTAAAGGCTCGCCATGTCGCGCCTGCTCCGGCTCAGGAGAAATCGCGCCGTCTCGTCCGGCAGCTCCAGTCCACGTTGGCCCGCGCGCAGCCGTAGCGCGTTGACGCGCCCGATTTCATCCAGTGGTTCCACGCGGAAAACGGGCAGCTTCGACAGGCGGCTTTGCAAGTCCGCGAGCCGGAACCCGCTATCCCGCGGCGCAGCGTGCGCGGACACCACCAGCAAAACCTGCCGGTCGGCCGCCTGGTTGAGCAAATCGAACAACGCCAGCTCGAAATCATCCCGACCTGCTATTGAATCGATGTCGTCGAGACAGATGCAGCGGCGCGTCGCGAGACCTTCGAGGATGCCGGGACCGGAATCGACGAAACGGCGTAGCGGCACGAAAACAGCATCTTCCCCCAGCCGGTCGCAGACCGCGTTCAGCAGATGCGATTTGCCAGTCGCCTCAATGCCCCATAACCAGCAGCCGGTATGGACGCCCGGCACGGGCTGACGGGCGGCGTCCGTTATCTGCATCAGGAAAGCCACCAGGCCGGCATTCTCGGCAGCCCAGAAGCTGCCGAAGACGCCTCTGTCCTTTAGCGACAGCGGCAGGGCCAGCTGAGTCAAGTCAATGCCTCGACAGGTGCGGCCGCGCGCGTCGCGTCCAGGACCACACGTAGTCGACGCCGCTCACGACCACCGTCACGAGCACCGCGGCACCGATCAAGGTAACGCTGATTTCGGCGGGCCAGTCGAATGCCGCTCGACTCAGGACGAACAGTACGAACAGAAGTTCCAGCGCGGTGTTCAGCTTGCTGATCCGTGTTGGCTCACCTTCGACAGGACCGACCAGGAAGTTGTATGCGGCGGCGCCGACGACGATGACCACGTCACGGAGTATTACCAGCACCGCAAGCCAGACAGGCACGTGCCCCGTATACACCAGGACCAGGAAAGTGCCCGCGACCAGCAGCTTGTCGGCAATCGGGTCGAGCAACGCCCCGAGCCGCGTATGCCAGTTGAAACGTTTTGCAAGGTAGCCGTCCACGCCGTCCGAAAAGCCTGCAATGAAAAACAGGATCAGAGCCAGGTCGTAGCGCCCGTCGACGATAAGCAGCAGGATCGGCACGACCAGCGCAATGCGGAACAGCGATATAGCGTTTGGCAGCCAGCGCAAGGACATGCGAATAATCAGTTTCCGGTTCGGTAACGATATTCGAGGGCGGCAGGATCAGGGTCCGTTGACGCAACGAGCGGGCGGTCGAACGAGTCGTCAGGTTCCAGCATCCGGCTGAACCCGAGGGTACGCTGCAGCCGTTCCCTTCCGCCGTGCGCCTCTACCTGGTACCGGATACGGTCGCCACTCACCGAATCTATCGCCAGGTGTTCGATGCCCTGAAGGTTCTGCATAAAGCTGTGAACTTCACCGTATGCTTCAACCGAATTAATGCCGGAGATGGTCAGGCTGATCGACTCGAGCGGTGCGTTGCCGGATACGGCGAACTGCTCCGCGAGCGTGTCGGCAAGCATGTTGATCGCTTCTTCCGGCTCGCCTGTCCACTCGCGTCGTTCGCCGCCGAAGAAATAGGACCAGCGGTTGCGCTCTGCCGTGTCCGCACGAACCCTCCCTACCAGGATCGAATTCGCGCCGTAGCGCCGCGAAGCCTCTAACACGCTGTCATTAAAACCGCCCCAGATATCGCTGAAACTGACGAGTTCCAGTTCTTCCGCATCAAGCAACGGAAACGCGATTGGCAGACCGCGTTCCAGCGCAACCTCCTGGATCCGTTCCCGGAGCAACCTGTTGCGGTCAATTGATCGTGCCTCGGCAAGGTTTCGGTCGGGATCGTCCGCGGCGACGATCTCACGTTCGCCCTCACCCCAGTCGACCGCGATCCATACCAGCGTCAGCGGCCGGTCTGCCCCCCAGACGGTATACCCTGCTTGTCGCAGTACACGCTCCAGCGTAGCACCATCGAGCGTCACCCAGAGCGTATCGTCCTCGCCGGGCCGATACTGCATCACGTAGCGCGCAGGGTTCGGGAACCATTCCTTGATCCGCTCCGGGGGAAGTGCGTTCTGATGCCCGGTGATCCGCAATAGTACCTGTGACAGCGCCGCTTCGTAGGCGCGCTCGCGCGACTGCGGATTGGTTGGCTCCACCGGTACCCGCGCGGTATAGAGATAGGAAGAATCGGCAGCACTGACGACCGGGGCCCCCAACAGAAGCACTGCCAGCAGGATAATTCGCAGTCCCGGGACACAGGCGTGCGGCACCCGGCTCACCGGTAACCAATCCGTTAAACTACTGTTCATCCAACATTCGCCTGCATGATGCGCTGAAAGCGCGGGAACTATACACGCGGGACCGGACTTGCACGTGCACGAATGTCGTGTCCAATCGTTCGCGAACCTCTATTATATTGTCTCGCGCCAAGACCAGTACCCTCCCTGACAAGTCCAGCAAACATGACCAGCAAACCGCTTACATACAAGGATGCCGGGGTCGACATCGACGCCGGCAATGCATTGGTGGAGCGCATAAAGCCGCTCGTTGCACGCACGGCGCGGCCGGAAGTACTCACCGGGCTCGGCGGTTTCGGAGGGTTGTTTGCGTTGCCGACAGGCAGGTATGAAGAACCGGTTCTGGTATCCGGCACCGATGGTGTCGGCACCAAGCTGAAACTGGCGCAGCAGCTCGGCCGTCACGACACCATCGGCATCGACCTTGTCGCGATGTGCGTGAACGATGTCGTCGTCCAGGGAGCTGAGCCACTGTTTTTCCTGGATTATTTCGCCTGCGGGCGCCTCGACATCCAGGTCGCGGCGGACGTCATTGGAGGCATCGCAGAGGGGTGTGAACAGGCTGGCGCCGCCTTGATCGGTGGCGAGACGGCCGAGATGCCGGACATGTATCCGGACGGTGAGTATGATCTCGCGGGTTTCTGTGTCGGGGCAGTGGAGCGACGCGAACTGATCGACGGGCAGTCGATAGAGCCGAACGATATCATCATCGGCATTGCTTCCAGCGGTCCTCATTCCAACGGCTATTCACTGATCAGGCGCGTACTCCAAACGTCGGGCAACGTTGAAATCGACGGTCAGCCGGCGGCGAACTGTCTGCTTGTGCCGACAAGGATCTACGTAAAACCTGTACTCACGCTGATGCGGCAGGTCGGCATCAGGGGACTTGCTCACATCACAGGCGGCGGCATTACCGAAAACGTGCCGCGGATCCTGCCGCCGGGCCTCCAGGCGGAGATCGACACCCGGAGCTGGCAGCAGGGTCCGGTTTTTGATTGGCTCGCCGCTGCCGGGGGTATCAGCACCGCAGAGATGCGACGAACGTTCAACTGCGGTGTCGGCATGATCGTCATTGTCGCGCCGGACGATGCCGACGCAGCGCTCGCTTCGCTTAAAGCATCCGGCGAGGCGGCATGGCTGCTCGGGCGTATCGCCTCCGGCAGCGACGGGGTGCGTTACATTTGACGGACCGCGTGTCGGCTGCAGTCCTCGTATCCGGCGGGGGCACGAACCTGCAAGCATTTATCGATGAGGTGCGCGAACGCCGGCTCGACCTGGAGTTGCGCGTGGTCATCAGCAATAACCGGGACGCCGGAGCCCTCGAACGGGCGCGCAGGGCAGGTATTGCCGACGAGTGTGTATGCAATGAGGACTATGGCGGGCGCGCCGAATTCGATGCGGCACTTGCCGCCACTATTGACCGCTACGAGCCGGATTTTTTGATGCTCGCGGGATTCATGCGCATCCTGACGAAGGACTTCGTCAACCGGTACGAAGGACGCATACTCAATATACACCCGTCGCTGCTGCCGCGTTTTCCCGGACTCGACACGCACCAGAGAGCGATTGACGAGGGTGAACGTGTGCATGGAAGCACAGTACATTTCGTCACGGAGGCTCTGGATGCAGGCCCGCCAATCATGCAGGGCCGCGTACCCGTACTTCCAGACGACACCGCGCTAACCCTCGCACGGCGGGTACAGGCCATTGAACACAAGATCTACCCGGCAACCGCTGCGCTGCTGGCTGCCGGCCGCGTCACCTACAAAGACGGTGCAGCCTGGCTGGACGGCAAACTCCTGAAGGAACCCCTTCAATACGGCGATATTTAAGGGACGGCGCTCACCGCAGGTCAGCCGTGGCCTGACTGCACCAGCCGGCTACGCTTTCGGCAAGGTGACGCCCAGTTGCCCCTGGTATTTGCCGCCACGATCCTTGTACGAAATCTCGCACTCCTCGTCGGATTCGAGAAACAGCATCTGTGCAACGCCCTCATTGGCGTAAATCTTCGCGGGTAACGGTGTCGTATTCGAAAACTCCAGGGTGACGTGCCCCTCCCACTCCGGCTCCAGAGGCGTCACGTTGACGATGATACCGCAGCGGGCGTAGGTCGATTTTCCGAGGCAAATTGTGAGTACGGTTCGAGGGATGCGAAAGTATTCCACCGTCCTTGCCAGCGCGAACGAGTTCGGCGGGATGATGCAAACGTCGCCTTTCTTGTCGACGAAGCTGGACTCGTCAAAAGCCTTGGGATCGACGATGACGGATTCGATGTTGGTGAAAATCTTGAACTCATCGGAACAGCGGACGTCATAGCCGTAGCTGGAAGTGCCGTAGGAAACAATGCGCCCGCCGGAATTGCTGCGCACCTGCGCCGGCTCGAAAGGATCGATCATACCGTGCTCCACCGCCATGCGGCGGATCCACCGATCCGATTTTATACTCACGTTGAATGCCCCCTGTTTTGGTTCAAGTCTTCGAACCCGACCGCGTCGACTAGTCGCACCTGTAGGAGCCTGCCATGCAGGCAAGTTCGATCACGGCCGGCGAACTCGCCTGCATGGCAGGCTCCTACAGGCTAACTAGCTGTCTTCGACCACGATATTCGGGAATTTGCGGCTGTAGTCCTTACCCTGCATCGCCAAACGCGCCGCCATTCTGCGCGCGGTCTGCATGTAGGCCTGCGCCGGCGCGCTGTCGGGCTCCGCAACCACCGTCGGCAAGCCGCTGTCGGTCTGCTCCCGGATCTGCAAGTCGAGCGGTAATTGCCCGAGAAGCTGCACATCGAAATCTTCCGCCATGCGCTCCCCTCCGCCGCTGCCGAAGATCGGCTCCTCGAAGCCGCAATTGCTGCAAACATGCGTGCTCATGTTCTCGACGATGCCGAGCACCGGAACCGACACCTTGCGGAACATCTGCAATCCCTTGCGGGCATCCAGCAGCGCAATGTCCTGCGGCGTCGTAACGATCACCGCGCCGCTCACCGGCACCCGTTGCGACAGGGTCAGCTGGATATCGCCGGTTCCTGGCGGCATGTCCACGATCAGGTAGTCCAGGTCCTTCCATTGCGTTTGTTGCAACAGCTGGTTGAGGGCCTGCGTGACCATCGGACCCCGCCAGACCATTGGCTGGTCGGCGTCGATCAGGAAGCCGATGGACATGACCTGCAGGCCGTGTGCCTGCAGCGGGATCATCGTCTTGCCATCGGCGCTGGTTGGCTTCTGGCCGGAAAGCCCGAGCATCAGCGGCTGGGACGGGCCGTAAATGTCCGCATCCAGGACACCGACCGAGGCGCCGTCCCGCGACAGCGCGAGGGCGATATTTGCCGCAGTCGTGGATTTGCCGACCCCGCCCTTGCCGGACGCGATCGCGATGATGTTGCTGACGTTTGCCAGCGGTTTGAGGTTTGGCTGCACGCCGTGGGATGCGATTTTGCTGGAAAGCTCGACCTCGACGTCCTCGGTGCCGCTGGCGGCCTTCGCCACGTCGCCGAAAAACTTCCGCAGGTCCACCTCCGCCGTGCCCGCCGGAAACCCGAGTTCTATCTCGATGCTGGTGCGCCCCTCCTCCACGGTCGCGCGCTTTACGCGCCCCACATCCCGAAGCAGGTGCTCCGTACCGGGCACGACGCTGGTCTCCATGGCTTGCTTGAGATCGGAATTTGCTGGCAATTTCACACTACATGGCTGGAAAAACAGGGTAACTTCAGGCTCGGGCCCGAAGAAGATGCCTGTCGATGCAGGCATCGGCCGAGGCGCACGGGACATTGTAGCCGAGGTTGTGCCGATATGGTTCAGGTAGTCCGGCGTGTTCGACTCCTGTGTGCAATTCGCGACGGCGGCAATATGGCATAATGCCTCGCTTCAAAGCCTTACCAACTCGGCTTCAGCGAACAAAGAATTGACAGTTTTACAATACCAGGTACTGGCGCATGAATGCGCAGGGATGCCGTCTGGCGACTGGCTGTTCGCCCCTGCCCGAATCTGTTGCACCAGCGCCATCAGGAAAAACTACGCCGGCGTCCAAGGGGATGGGGGCAGATGGCAATCCTAGCGGGCTTCCGCGCCGACCAGTTGATCACCCAACTGATCGGCGAAACGGACACCGCCTCGTCCAACGCCATGAAGCTCACCGAGCGGCTGAAGAAGCTCGGGCCGAAGGTCATCCCCAAAGCGATCGACGCGCTCGCCATGTGCGACCGAAGCCATACGATGTTGTTCGTGGACATACTGGCGAGCCAGGTGAGCGACAAGACCCTCAAGTATTACAAGGAGGGGCTTGCAGACGGCGGCGATCGGGTCGTCTCGGGAACGGCATGGGCGCTCTCCAGCAGCAACAGCTACAACGCGAATGCACTGCTCGATTTCCTCGACGATGAGGAAATCTCGAAGCCCGCCGTCATAGAGATACTGCGCGTCCACAAGCAGGACCTGAGCGTCCACGACCTGCTGCGGCGCGCCTACGAACTCGAGCCGAAGGAAAAAGCCGCGCTGTTCAAGATCATCGAGGAGATCGTGTCGGAGGACATGGTGCCGGACCTGATTGCCCGCATGGGCGGCAAGGACCCGGCGGTCAAGATTCACCTGATCAAGCTGCTGTCGAAGTTCAACAAGGACGAGATCAACCGGGCGCTCGAGATGCAGCTCGGCGACACCAACAAGCTGGTCCGGGGCGCCGCATTAAGCGCCCTCGCTGAACGCGACGGCGACGTGAACATTGCGAAGGTCAGCAAACTTCTGCACGACCCTGACCTCGACGTCCAGAACAAGGCTGTCGACGTCATGGTCAGGATCAATCATCCGGAAACCATTCGTTTCCTGGTACCGGCGCTGAAAGACGAATCGGAGTACACGCGGCGTGCCGCTGTCGAGGTGCTGAACGAGATCGGCAATGCGGACTCGGTGAAGGACTTGCTCGACGCGATCAAGGATGACGACTGGTGGGTACGGGCGCGCGCCGGAGATGCGCTCGCCGAGATTGGCGGCCCACGCGTCGTCGACTCGGTGCTGCAGCTCATCCGGGACAAGGACGAGGACATCCGGCGTACGGCCATCGAGATTCTCAACTCCACCAAAGACGAGCGGGCCGTCGACGAGCTGATGAAAGCGACAGACGACACGGACTGGTGGGTCCGTGAACGGGCGGTGGATGCACTGTCTCAGATTGGCAGCGCCAAGGCCGTGCCGAAGCTGCTGCGCATGCTCGGCAAGAACCCCAAGACAGACACCGTCGTCATTCGGGCACTAGGCAAGCTCGGCAATCACGAGATCGTCGACAAGCTGGTTCCGCTGTTGCAGCGTCCGGAGCGCGAAATCCAGGTCGAGGCGATCAAGGCGATTTCGCACCTCGCGGACCAGAAACGCGCCGACACGATCCGCAAGGTGCTGCAGAAGATCAAGCAGTCCGACGATCCGACCATCATCAACAGCGCCGACATCGCCATCAAGGAGCTCGATGCGAAATTCTCGCAAACGGTGCTCGAGGAAAATATCCGCGCCGAGAAGATGGCGGAACACACGCGCACGCTGCTGATCGAGAACGAAGACATCGACGCGTTGCTGACAGCGCCCGAGGATAAAGTCCTCGATATCTCGAAGCTCGAGCCGGGGGATGTCATCGACGGGCGCTACAAGTACATCGAGAAAATCGGCAAGGGTGCTTTCGGTACGGTGCTCCTGATGCAGGACCAGGTCGTGGACGAGCGCCTCATCCTGAAGTTCCTGAACCCCAACGTTTCGTCCGACGAAGAGATGATGAAGCGCTTCGTGCACGAATTGCGCTACTCGCGCAAAATCACGCACCGCAACGTCATCCGCATTTACGACTTCCTGCACCTGCAGGGAGCCTATGCCATCTCCATGGAATATTTCCCGTCGCACACCCTGAGCGGCGAGATCCCCGACAGCAAGCCGATGGCGTTCGACAAGGCGCTCAAATACTCCTTCGATATCGCCACCGGCATGGCGGTCGCTCACCAGGCCGGGGTCATTCACCGCGACCTGAAGCCGGCCAATATCCTCGTCAACGATGAGGGACTGCTCAAGATCGTCGACTTCGGCGTCGCCGCCGCCGCCAGCAGCGGGGATACGCAGCTCACCAAGACCGGCTATGTCATCGGTTCGCCGAAGTACATGGCGCCGGAACAGATCCTCGGCAAGAAGGTGGACGAAACCGCCGACGTCTACAGCGTTGGCGTCATCATGTACGAAATGGTCACCGGCGTTCCGCCATACAGCCGCGGCGACCATATGTCCGTGATGTACCAGCACGTCCAGGGCAAGGCGAAGCACTGCCAGGAACTCAACCCGAATATTCCGGACGACTACGCTGCGGTTATTGCCAAGGCGATGTCCGTCGACAAGACCAAGCGTTACAACTCGATGGATTCGCTCATCGAGGCGTTGACTGCGGTGAATCTCTAGGTCGAGGTTCAACCTGCGGCCCGGCCGGTTGCCGAGCTTCAGCGCATACGCAGGGTAGAAGCTCTGGAGGAGCCCGTCCCACTGGCGACAGAATCTACGCGGTGACGTAGACCGCGTCTCACTGAACCCCCGGGTCTGTGCTCGATTTAACGAACCGCGTTCCACGGGCTTGCCTATTCAGGCGAATTTTGCGTCAATCGGTACATAACCGGGGTGGAGCGTTCGGCGCTTCAGAAAAGTAAAGACAATTCATGCCACGTATCGATTCGTTCCTGAAACTGGGGCTCGCACAGGGCTGCTCGGACGTCCATCTTGCTGTCGGGGTGCCGCCGATGCTCCGCATGCACGGGGACCTGATGCCGATCAAGTTCCGCGACCTGTCCGACACGGAGCTCGAAAGCTACGTGATGGAGATCCTGACGGATTCGCAGAAGCAGCATTTTGCCGGCGGCAACGATCTCGATTTCTCCTACGTCGGCGAGGAAGGCGGACGTTTCCGCGTCAACCTGTTCCGTAAGGATACCGGCGTCGGTGCGGTATTCAGGCACATCCCGAACGAAGTGCCGACGCTCGAGAAACTGAAGGTACCGTCGGTCATCCGCGATTTCTGCGATTATCACCAGGGCATGGTGCTCGTCACCGGGTCGACCGGCACCGGCAAGTCCACAACGCTTGCCGCCATGATCGACCACCTGAACAAGACGCGCAGCCTCAACATCATCAGCCTCGAGGACCCTATCGAGTTCGTACACCCGAGCAAGAACTGCCAGGTCATCCAGCGCGAACTCGGCACGCACCTCACAAGTTTTGCCGACGGCGTACGGTCGGCGATGCGCGAGGACCCAGACGTCATCCTCGTGGGCGAGCTGCGGGACGCCGAGACAATTTCGATGGCAATGACGGCCGCGGAAACCGGCCACCTGGTTCTGGGCACGCTGCATACAACGAGCGCCGTCAAAACAATAGACCGTGTGGTCGATGCGCTCCCTGGCGAACTTCGTGAACAGACGAAAAGCTTTCTCGCCCAGAGCCTGAAGGCTGTCGTAACCCAGGTGCTGGTCAAGACGCCGGACGGCCGTGGGCGCAAGGCGGTGCTGGAAATCCTGATCAACAACCGGGCCATAGCAAAGCTCATCACGTCTGACCAGTCGCACCAGATACCGGCGCAGTTACAGACAGGACGGGATGTCGGCATGCAGCTCATGGACCAGGCACTGTTCGCGGCCATCGAAGCCGGCGAGGTCGATCCGGACGACGCGTTCCGCTACGCCAGCGACAAGCGCAAGTTCAAGCGGTTCGTCACTGACACCGGGATCCTGCCGACGCTCGACATGGAAGACTGACGGACTGGAACCGGACGAAATCCCCTTGAACAAGATCGATCAATACCTGAAAGACGCGCTGGTCAAGAGCGCCTCCGACCTGCACTTCATCTCGGGCGATCCGCCTCGCATGCGCATTCACGGTACCCTCACGAAGCTCAGCGAGCAGACGCTGACAACCGAGTCGGTGCGTGAAGCGCTGTACGAGATCATGTCCGGCACCATGCAACGAGATTTCGAGACCAACGATGCCGTCGATTTCGCCTACGAAATACCGGGCGTTTCGCGCTTTCGCGTCAACATCATGCGGCACCTCAATGGCCTCGGAGGCGTCTTCAGGGCGATACCGTCCAAAGCGCTGACCCTCGAGGAACTGAAGATGCCGGAGGTCGTGCACAACCTGTGCAAGCAGACCCAGGGCATGATCCTCGTCACGGGCAAAACCGGCTCGGGCAAGTCCACGACCCTCGCCGCCATGCTCGATGCCATCAACAAGCGGCTCAAAGGACACATACTTACCATCGAGGACCCGATCGAGTTCGTACACAAGCGACAGGGATGCCTGATCAGCCAGCGTGAGGTCGGCGTGCACAGCCAGTCGTTCGCCGCCGCCCTTCACTCCGCCTTGCGTGAAGACCCGGACGTCATCCTCGTCGGCGAAATGCGCGACCTCGAAACCATCTCCATCGCCGTGACCGCGGCGGAAATGGGCATCCTCGTCATGGGCACGCTGCACACGAACGGTGCCGCACAGACTGTCGACCGCATCATCAATTCCTTCCCCGCCGACAAGCAGGGCCACATCCGTACCATGCTCTCGACGTCGCTTCGCGGCGTCATCTCGCAACAGCTCCTGCCCACCAAGCACAAGCCGGGGCGCATACCGGCGCTCGAGATCCTCATCAACACCTCGGCGGTCGCGAATCTCATCCGCCAGGGCCGCCTGGACCAGCTCGAAACCGCCATGCAGAGCGGCGGCGCCGTCGGCATGCAGACGATGGACTCCGCCCTCATGGACCTCGTGGAGCGGCGCTTCGTCTCGGGCAAGGAGGCCTACCAGCAGGCCCACAACAAGACGAAGTTCCAGCAGATCAAGGACCAGACCTAGCCGCACTGCAACGGTGAGGGTGTTTGAACCCCTCGCGCGTTGTTCATGAATAGGTGCGGCTGGATGGTGGCTTGAACCCCTCGCGGCATTGTTCATGAACGGGGTGAGGCGGTGCCAGGCGGAGGCTCGCCCGGCGGGGTATGGCGTTCCAGGAACGCCGTGAACCCATCCATGGGGGCTCTGCGCGAACATCCATGTTCGCGACAGTCCTGGAACGCCATACCCCACCGCGCAAACCTCCGCCGGTATGGGTTTCGCGCCGTTCATGAACAATGCTGGTGGTGTTGTGCCAACAGCTTGTCGCTCCGGTCGTCGAGCGAGTCACTTTCGCCCGACAGTGGTCCCTCGACTTTGGGAGGTCCATCGCTGCGAGGATGTCAGGAGCACGATTCATGAACCGCAAACCTCTACAAGGCAGTGACTTGTGCGGTGGGAGGGCTGTTCAGGACCGTCGCAAACATGGATGTTTGCGCGGAGCCCCCATGGATGGGTTCACGGCGTTCCTGAACAGCCCTCCCGCCGGACGAGGCGCTGCCAACCACCGCCGTTCGCCGTTCATGAATCGTGCGTACGCGATACTCACCAATCCTCCACCAAACAAGACTTGCCCCCCATGGCATAATCGCCGCCTTGAGCCCTCCCGAGCCCCAGCAGTCCCGTCTATGCCCGCCCCAGCAAGAAGAATCCTCGTCAGCAGCGCCCTCCCGTACGCCAACGGGTCGATACACCTGGGCCACATGGTGGAATACGTTTATTCCGACATCTGGGCGCGCTTCCAGAAGTTGCGCGGCCATGAGTGCACCTACGTCTGTGCGAGCGACGCGCACGGCACGCCGATCATGATCAAGGCGCGCGAGGAAGGCATAACGCCCGAGGAGCTGATCGAGCGGGTTTCGAAG
>DATGQI010000204.1:0-6421 GCA_035304285.1 Woeseiaceae bacterium
CGACCGCTCCCTGAGCGAAATCGAGTTCACCACGGCGGTACTCGAGGAAGCCGACTGTGACCTGTTGCTGGACATCAATAACATTATCGTCAACAGCATCAATCACGGCTACGACGCTAACGAATTCATGCTGGCCATGCCGAAACACCGGGTGCGCTACTTTCACCAGGCGGGTCATTACGTAGAAGCGGAGGATCTTCGGGTCGACACTCACGGTGCAGCCGTCAGCAAGGCGGCGTGGGACCTGCTGGCGCGGGCCTATGATCACTTCGGCCCGTTGCCGACATTGCTGGAGCGCGACTTCAACTTCCCGCCGATCGGCGAGCTGCTGTCAGAGGTCCGGCGTATCAAGGCAATGCAGGCGGTTTCGCGTGACTGAGCAGCAAAATGCCAAGGGCGACGCATTCGAGGGCGGCGACTTCCGGCGCAAGCAATATTTACTGGCGGCGCACATACGCGATCCGGAGAACAATCCCGCGCCGGAGGGTATCGAAGAACGGCGCCTCGCAATTTACCGCGAGTTATTCTTCAATAACCTGGCAAACCTGCTGGGCACCTCCTTCCCGGTGCTCAGGAAGCTGCATGGAGCAGGGAAGTGGAAGTCATTGGTACGCGACTTCCTTGTGCAGCATCGCGCGCGCACGCCCTACTTTCTCGAGATCCCGCGCGAGTTCCTGCATTACCTGGAGAACAGGCGAGGAGACCAGGAGGGTGACTTCCCGTTTCTGCTGGAACTTGCCCATTACGAATGGGCCGAAATGGCACTCTCTATACTGGACGTCGAAGACGACCTGTCCGGGATAAATCCGGAGGGAGACCTGTTGGAGGGCGTGCCAGTAAAATCAAAGCTCGCGTGGACACTCTCCTACCGCTTCCCGGTTCACCGGATATCGCCGGAGTTCACCCCCCGTGCCCCCGGGGACCAGCGGACGCACCTGGTTATATTTCGGAAGCCGGATGAAGAACTGGAGTTTCGTGAACTGAATTCGGTCACCGCGCGCCTGCTCCACTTGATCGCGAACGACGCGGGCGATTCCGGCCGCAGCATGTTGTCGCTCATCGCCTCCGAGATCGCATTCGACGAAGAGGCAATGATGCGGCACGGCGCAGAAATACTGGGGCAAATGCGGGCGGACGGGATACTGGTGGGTACCCGAACGCCGCGACCGGAAGAGCAACCATAAGGAGTACGGCATGAAGGGGTTGAGCGCTATGTGGCGCTCCGTTACTGCAGCTGCTACATGTTGGGTCGGGTGCGTTCGATGGTGGCTTCAGTTAGCGGCGACTTCCGGATTTCCTTTTGTCGCCCGTCAGAGGGGCTCCCACAGCCTGCTGTTCTTAAGACTTCGCTGCGGCCGGAATAGAGGACTGTAGGAGCCCGTCCCCACGGGCGACAAATGCCTTTGGGTGGAGATCGTGCTGTGAGGGAGCTTCACCGCCGACCGCACCCGTATCACCGTCGATCACCCCTTCCCACGCTTCTTCACCGGCATGTACAGGTCCGTGAGCGTTCCCTCGTGCGCCTCTGCGGCGAAGCCTATGGTCTCCGACAGTGTCGGGTGCGGGTGGATGGTGAGACTTACGTCGGCTGCGTCTGCGCCCATCTCGATGGCGAGGCTTACCTCCGAGATGAGATCGCCGGCTGACGGACCGACGATGCCGCCGCCCAGCACCTGGCCGGTCTTCTTGTCGAACAGGAGCTTCGTGAAGCCCTCCGGACGCCCGAGCGCGAGCGCCCTACCGCTGGCGCTCCAGGGAATCTTGGTTTTCTCGAAATCGACAGCGTCGCGCCTGGCGTCGGTCTCCGTCAGTCCCACCCACGCAATTTCGGGATCGGTATAGGCAACGGAGGGAATGGCGCGTGCATCGAATGCGACCTTCTCACCTGCAGCAACTTCCGCGGCAACTTTTCCTTCGTGCGAAGCCTTGTGAGCAAGCATGGGGCCGCCGGCCAGGTCACCGATGGCGAAGATATGCGCAACACTGGTGCGCATCTGCTTGTCGACCTTGATGATGCCGCCCTTCTCCACCTCGATTCCGGCTTTTTCAGCATCTAGCTTGTCGCCATTCGCACGGCGTCCCACGGCGATGAGCACGCGGTCGTACAGTTCGGATTCCGGCGCACCTTTGCCCTCGAACTTGACTTCGATTCCCGGAACCGTGGGGCGCATGCCGGTGACCTTGGTCTCGAGCATGATCGCTTCGTAATGTTCATCGATGTGCTTGCGGAAGGGTCTGACGAGATCCGGGTCGGTCCCCGGCATCAGCGCATCCGTCAGTTCAACGACACTGACCTTGCTGCCCAGCGCGTTGTAAACACAGGCCATCTCGAGCCCGATGATCCCGCCGCCAACGACCAGCAGGCGCTTCGGAAGCGGCGCGAGTTCCAGCGCACCCGTGGAATCGACGATGCGCGAGTCGTCCGGAAGCCCCGGAAGCTTCGCGCTCTCGGAGCCGGCGGCGATGATGCATTGCTTGAAGTCGACGGATTCGCCGTTATCCAGCATGAGTCGCGTCGGTGTCTCGAACTTTGCCGTCGCGTGCACGACTGTGACCTTGCGCTGACGCGCAAGCTGGGTGAGGCCGCCGGTCAACCTGCCGACAACCTGGTTCTTCCACGCCGTAAGCCTCGCCGCGTCGATCCGTGGCTTACCGAAGTGAATGCCGTTCGCGTTCATCGCTGCGGCATCATCGATCACCTTCGCCGCGTGCAGGAACGCCTTCGACGGGATGCATCCGACATTGAGACAGACGCCACCGAGCATCGGCCATCGCTCCACCAGCATGACCCGCATGCCGAGATCGGCCGCGCGAAAAGCCGCGGTATAGCCGCCCGGACCGGCGCCGATTACAACCAGCTCGGTCGAGTGTGTTGAAGCCATTACGGAATTGCCTCGAGCAGGGCGTCGACGTCGGACAGGGTCTCACTCAGGAAAGTCGTAAAGCGTACGGCGTATGCGCCGTCGATGACACGATGGTCGTAAGACAACGATAGCGGCAACATGAGCCGCGGCCGAAACTCGGAGCCGTCCCACACCGGCTGCATCGAAGAACGAGACACTCCGAGAATCGCCACTTCAGGTGCATTGACGATCGGCGTGAACGCCGTGCCGCCGATGCCGCCCAAGCTCGAGATGGTGAAACTGGCGCCCTGCATCTGGTTGGCTTTCAGCTTGCCCTCGCGCGCGGCCTTTGAAAGCTCGCCCAGTTCCGTCGCGATTTCATACACGTCTTTCTTGTCGGCATCGCGAATCACCGGAACCATCAGGCCGTTTTCAGTATCCGCAGCGAATCCCAGGTGTATGTACTTCTTGTACACCAGGTTCTCGCCATCCTCGGCAAGCGAGGCATTGGCTCTCGGGTACTCCCGAAGTGTCGCCACACAAGCCCTCATGATGAACGCCAGCACGGTAAGGCTGATACCGCGCTCCTTGGCCGAAGCTTTCAGTTCCTGGCGCTTTTCTTCCAGGCCGGTGATGTCCGCGAGGTCGTGCTGCGTCACGTGGGGCAGGTTGATCCAACTCGCCTGCAAGCGCGGTCCCGCGATTTTCTGGATGCGCGTCAGCGGCTGCCGTTCCGTCTCGCCGAAGCTCGAGAAATCGACGCTCGGGACTTTCGGCAATGCCGCGCCGGCACCACCGCCTGTGAGGATCTCCTTGACGAACGCTTTTACGTCTTCGTGCAGTATCCGGTCCTTCTCGCCGCTGCCCCTGACGCTGGCGAGATCGACACCGAGTTCCCTTGCGAGCTTGCGCACCGAGGGACTCGCGTGCGCCCTTGCAAAACCCGCCTCATCGATTGGTGGCAGCTTCCGCGCGGGCTTGTCCTGTTTCGCTGCTGGCTTCGGCGCCGACTCCTTTTTGCGGGATTCCTCTTGCGGCTGCGTTTTCGCCGCTGGGGGCGTCTCGGCCGGCTTGTCCCCAGGCTCGGCAGGTTCCCCCGTTTCAGCGCCGCCGGTGACCTCTATCACCGCGATTTCCGATCCTTCCGATACCCGGTCACCGGTCTGCACCAGCACGGATTCCACCCGCCCCGCGACTGTCGAGGGTACGTCCATCGCGGCCTTGTCGGTTTCGAGCGTGATGAGGCCGTCCTCGAGCTGGATCTCGTCGCCGGGCTTCACGTGAACTTCGATAATTTCGACGTCACTGAAATCCCCGAGGTCCGGGACCATCACCGTCTGCTTGCCGGCGGATTTCTCTTCGCCCTGGTCTTCAGGCTCCTCCTCCCGCTTCTCGCGGTCGCCGTCGGAGCCCGGTTCTTCTCCTGCTTTTCCTTCGCCAGCCGTCGGCGACTCCCCCTCCGCTTCGGCACCCGGGGCATCGGCATCGCCTGCAACCTGCCCGCTGTCATCGCCACCGTCCGCGCCCGCTGCTGTCTTCAGGCGACCGATGACATCGCCAGTCGATACCTTGTCGCCAACTGAAACGCTGATCTCCTCGACCTCGCCCTCTTCCTCCGCCGGCACGTCCATGGCGGCCTTGTCCGTTTCCAGCGTGATCAACCCGTCTTCCTTCGAGACGCGGTCGCCAGCCTTCACCAGCACTTCAATGACCTCAACGTCTGAGAAGTCGCCGAGATCCGGAACCTTTATGTCGATGCTGTTCGCCACCTGCCACTCAACCTCAGCGCGTAGAGCCTTGCACGATACCCTCGAAGAACTCGAGAAATAATGTATAGGCTATTGATTTATAAGATTCATGATTAGCATCCCTTCGCACGTGGAACGGCTCCCTACAGTGTTACCGGGTCGGCCTTGTCGGGATCGATGCCGTATCTCGCAATGGCCTCGGTCACCCGGGCCTTGTCGAACTTGCCCTCGTCTGAGAGCGCCTTCAGCGTGACCACGGTGATGTAATACCGGTCCACTTCGAAGAATTCTCGCAACGCCTTCCGGGCATCGCTGCGACCGAAGCCATCGGTCCCGAGTGACACGTACTGGCCCGGCATCCACCGCTGCAACTGGTCCGGCACGATTTTCATGTAGTCCGTGGCTGCGACGAACGGCCCCTGCCTTCCATCCAGGCACTCCTCCAGGTAGCTGGAACGTGGTTCTTCCTCGGGATGCAGCTGGTTCCAGCGTTCCGCCTTGAGAGCGTCGCGGCGCAGCTCGTTGAAGCTGGTGACAGACCAAACATCCGAAGGTATGTCGAAATCCTCCTGCAGAAGTTCGGCCGCAGCAAGCACCTCCCTGAGAATGGTGCCGGAGCCCATCAGCTGCACGCGCACGTCCCCCTCGCCTCCGCTTTGCAACAGATACATTCCTTTCAGGATTCCCTTTTCTACTCCTTCCGGTATTGGAGGATGAACGTAGTTCTCGTTCATGCAGGTAAAGTAGAAAAACACGCTCTCCTGCTCGTCGATCATCCGGCGCATGCCGTCCTGCACGATCACAGCGATCTCATAACCGTAGGCGGGGTCGTACGACACGCAGTTCGGTATGGTCGACGCAAGCACGTGGCTGTGCCCGTCCTGGTGTTGTAACCCTTCACCGGCGAGCGTGGTGCGTCCTGCGGTACCGCCAACCATGAACCCGCGGGAGCGCTGGTCGGCGCCGGCCCAGACGAAGTCACCGATACGCTGGAAGCCGAACATGGAGTAATAGATGTAGAACGGAATCGTCTGGATGCCATGGTTGCTGTAGGAGGTACCCGATGCCAGCCAGGAGCAGAAAGAACCCGCTTCGTTGATACCTTCTTCGAGGATCTGGCCCTTCTTGTCTTCCTTGTAGAACATCAACTGTTCGGCGTCCTGCGGCGTATACAGCTGTCCCTTGGACGAATAGATGCCGACCTGCCGGAACATGCCTTCCATGCCGAACGTGCGCGCCTCGTCGGGAACGATCGGCACGACGTATTTGCCGAAGTCCTTGTCGCGCAACAGCGCCGTCAACATGCGAACGAAGACCATCGTTGTCGATGCTTCGCGATCGCCGGTCCCTTCCAGGGCGGCCTTGAACATATCGAGTGGTGGCGCTTTCAGTTTTTGCGCGGGCAAGGGTTTCGTCCGCCGCTGCGGCAGGTAGCCGCCGAGGGCCTTGCGTCTTTCGTGCAGGTATTCGAGTTCGGCGCTGTCGGGCTTGAACTTGCAGAACGGTACGTGGTTGTCGATCTCCTTGTCCGACAGCGGGATATTGAAGCGGTCGCGGAACGCCTTGAGCGCATCGACGCCGACCTTCTTCGCCTGGTGGGCGATATTCTGGCCTTCGCCCGCCGTGCCCATACCGTATCCCTTGATGGTCTTCGCCAGGATGATCGTCGGCTGGCCTTTGTGACGAACGGCGCTGTGGTAGGCAGCATGCACCTTCAGCGGATCATGCCCGCCGCGATTCAGGCGCCAGATCTCCTCGTCGGACATATCCGCAACCATTGCCTTGGTCTCGGGATAACGGCCAAAGAAATTCTCGCGCACGTAGGCGCCG
>DATGQI010000205.1:0-4662 GCA_035304285.1 Woeseiaceae bacterium
CGATACGCGCAGCATTTGTGGGAGAGGGATCGGCACCCGGCTCGCGCAACCGGGCAGGCGGAATCCGCACCTCGTCACCTGCCTCGAGGCGATGGTCTGCCCGAACCCGGCCGCCGTTAATACGTACCTCCCCGCGCCGCAGCAGCCGGTAGAGACGGCTCTTCGGTACACCTGGCAGCTCCTTGCGCAGGAAATTGTCCACGCGCTGCCCCGCCCCTTCGGCATCGACCTGGACTTTCCGCACTCCCGAGCGCGGACCGGGAGCGGATTTTGGCGACTTCTCTTGCATAGACAGTGACTTGTAAGGCGTTGCCAGCTTGGCACGGTGTGTTATATTAGCGCGCTGTGAAAGCCGGGGAGTCCTTTTCCCCGTCCCACAGACTTGTTGACTACGCCGACCCAAAGCTTTGGCTCGTCTGCCCCGGCAGCGGTCGCGCGAAATCAAATTCATTCCAGGCCTCGTACTTAATAGAGACCGGACTCCGTTTGGCAGCAAGCAAAAAAAGCCGGCAAACGCCATAGCGGCTACGCCGCAGGGTAACAATGATCATTTTTCTGCTGTGCGGGATGGCATGCCACCTCGCCTGGTTCAAGTTCAACAACCTCATTGCTGGCGCGTTGCGCCAGGCTCTCCATGTTGAGGCACCCTGCCCGGCCCCTTCGCGTTCCCGCCGTATCCGCTTGCTGCCCCACTACATTGAAGCAGGGCAACATGAAAAGAATGCTTATAAACGCAACTCAGTCAGAGGAGTTGCGCATGGCGATGGTCGATGGCCAGCGCCTGTACGACCTCAACATCGAACTGCCGTCAGGCGAACGCAAGAAAGCTAATATCTACAAAGGCAAGATTACCCGCATCGAGCCGAGCCTCGAGGCAGCCTTTGTCAATTACGGCGCCGACCGCCACGGTTTCCTGCCGCTCAAGGAAATCTCGAGCGAATACTTCGTCAATGACCCCGCTCCCGGTGCGAAACCGGAAATCAAGCATGTCCTGAAAGAAGGCCAGGACATCGTCGTACAGATCGACAAGGAAGAGCGCGGCAACAAGGGGGCGGCGCTGACCACGTTCGTGAGCCTCGCCGGTCGTTTCATCGTGCTGAAGCCGAACAAGTCCCGCTCGGGCGGCGTTTCCCGTCGCATCGTCGGTGAAGACCGGGATGTCGCTCGCGAAGCGTTGCAGGACGTCACCATACCGGACGGCATGAGCGTCATCCTTCGGACAGCCGGGATTGACCGGAATGCCGAGGAATTGCAGTGGGACCTGGACAATCTCCTGGCGGTATGGGAAGCGATCAAGAAGGTCGTGGTAGAACGTCCCTCGCCATTCCTTATCTATCGCGAGAGCAATGCCGTAATCCGCGCGCTGCGCGACTACCTGTCCAACGATATCGGCGAGATCCTGATCGACGATGAAGCGACCTTCGCGGAAGCGAAGGAGTTCGTCGAGCAGGTCATGCCGCAGAACCTCAAGAAACTGAAGCTCTACACCGA
Organism: Woeseiaceae bacterium; assembly: GCA_035304285.1. Lineage (GTDB taxonomy): Bacteria > Pseudomonadota > Gammaproteobacteria > Steroidobacterales > Woeseiaceae > IDS-8. The sequence goes on from DATGQI010000205.1 coordinate 1,492, forward strand.
CGCGGTACCGCTGTTCACGCGTTACCAGATCGAAACACAGATCGAATCCGCTTTCGCGCACTCGGTGACGCTGCCCTCCGGCGGTAGCCTCGTTATCGACCATACCGAGGCACTGGTATCGATCGACATCAACTCCGCCCGCGCCACCAAGGGTGGCGACATCGAGGCGACGGCGCTCAACACGAACCTGGAGGCAGCGGACGAGATCGGGCGCCAGCTACGACTTCGCGACCTTGGCGGCCTCGTCGTGATCGATTTCATCGACATGGGCCCGCAGAAGAACCAGCGTGAGGTCGAGAACCGGCTGCGTGACGCCGTGCGCCAGGATCGGGCCCGGGTGCAGATCGGGAAAATCACCCGCTTCGGCCTTTTGGAAATGTCGCGGCAACGCCTGCGGCCATCCCTTGGCGAGTCGAGCTACATGACCTGCCCGCGATGCTCCGGCATCGGAAATATTCGCAGTGTCGAATCCCTTGCACTTGCGATCCTGCGGATCATTGGCGAAGAAGCGCGCAAGGAAAGAACATCGAAGGTTATCGCGCAGCTGCCGGTCGAGGTGGCTACCTACCTGCTGAACGAAAAGCGCGACTGGGTCCAGAGCCTGGAGAGCCGCAACGACACCCAGGTGATACTCGTTGCGAATTCGGCACTCGAGACGCCGCACTACCAGATCCGCCGGGTGCGGGACGACCAGGTCGATCTGCCGGAAAACACCGGCACCAGCTACAAACTGGCCGACCTCGCTGAAGAACCGGATGCCGTCGTCGCCGGTCTGCAGGAACGCAAGGTTGCCGAGCCGGCCGCCGTCGCCACCATCACGCCCAGTACGCCCGCTCCGGTGAGGGCAGTACCCGAGAGCAAGGGGCTTGGCCTGTGGGGCCGCCTCCTCCAGATATTCGCAGGCGGCGAGGAATCCGAAGAGCGGCGTTCCCGCGACAGCTCGGTAAGGTCCGGGAAGAAAGGGGACAGCCGCGGCGGACAGAGGACACGCGGGCGGCGGAGCGAAACGCAACGCGGCGAACAGCGAAGCAGCCGTTCGTCCAAGTCGGGCAGGAAGCGCGGTGGAAAGGGATCGGCCGAGGATGGCCCCCGTTCATCCCGCGGCAGCTCGCAGAGAAGCCGTTCCGAGAAGAGCACTGCCGCCAGGAGCAACGCGGAAAGCGGCGAAGCCCGCAACGCGCAGCAGGACAAGGCTGCAGAGGACAAGGGACTGCAGGGCGCCCCGGCTCGAGTTGAGGGCCGAAACGACGGCCGCGACGAAACGCGCAGGAGCCCGGGGAAGCGCCGCAGCCGCGGCGGGCGACGACGCAAACGTGCCGACAGCGGAGAGACTGCAGAGACTTCAGAGAATCCGCAGCGCAATGAAGCGGATTCGGCGGGGTTAGGAAACAAGGACGCGCCGAACGAAGCGAGCCGCGAAGGCCAGTCGCCGAGGCGAAGGGGCAGCAGGAACCGGCCCGAGCGTACCGGGGAGGCTGCTACTGCAAACGCGCCGTCAGGCGAACGAACGTCGGAGAGCGCAGGCCCTGTTTCCGCCGCGACGTCGGCAGTGGCAACCAACGGCACAGGCGGGGAATGGCGGCAAACACCGTCGACACCGCCGCCGGCCCGCGCTGATGATAGCGACACCGCCTGGTCGTCTTACGAGGACACCCGGCCGGAACTGCCGGTGATGCGTCCCGCTCCTGAGAGCAGGAGCAGCACGGCTGAGTCCGGACCTGCCGGGTCGGCTTCCGGGTCGACGGACTTAACCGAGGCTCCCGCATCGGCACCTCCTGCTCCGAAAGCCGAGACAGGGCCCGCGGAAGACTCCCGTCCGAAAACGAACGGCGCACAGGAAGCGGCGAAGCCTGCTGGAAGGCTGCTGCCCTGGGAGCCGATGGCCGAGCCGACGAAGAAATCAAAGGCAGCGGAACCGAAGCCGGAGAGAACTGAACCGGCCGCGGCCAACAAGCCTGTCGAGAACGCAGACCGGAGCGAGTCAGACTAGGACCGATTCGGACCAGGATCGATCCGGGCAACGACAGGGTTTTGCACAGTAGCGCGCGAAAGGCATAGTCAGCGCAAGCGGGGCTGAATCCTCTGCAACAGTCGCTGCGACGCCTGCTCTACCAGGTCGAGTACGAGTTCGAATCCCGACGCCCCGCCGTAGTAAGGGTCGGGAACCTCGGCTGCGCGCCCCGTTCCGGCAAAGTCCAGGAACAGCTTGACTTTGTCCCGATGGACCTCCGGGGCGCGCTCGAGAAGCTCGCCCAGGTTGTCCTTGTCCATCGCGAAGATGTAATCGAACGTCTCGAAATCCATCTCCGCTATTCGCCGGGCCCGGATATCGTTGAGCATCACTCCCCGCCGGGCAGCGGCAGCCCGGGCGCGATGGTCCGGCTGAGCCCCGGAATGAAACGCATGCGTACCCGCAGACTCGATGTGGATGCGCTCGGCCAGTCCCGCCTCCGACACCACTTTCCGGAAAAAGCCTTCGGCTGTCGGGGAGCGGCAGATGTTGCCCATGCACACGAAAAGTACGCTGATCTTCTTGTCTGAATCCATAAGCAATAGTCTTTAATACATTCCAGGTCCGGCTACGCTCGACTGGATCGAGATGCCAGGCACGAGCTGTAGCCAGATGTGCTGCGACGGATGGTAGCAGCAAATACAAACAATGCTGTGCCAGAGACGGTAGCCATCCCTGCCGCACCAACAGTGCTTGATACGCAACGTGCCGAATTGTCTCTAATCACTGAGCGTCAAGGCTCGTCTCGCTCCTTCCAGCGCGACCTCAGGGTCACTTCCGAAGGCTCTGATCAAGCTTTACCCACTTTCGAGCTTCAAGTGTCGTAAACGGCCGGCTCGCTAGATGTCCTCAACCACCTCGAACCTCGCAAGGGGCGCCATGCGTGCCCGGTTCAGGCTGAGCATGCCGTCGTCGCTAAGAGAATAGTTGTCGGCCATTTCAAGCACTTCGAGGAACTCCGATTCGATGCTCATATCCGGACACGCCATCATCGTGACCGCCATGTTCCGGTCGAAGCTGATCTGCTGGCCACTCTTGATCGCATACCTGCCCGAGAAGGTATTGCAGGACGCGTTGCCGGAGGCGACGGAATCCTCAGCACTGAGTGTCAGCATGGCGTCCCGCCCTGCCTGTCCGGACTCGACCGGCTTGCCGCGGAG
>DATGQI010000206.1:0-6856 GCA_035304285.1 Woeseiaceae bacterium
CTCGGCTGGCGCTGTTCCGCTTGCAGGATGCGCTGGACTGACAACGGCAGCTCGTCGCTTCTTCACCTGCAGTTCACTGCCGGAAACGGAAGCCGGTCGACCCCGGGTATCACCGGCCGCTCCGTTTCCTGCTCCTTTGCCGATTTATGCGTATCGCTGCCAGGGGGCGAAAAAAACTACGGTCACCTTGCGCAGGATGCGCAACACAATGACGACAAATCAATATGGAGGTTGATGTCATGCGAGAACTTACCAAAGCAGAGCTCTCTTTCGTTTCCGGAGGCACGGGACAATGCACCCCGGCAAACTCGGGAAACAACTACGGTGGTGTCAGTAATACATCAACGGTAGGCGGCGAGCTCATTAATATTTACGAAGGCATCGTCGCTGCCGCGTCTCACGTTATCGAGAGGGTCGCAAACGCCCTTTAAGTGGCAGTACCGGGCAATCGGGGCATCGTGTCCCCGATTGCTCTTTTACTGACCAGCCAGCAACAAAGGAAGACACATGCCACGGCGGTTGGCGCCGCGACTTTAGTGGCGGCAAGCAAAAGCGGATCGGCGAGCGGCGGATTCCAGATAAGCCGGAAACATTCCCAATCGATGATAGCCGCGAAGTTATAGGTACTGTGTGTCACCAGGGGCGCCCAGAGTGTCCGCGCGTTCAACGCCTGCACCGCAAGGAGAACACCGATTGAGAATGCGACAGCATACGTGCCGGGTTTATGAGCCACTGCGAAGAGCAATGCGGACAAAATTATCGACGTCACAAATCCCCTCGGCAAGAGTGCGTGGAGCAGGAAGCCCCTGTTAACGATCTCTTCAACCACCGGGACAAGGAATGACATCGTGAGTACGCTGAGGGTCAGGACTGGCAGCGGAGGGCACTGGAATCCCAAGAGCGGTCCGGCTACAACGCCAGATTCGTCGTTGCCTATGACACCGGCCCAGATCAGCACCGTCAGAACAGCCCAGTACGTGACACGCAGCAACAGGCCGAGGACAAGAGCAAGCACGAACAACCGGAGTGTCATTGCCTGTAGTCGGAACAGGCTCTGCAGTGCGTCCCAGTGCCGGCGGAGGTAAGGGTACATAAATGCTGCCAGCATGGGCGGAACCACCAGGTAGCTAATGTCGTTAGCTATCGCACGGTCCATTCCTCGCTTAACCAGTGAGATGTCCAGCGCGCTGCGCGCAAATAGTGCGCAAACCTGAAACAGCATGATCGCCAGAACCGATATGTGGAAGACTGGCCTGCAGGCATTTCCTTTCATCAGCTAATCCCGAACTTGCCACTCGATAGCGTATTAGTCGTGCTGTGGTATGGCCGCATCTATTTCCGGTGCGACTGCCAAGAAACGGGTTTCGCGCCTTATGTCACGTGCGTTCACTTTTTGTTTGATAAATCCTGATCCGTCACAGAAAATGCGGTGCTTTGCCGACGGCGCCTGCGCATTCCTCCAGCAATGTTGAACATACGTGTCCCAGTCCTGGTGGCCGCCAGCGCCCTTCTGGCAGCATGTGGCGGACCAGAGTCAGGCGGTCGAAATGCAGCCGTGGACAGTGACCCGAACATCATCACCGCAGCCACGCTTGGCGCGCAGGTCGTCCTGCCGACGGCGGATTACCTGAAGCTGCCGGAGTATGCGAACGCCGACCCCGCGTACGGGGCGCGCCTGGCGATGCAATGCCGCGCATGCCACAGCTTCGAGAAGGGCGGTCCGTCGGTGAGTGGCCCGAATCTCTACGGCGTGTTCGGCCGCGAGGCAGGTGAGGTGGACGGATATCCCTATTCCAATGCGCTTGCCGACGCGGATTTCATCTGGACGCCCGAGGCCCTCGATGCGTGGCTCATGCAGCCGATGCGGTTCCTGCCGGGCAATCGCATGGCCTATCCGGGACTTCGCGAGCAGAGTGACCGCAATGCGGTCATCGCGGAACTGCTTCGCGTGACGGACGATTCGGCGCCAGGGGACGGGCAATAGCAAAAGCGGCGGGGAGGGCAGTCCACCCGCCAGGTCGACATCATCAGGGAAGGAGAGGCTGTGGGTAAATCCAGGGAAGGGGAATTGGCAACGGAAAGTCGCGACATCGCGGACAGGCGCGAATTCGGCTGGCGCACCGTCATCTTCGGGTTCTTGCGCTCGCGGCGGCGGGAGCACCGACGTGCGGCGGAGGGCGAGCCGGTCTTCATCGACTGGCATCACCCGTGGCTGTTCTTCCTGGCCGTCGGAACGATGCTTCTGAGCTGCCTCGACGCATTCTTCACCTTGCGCCTGCTGGACCGGGGTGCGATCGAGGTGAATCCCGTGATGGCGCTTGCGATCAGCCACGGCACCTTCGCCTTTACCGCAAGCAAGATGCTCATGACAGGACTCGGCATCCTGATGCTGGTATTCCTCTCCCGCTCAAAGCTGTTCAATCGCGTCCGGACCGGGCTTTTCCTTACGCTCTTCTTCAGCGTTTATGCCTGCGTGGTGTGCTACCAGTTCGTGCTCCTGCTGAGGCCGGCCTGATGGGTGTCCAATTCCCTAACCGCGGACCATACGATAAACTAGCCCTCGAATTTCTCCACCGCAGCAGTCGCTCGGGACTTGCGATGCCGTCTGGTGACCTTACCTCTCAAATAAGTCGCCTAACCTCCGGTTAGGCGCCCCAACTTCTGCTATGAGCAAGTCGCTGAAAGAGCAATATGCTTCGACGCCACTGTTCGGCCTCAACGCCGCCGCGGTCGAAGCTATGTATGAGCAGTTTCTCGAGAACCCGGACTCGATCCCGACCGGGTGGCGCAGCTACTTCAGTTCACTCGACGGGCAGAAGAACGACGTACCTCACTCGCCGATTGTTCGGCAACTGGCTGAATTGGCGTCTGTTTCCGAGCGAAAACGCGGGAATGGCAAAGCCGGGGCAGTCCGCGCGTCCGGTCCTGGCGCGGCGAGCGAGAAGCAAGCGTCGGTCTCGCGCCTGATCCAGGTTTACAGCCTCCGGGGACACCAGATCGCAGACCTTGACCCGCTGGGACTGATGGAAAGGCCGGTGCCGGGGGTGCTCAAGCTAGACTACCTCGGGTTGTCCGATGCCGACATGGACACCGAATTCGTAACAGGCGGACTCGCCGGCACCGGCAACCGGCGCATGAAACTGCGAGACATCCTCGCGCTTCTGCAGAGAATTTATTGCGGCAAGATCGGCGCCGAGTTCGCGCACATGTCCCGCTCACGTGAGCGTCTGTGGCTCAGGAAGCATTTTGAGCAGGGGATCGTCGCTCCCGGTCTCTCTAAAGAAGAACGGCTGTGGATCCTCGAGCAACTGACCTCGGCCGAGGGGATAGAACGCTACCTGCACACGCGTTTCGTAGGGCAAAAGCGGTTTTCACTCGAGGGCGGCGAAAGCCTCATCCCGATGCTGGACGATCTCATCCAGCGTGGTGGCGAATCGGGAATACACGAATTCGTCATAGGTATGGCGCATCGCGGGCGCATCAACGTGCTCGTGAACGTGTTGGGAAAACCACCGGAAGAGCTTTTCGAGGAGTTCGAGGGCAATGTCGACCCCGGCGAGCTGAAGGGGTCCGGCGACGTGAAGTATCACAAAGGCTTCTCGGCAGATATGAAAACGCCGGGTGGCAACGTGCACATTGCGCTGGCGTTCAACCCGTCGCACCTGGAGATCGTCGACCCCGTGGTAGAGGGCAGCGTGCGTGCCCGGCAACAACGCAGGGGTGATTTCGAGCGCTCCGAAGTGCTGCCGGTACTCATACACGGCGACGCCGCCTTCGCGGCGCAGGGCGTGGTAGCCGAGACCTTCCAGCTATCGCAGACGAACGGTTTCAGGACCGGCGGTACCGTGCACATCGTCATCAACAACCAGATCGGTTTTACCACCAGTCGACCATCGGATGCGCGTTCCACGCCGTACTGCACCGACATCGCAAAAATGATCGAAGCGCCGATATTCCATGTAAACGGCGATGATCCCGAGGCAGCGATCTTCGTCACGCGGCTCGCACTGGAATACCGACAACGCTACAAGAAGGACGTCGTAATCGACCTCGTGTGCTACCGGCGTCACGGGCACAACGAAGCGGACGAGCCCAGCGCAACGCAACCGGTGATGTACGGCACGATTCGCAAGCACAAGACGACGCGCGAGCTTTACGCCGATCGCCTCGTAGAGGCCGGGCTGGTCGACAAGGAAGGCGTGTCCGCGATGCAGGAAGATTATCGCGACCGGCTGGATCGCGGGGAACCGGTGCCGAAGTCCTCTCTCGGGCTGATCGGCAATGAGTACACAGTCGACTGGAGCCGGTATCTCGAAGGCAGCTGGGACGAGGAAGTCGATACCACCCTGGACGTCGCGAAGGTTGCCGAGCTGTCGAAGAAGATTACCGCGTTGCCGCCTGGCTTCGCGCTGCACGGGCGCGTCAAGAGGATCATCGACGAACGCGTTCGCATGGGCGCCGGCGAGATCGATATGGACTGGGGTTTTGCCGAAACCATGGCCTATGCCGGGCTGATCGATGATGGCTACGACTGCCGCGTTACCGGGCAGGACACCTCCCGCGGGACTTTCTTTCACCGGCACGCGGTATTGCACAACCAGCGCAACCGGGATGAGTTCATCCCGTTGCAGACCATTTCCGATCGGCCTTCGGCGTTTCGTGTCATCGACTCGCTCCTGTCGGAAGCAGCGGTGATGGGCTTCGAGTACGGTTACGCGACGACCGAAGCCAGGACGCTGGTCGTGTGGGAAGCCCAGTTCGGAGATTTCGCGAATGGTGCGCAGGTCGTCATCGACCAGTTCATCAGCTCGGGCGAGGCGAAGTGGGGCCGGCTCTGCGGGCTGACCCTGTTCCTGCCCCATGGATATGAAGGCCAGGGCCCCGAGCACTCATCGGCGCGACTGGAACGGTTCCTGCAACTTTGCGCGGAGAACAACATGCAGGTCTGCGTACCCTCAACTCCGGCGCAGATGTTTCATATGCTGCGCCGCCAGATGCTGAGGTCATATCGCAAACCGCTCATCGTCATGACGCCGAAGAGCCTCCTCAGGCACAAACTTTCCGTGTCGCCGCTGTCGGGCCTCTCCGAAGGGCAGTTCCAACTGGTCATTCCGGAGGTCGAGGACATCGAGAGGGAAGCTGTCAGGCGCCTGGTTTTCTGCAGCGGCAAGGTTTACTACGATCTGCTGCAGGCACGGCGCTCGCAGGATTTGTCGGACGTTGCATTGATCCGCATCGAGCAGCTTTATCCTTTCCCGATCGACCGGTATCAAGCGCAAATCCGGTCTTACCCGAATGCCGAAGCCATCGTGTGGTGCCAGGAAGAGCCCCAGAACCAGGGAGCCTGGTACCAGATTCGTCACCGCCTCCAGGAACCCTTGAGTGACAGCCAGCAACTGTATTACGCAGGTCGTGAGAGCGCGGCGGCTCCCGCCTCCGGCGTCCTGAAACTGCATATCCAGCAACAGCAGGAACTGGTCGAGGCGGCGTTAGGCATCGAGATCGCCGCCAGCGAATCCGATGGAACGGTCGACAAGCCAAAGAAGAAGAAAGCCGGCCGCAAGAGCAAAGCCGGGAGCAAAACGCGAAAAAGCAACGAACGGACTAATGCATGAGTATTGAAATCAAAGTGCCGGCGCTGCCGGAATCGGTCAGCGACGCAACGCTGGTTGCCTGGCACAAAAAACCCGGCGACTCCATTTCCCGCGACGAGAACCTGGTAGACCTGGAGACGGACAAGGTTGTTCTAGAGGTTCCTGCGCCGGCTTCCGGCACCCTGAAGGAAATCAGGGTCGAGGACGGGGCAACGGTCACCGCCGGCGATGTGCTCGCCATACTGGAAGAAGGTGAGGGCGCCGCGGCCGCTTCCGGTAATGGTGCCGACCAACAGGAAGAGGGACCGGCCGACAAGGCGCCGGCCGGCAAGGCAGCGCAGCATTCCGAAGCCGCGGCGGAGCAGGAAGATGAAGACGGTGAGGTTGAGGCGGAACCCGGCCGAAGTGCCGAATCCCGCGGCGACAGTGCGTACAAGTTGAGCCCCGCGGTACGCCGGCTGCTGGACGAGCACGACCTCGAAGCGACCATCGTGTCGGGAAGTGGTCGCGATGGCCGCATCACGAAATCCGACGTCATGGAGTACCTGAAGAGCCACAGTGACGAGAACGTGGCGCCTGGCGACCCTGAACCGCAGCCGGAAGAGCAGGGAACGCGTGAAGCGCCCGGCGCCTCGAGGTCCGAACAGCGCGTGCCGATGACCAGGCTGCGCGCAAAGATCGCCGAGCGCATGGTACAGGCGCAGAGCACCGCGGCGATGCTGACGACGTTCAACGAGATCGATCTCACACAGGTGATGTCGCTGCGGAATCGCTACAAGGAAGCCTTCCAGAAAGAGCACGACGTAAAGCTCGGTTTTATGTCGTTCTTCGTCAAGGCATCGGTCGAGGCGCTCAGGAAGTTTCCGGTCGTCAATGCCTCGATCGAGGACAACGATATTGTCTATCACGACTATTTCGATATTGGCATCGCCGTGTCCTCCGAGCGGGGGCTGATGGTGCCGGTCCTGAGAGACGTCGATCAGCTGAGCTTCGCGCAGATCGAGAGCGACATCGAGAAGCTCGGCAAGAAGGCGCGCGACGGCAGTACGACGATGGACGACCTTACCGGCGGAACGTTCACGATCACGAATGGCGGTATTTTCGGGTCTCTGCTGTCGACCCCGATCCTGAATCCGCCGCAAAGCGCGATCCTCGGCATGCACGCAATCCAGGAACGGCCGGTCGTCGTGAACGGCGAGATTGCGGCACGCTCGATGATGTACGTTGCACTGACCTACGACCATCGCATCATCGACGGCCGG
>DATGQI010000207.1:0-35682 GCA_035304285.1 Woeseiaceae bacterium
CGCTTGCGGTCCTTTCTGTCCCTGCGTGACCTTCATCGTTACCTTTTGGCCTTCATGCAAGGTCTTGCGACCGCTGCCATTGATAGCGCTATGGTGAACAAAAACATCTTTACCGCCTTCACGTTCAATGAAACCGAATCCCTTTTCGTCATTGAACCATTTAACGGTGCCTTCTACTTCGTCTGACATAACTTTCTCTTACACTTTCAAGCCAGATAATCTGGCGTTAATAAAACCGGCCGGGGTGGCCGATCACATCGCCGTAACGGTTGAATTTTGAGCAGTTGCCTTTCTTCCCGACCGCTAGCATTGCGAGGGCGGTATGGTACTCGTGTCCGGCCGTTGTGCAAATAAATTCCGGAGGTAAGCCCCGCCACGTCTCGAAGTGAAATTTCACGATCAACATAAGTATCTGAATTTATTAAATATATCGGGCGAGCCGGGAGGCTCAGCGGGACTGCAGGTAAGCCAGCCACGGAGCGAAATAGCGCGAGTCCCAGCCACCACAAACTCCCTGGAAATCGCTGTCGGGCACTTGCAAGTGAACCAGGTCGATACGGCCATCGTCATCCTCCGGCGTGAACGAAATGATGAGGATGGAATCGGGATCGGACTTCTTGAAATTGACGGTCCTCCAGGACTGGACAACCAACCGGTGCTTCACCACCTGGATCGTCCTGCCAACCAGCAGGCCGCCGAACGCCTCGAAGAGAGAGTTCGGCTCTTCACTTACCTTCGCCGGCGCGCCGGTAATGTCCGAATGCACTTGAGAATCCAGGTACATCTCGTATAGCTCTTCCGCCGGTGCCGGCAAAACCACGGTTTTGCAAATCGTGTTGCGCATTCAATGCCCCTCGATTCGTGGTCTGTTACGCCGCCCCGACACCACGGGACGAGCCGGTCACTCGAGCGAGAAGATGAGCTGATGATACCAACTCCCGATTCGGCTGCCCAACCGCCCCTGCCCGTTGGCGGGCGGACTCGTTATCCGCGAACATGGTTACCCTGCTTCAGCTCGTGCCAAACAACCTGTCGCCGGCGTCCCCGAGACCGGGAACGATGTATTTGCGCTCGTCGAGGTAGTCGTCTATCGCGGCGGTATAGATCTTCACGTCCGGATGCGCTTCTTCGATCTTGCGCAGGCCCTCCGGGCAGGTGACGATGCAGACCACGACGATGTGCGTGGCGCCGTTGGCCTTGATGAGGTCGATTGCCGCGGAGGTCGAACCACCAGTCGCAATCATCGGGTCGATCACGATGTACAGGGCGTTGCTCGATTCGGAAGGCAGCCGCTGGTAGTAAGCCACCGGCTTCTTCGATTCCATGTCCCGGTACATTCCAACAAAGCCGACGCGAGCGGTCGGAACCAGCCCCAGGATCCCGTCGAGCATCCCGATGCCGGCCCGCAGTATGGGAACCACAACGAGTTCCTCGTCGATCTTGTGGCATTGGGCGATCGCCAGCGGCGTCTGGACGGAAACCTTGCGGACGTTGACGCCCTTCAAGGCTTCGTAGCAGACGAACATCGTGATTTCTTTTGCAAGGTCACGAAACTCCCGGTAGCCCGTCGCCTCGTCCCGAAGCAATGCGAGCTTGTGCTGCACGCATGGGTGCCTGATTTCTTCGTGCATTCGTCTCGCATCCCCTCTCAGATCGGGTGTTCCATCGCTCGGAGTGGAATGACCGCACCGGCCTCTACGTCACACACTCGTCCGTACGATGATTTCGGTCTTTACCGAGTTCGCAATGAAACAAAGATCGTGGGACTTTTCGTGCATCTGCTGCATTTGCTCGACGGTCGGTACCTGATCGCCCACAAAACTGACCTTGGGCTCAAGCACGACTTTCGTCACCGCTACCTTGCCATCCTCGTTCTTGCCGGTGTAGCCGATCGCCGCATCGGTGTAGCTGTCAACGACAAAGCCGCGCTTCGCGGCGATGGATAGAAAGAAGAGCATGTGGCAGCTCGAGAGAGAGGCTACGAACGCCTCCTCCGGATCCACGTTCTCGGCTACCGACATCGGCAACGGCACCACGTCCGGGGATGCCGATGCCGCCACGGTCGTGCCGCCGTCGAACTTCCATTCGTGGCCGCGGCTATAGGCATTGTCGGTGAACCGCTGGTCGCCCCGTTGCCAGATGATGGTTGCTGTGTGTTCCGACATCCGTCTTCTTCGCGCTGCCTAGCCTAGTCGCGTGCCATTCTCCGCAAATTTGTCCGGTACCGCCAGTATGACACGACCGTCTTCCTGGACCAGCCCGGTTACCAGGCATTCCGACATGAAAGGACCAATCTGCTTTCGCGGGAAGTTCACGACGCCGATGATCTGCTTGCCAACCAGTTCATCCGGGGAGTACAGATCGGTGATCTGCGCGGAAGACTTGCGAATGCCGATCTTGTCGCCGAAATCGATGGTCAGTTTGTACGCTGGCTTGCGCGCCTCCGGAAAGGGAAGGGCCTCGAGGATCGTCCCTGCGCGCAGCTCCACCTTCTCGAAGTCGTCCCATGAAATATCCGCCATCTTCTCGTGCTCCCGCCGGTTGCAATCGAATCACGAAAATACTTTCTGAACCCAGACACCGATAAAATGTGCCAGCACAACCACCACGACGGCAATCGTCAGGTGCTCCGCGACGACTGGTAAAACGGCCACTTTCTGCGTCCGCGCAAGATAGTAACTCAACAGCACGATCACGATGAGCCCCCAGCCGACGGACACCAGCACGGCAATGCCGAGCGTCAGGAACATCAGCGGCAATGCGAACGTCAGGGCGACAATCAGCTTTGTCAGGAAGGTCGAAATGGTTGCGGCCCATATGTGCGCGCTGCTCGAATCCGGATCCGCCTCCTGGGCAAGGTGGATTCCCAGGGCGTCGGACATCGCATCCGATACGGCAACGACAAGAATGCCGCCGAGGACGGCCACCAGCGAGTCCGTACCGGCATAAAGACCGGCGATGAGCCCCATCGTGGTGATGACGCCGGACGTCGCGCCGAAATAGATCCCCGTGCGCGTGCCCTTGTTTTCCATCAGTCGTTTCATGCGTCTACAGTGAAGTATTCGGCCGCCTTGCCATTGCCGCTCGTGCTAATCGCTATTGCGGCTTGCAGGACCGCTCGGGTTCTTTCGCTGGCGACGCAGCAGTATCCACCCGTAAATGCTGCCGTTCAGGACGAGAACGAACGCAGCAAGCCAGAGTTGAGTCGTGCGCGTCAGTCCCGGCGGATACAGAACAGGATAGACATAGTGTTCGATGAAGCCGGCATCATACCCACCTTCGCCGGCTTTTTGGCGCAAACGGTTTTCCACCCCGGTCAAAGGACACAGCCCTCCAGTGATTTCGATGTATACGCCCCACAGGAACGCCGGCACATGCGCGAATGCGAGCCGCGGGTAACGTATGACGAGAAAGCCGCCGAAGACGACGAAAAGGACGAACGCCAGGTGGAGAAGAACCACGCCGTCCGCAAGTACCCCGTCGCTCACCGGCCGGTTGCCCTGCCCGTTTGCGGGTTCATGAACTCTCGCAAGGCGCGGCCATAGTCGGGAGACGCGCCGATCGTGTTGTGGCCGGTGCATTCGATGAAACGAATGACGTGAGGACCTCCCAGTGCGTTCGCCAGTCTCTCGGAACTCTGCCGCGGAATGATCTCGTCGTGCTCCGCCACGAGTACGAGTGCCGGAGCGCTCACGCGACCAGCCAGACCGATGGCGTCGTAAGTGTCCCTGAGCAGCAACGACGTCGGGAATATCGGGTAAAACTCGCTCGCCAGGCTTCGCAGGCTGTCGAACGGCGTTACCAGGGCCAGTCTGTCAACGTCGCGCCGGGTTGCCAGGTGAACGGCCACCGCGGCGCCCAAGCTTCGGCCAATGAGGGAGACGGCTGCATGCTTCCCTGCCACGAAGTCGTAGACTGCCTGCGCGTCGCTGTGGAACGCTGCTTCGTCCGGGGAACCGCTACTGCCTCCGTACCCCCGGTAATTGACGAGATACACTGCGTGTTGGGGGAACCAGTCACGGAACTCCCGGACGTTGTAGGAAACGTCTTCAGCGTTGCCGCCGAAATAAATGATCGCGTCCGAACCGGGCGTATGCAGCCGCCAGACGCGTATTCTTTCCTGTTCATTGTCGATCCATACTTCTTCAGCCGTGACGCCTTCTGCAACAGCCGTCGGAAAGTAGATGAATGATCGCTGGAACAGGTAGAGGTACAGGCAAAAACAAACGTAGACGAAGGCGCCCACTGCGAACAGCGAAAAAAGCATGGACTTCATGATGTCACCTGCCGCCTGCCGCCGGACCTGCACTCGGCGTTGTGCCTGCTCGCGCCAGTCCTAGTCCCCGCGCCTGACTTTCGGCATCTCCGGCGGTGGCACGCGCATTTCATAGGCAAAGGTATTGACGGAAATGTCCACGAAATCGTACGTGAAGACCCTGTCCGGGTCTTCAATCACTTGCATCGAGTGAAACAGGTTAAGACCATCCGTATCTCGCCAGTCCTCGAACGTAATGCGTACCGGACCCGTGGCACTCTCCCGGTCGAGCCGCAGCTCGACGGGCAGCCAGTTATCCGTCCGGACGCAGAGGAAGGCATCTCCGCCGGCGTCGTCCTGCATGGAAACGCCAAGGCAATCCTGTCCGCCTGTTTCCTGTCGGCCGAGCAGCTCGAAATCGGCAAAGCGCGTCTTCAGGTCGATGATCATCAGGTGAAACTCCTGGGCGCGGATGAAATCGCGAACCCGGGGGGTCAACAGCTCATATTCTTCCCCTGCATTCCCGCCCCAGGTGCGTTCCGGAGTGCTCCAGATCTCCGTGATGGCACGCGCCGACGCTTGCCTGAAATAAACGGTATCGGGCCTGATCGACGTCACGGTCGTTTCAAATTCGCCATCTGGTCCCATGCAGTCCGCCGTCGTAGTCAGGCTCTGAATGGCATTCCGCGAGCGCTCGGGAGCAGTGGCCGCCAACATGTTGTCTATGACCTGTTCGACAGACAGGGACTCGCCTTCTGCGCAACCGACGCTCGCCGCGACCAGGACAGCCGCGATCAGCGATCTTCCATACGGGAGGTTCGGCGCCGGCGGCGCCGCGTCAGCTTCCGCCGGCGCGTCGCCTCGGTCGATCTTCATTTCGTTCCTGATTTGCCCTCTCCACTCTTGCCTTCGCGGCCGCTTCCCTTTTCAGCCGCTCTTCATTCTGCAGCAGCTTCCGTTGCAACAGTTCCATCCGTCTCTTGTGCAATCCTTTTTCCATCGGCAGCATAAAGACGAACCACACGACGGCGAAGATCAAGATCATGATTGCCAGAACCAGCCCCATCATGGCCAGTTCGCTGTCGTTGCCCGGCATCTGGTATTACGACTCCAGTTGGGCGTCCATCGTTATGCTGGCATTCAGAACTTTTGACACCGGGCACCCTTCCTTGGCGTTCTTCGCCGCTTTCTCGAAAGCTTCCCGTTCACCGCCCGGTATGTTCGCCCTGACATCCAGGTGAACCGACGTGATGTCGAAAGCGTCACCTGACTTCTCCAGGGTCACGCTTGCGGTTGTCGAAATGCTCTCGGCCGTCATGCCAGCCTCTCCCAGCTGCCCGGACAGCGCCATTGCGAAACAGCCGGCGTGCGCCGCCGCTATCAGTTCTTCGGGATTTGTACCCTTGCCGTCCTCGAAGCGCGTGCTGAATGAATACTGCGTATCGTCCAGCACGCCGCTATCGGTCGATAGCCTTCCCTTGCCGTCTTTGATACCACCGCTCCATACGGCTGATGCATTGCGTTTCATGAGTGTCCCTCCATCGGGTGAGCTTGCGGCGTCGCGTCGTCGGGTATTTGCTGGCCGCCCAGTGTAGCCGACGCACGACCATGCCTGCACGGCCACCGTCCTGGCGACTGGCATGGATATTGCTGCCCGATTCACATCAGGTTACCGGAGATAGTCATGTTGCCAAAGACCACCTATCGCGTGGCCAACGCCACAGCCCACGAGATCAACGAGAGAATCCGACGCGAGATCCTGCATAGCGTTGCAGGTTGTGCCGCAGATGGCGCGGCAGCGATACAGCGTCGGCTGGACGAACTGGACGCGGAGTGGGATACGGAGCGTATGCTCGAGGCCAATGCCTCGGCGCTCGTGCTCGCTGGCCTGGGCCTCGGCGCCTCGGTGGACCGCAAGTTCTACCTGCTGTCGGCGGTCGTTGCCAGTTTCCTGCTGCAGCACGCCCTACAGGGGTGGTGCCCCCCCCTGCCCGTGCTGCGCCGCCTGGGCGTCCGCACCCAGGCGGAGATCGAGATGGAACGCTACGCGCTGAAAGCTTTGCGAGGTGACTTTCGCGAAACGGAAAAAATTACCGGTGAAACCGGAGCCGGAATTCGTGAAGTCATGCAGGCGGTGCAGAGGTAGCAGGAGGGAAAGCTCAACCGCCGCTGCCGCTCACCCGGGCTGTCGCCGACGGCTCCGCCAGCAGCTTCAAGAGGGTGTTGTAGTCCACCGGCTTCACCAGGTGGTGATCGAAACCGGCTTCGCGCGACTTGCGCCTGTCGTCATCCTGTCCCCAGCCGGAAACGGCGAGAATGGTCATATTCTCGCCCCAGGGTTGCGCGCGGATACGGCGGCACACTTCGAAGCCGTTAAGCTTTGGCAACCCGATATCGAGCAGTACGACGTCCGGGCGAAACTTCTCGGCGGCCTCCAAAGCTTCTGGTCCATCGTAGGCTTCATGCGTCGTGTTCCCTGCTGTTTCCAGCAACATGGCGAGCGACGCGGCCGAATCGCGGTTGTCATCGACGATGAGAATGCGGCGCCCCGTCGCAGGCGACTCTTCGTTCTGCCTGCTCGCCACTTGAACCTGCGAGTGCTCCGCCGGTACCGGCAACCGTACGATAAACTCCGTCCCCAGCCCTGCGCCGGCACTGGAAGCCTCGACGGTCCCCCCGTGCATGCTGACCAGGCGCTTCACCAGCGTCAGTCCTATTCCCAGGCCGCCCTGCGAAAGGTCCCGCGCGGCCGGAAGTTGGGAAAACATCTCGAATACACTGGCGAGCTTGTTGCGTGGGATGCCGATGCCGGTATCACGCACCCTTACGACGACCTGGTCCTCCTGCACTTCGGCCGAAAGCCAGATATGCCCGCCGGGCCTGGTGTATTTGCAGCTATTGGTCAGCAGGTTGACGAAAACCTGTACCAGCCGCACCGGGTCGGCATTGAGGAACACGGGTTCAGGGGGAAGCGCGACGTGCAGCTCGTGCTTTACTGACGCCGCCATCGGACGTGCCGCATCCAGTGCCTGGTGGATGATTGATGACAGCTCGACCCGCCGCTTGCGTAGGTCCAGCCGGTTGCGGGTTATCCGGCTCATGTCGAGGAGGTCATCGACCAGCTGTACGAGGTGGCTTAGCTGCCTGTCTATCGTTTCGCGAACCTGTTCCAGGATGTCGTCCCTGCCCTTTGACCGCTTCATCAGCTCCAGCACGTTGCTCAAGGGTGCCAGCGGATCGCGCAATTCATGCGCAAGCGTTGCGAGAAACTCATCCTTGCGTCGGTCGTCCTCGCGCATTTTCTGCATGTTTCGGAGTCGTTCGAACGCCGCCGTGGCGTAGTGGCTGACGGTGCGAAGAAAATCCAGTTCGTCTACCCTGAATGCATCTTTCGTGCGGCTTGCGAAACACAGCGTGCCGAGCAACTGGTATTCCGCCAGGAGCGGATGACACGAACAGGCCCGGAACCCGATCGACTTCAGTATTTGCGCCGACGGTTCCATCGACTGCTGCAGGGATGTCGCATGAACCGGCTTGCGCTCGACGATTGCGCTACCGTCGGCAGACGTGTCGAATGGCGGTTCATTGAACAAGTCCAGTTTGTCTTCCGGGATACCGGCGCAGGATGCCAGCTCCAGCTTGTTCACGGAGACATCGACCATGTAGTTCAGGAAGGCGTCGACACCGAGCGGTTCCCTGATTTTTTCGAACAACCCCCTTACAAGGTCATCCGGGGTGCTCGCGGTTAGGATGTGTTCTGCGGCTTCGCTCAACAGGCGCAACAGGCCTTCGGCACGCTGCCGGGCAATAGCCGCCTGCGTAACCTCGCGCGCGTGGCGCAGGGCCGACGCCAGCCGCTCGGGTGTCAGCGACGACTTCGGCAGGTAGTCCGCGGCGCCGGATTTCATCAGTTCGACCGCGATGTCCTCGTCTCCGCGGCCGGTGAATATCACCACCGGCAGCTCCGGCGAGGTCTCGCGCAGGGTGCGTAATAGCTTTAGCGTGTCGTCGCCGGGAATGTAGTAGTCCAGGAATACGCAATCGTAAGCAGCATTTTGCATCGCCTCGAGAGCCTCAGCCGCAGACGATGCTTCCTCCGTGCGTGCGTCAACTCCTGACTGCTGAAGATGCCGGCGAACCGCAAGGCGATCCAGTTCGTCATCGTCGACAATCAGGACTCGCAGCGGCGTAGTCGCGGAAAGGTTCATCCCATTTTCACGGCAACTCGACCAGCGACCAATACTTGTTTAGCGCTACCATCATGTCGCAGAAGTTCTGGAAGGTAACCGGTTTCAGAAGGTAGCCGGCGACGTTCATGTTATAGGCGTTAACCTTGTCCTGGTCATCGTTCGACGTTGTGAGTACGACGACCGGCGTGGATGCCAGTTCCTTGTCCTTGCGCAGTTCCTGCAGGAACTCGATGCCGTTCATCCGCGGCATGTTCAGGTCGAGCAGGACAAGCCGCCGGCCTTTCGGCACCTCGGAGCTGCGCAGTTTCTCCAGCGCCTCGATGCCGTCGGCGGCAACGAACAGGGGGTTCATAATGTGGTTGTTCTTGAACGCCCGTTTCACCGTCATCACATCCACCTCGTCGTCCTCGACCAGAAGGATGTTCAATTGCTGATTTGCCATGCGTCGACTCTGTATGCTCACGTCGTCCAGTTATGTCGGCCAGGTAAAGTGGAAAGTCGCGCCCTCGCCGGGCGTGGATTCGAGCAAGACGCGGCCACCTCGGCCTTCGACAACCTTTTTCACCACGGCGAGACCAACGCCGGTGCCGTCGTTCTTGTCGCGCGCCGTCAGCACCTGGAAGATGCCCCACACCCGCTCGTGAAATTCAGGCGCGATGCCGGGCCCGTTGTCGCGAACGAAGAACTCGATCGCCTCGCCTGTGTCACGCCAGCCTATATGCACCGTCGCGTCCGCGCGGGTAGCGCCGCTGTATTTTACCGCGTTTACTATCAGGTTCATAAAAACCTGCTGCAGCGGCAGCAGCTCGGTTTCAAGCGTCGGCAGATCATCGGGAACGACAATCGTCACGCCCTCCGGCGGCGCGACTAAGTCGATCACCTCGCGCACCAGCGCACCGGTGTCAACCTTCTCGGGAACAGCAGTCACGCGCCCGGCCCTGGAGTAAGCGAGTATGCCGTCGATCAGCGCTTCCATTCGCTGCACCCGGCCCTGCAACAAGCGCAGGTGTTCCGCGGACTCGCCGCTGAGTTCGTCCGCGGCATCGTCCTGGATCCACTGGGCCAGGTTCGCGATCCCGCGAAGGGGCGCTTTGAGGTCGTGGGACGCTATGTAAGCGAACTGGTCGAGCTGCCGATAGGCTTCGGCCATGGCGGAAGCAGCCTCTTCGGCAGCATGGCGGGAATCCTCGGCCGCTTCCAGCGCGGAACGCAGCTCATCGTTTGACCGCCTGAGCCGCTCGTTCAGACTTGCGAGTTCTTCGCTACGGCGCGTTGCTTCCGCGTGCTGAGCTTCCTCCACGGCCAGTTTCCGGGCCTGGTTTTCTGCCTCGCGACGCGCGGTAAGGTCGCGTGTCACCTTGGCGTAGCCAAGCAGTTCGCCGGCATCGTTACGCAGGGCAGTGACGACTACGTTCGCCCAGAAACGTGACCCATCCTTGCGTACGCGCCAATCCTCGTCCTCGAAGCGTCCGTCCCGCGCTGCCGTTTCGAGTTCCCGCTCGGGAAGTCCTGCCGCTACCGCTTCCGGTGGATAGAACCTCCTGAAGGAGTGGCCGATTATCTCGCCTGCCTTGTAGCCCTTTATACGCTCGGCGCCCTCGTTCCAGCTCGTGACCCGGCCGTCAGGGTCGAGCAGGAGAATGGCGTAGTCGGTGACGCTTTGCACGAGCAGCGAGAAACTCTTCTCGGAGTCGCGCAGCGCATCTCCCATGGCCCGCGCCTGATCGACTTCCCGGGTCACCTTGGCGAAACCGGTTGCCTTGCCCTGGCCATTGCGCATGGCGCTGATCACGACATTGGCCCAGAAGCGGGTACCGTCCTTGCGCACGCGCCAGCCTTCGTCCTCGACCCGGCCGTCGCGCGCGGCGATCTCCAGTTTTCGCGAAAGGGCGCCGTTCGCAGCAGCTTCGGGTGGGTAGAACATGGAGAAATGCCGGCCAACGATTTCCGCGGCACTGTATCCCTTGATCCGCTCAGCGCCGGTATTCCAGGTCACGACGCGACCCGACCCGTCGAGCGCGAAGATGGCGTAGTCCGCCACGCTGTTTACGAGATGGCGGTAGGTTGAATCGGAATCAGCGTCCATCATCTCCTGAGGATCGGCCTCGGGGAAACCCGTTTTAGCTCGATTATATGGTCGAAGCCAGGACCCGGATCAGGTCGCGGAGACGCTCCTTTATGCCTACGCTGGCTCGTATTTACAAGGCTTCAGGTAATTTGGGTGCACCGGGCATGTGCGCCTGGTCCGCACGGCGCAAATGCACCAGCCATGGCCATACAGCGGCCCCGACCGTCAATGCCGTCGCTCGGACCCGGAGGTCTGCCCTAACGGTCCGGGGGTGCGCCGTCTTCGCACTTGCGGCAGCGCAATTCCTGGCCTATGACTGCGGAGCGGGACTCCTCCGACAGGACCCACGGTCGATTTGTCCAGGGCGGGTTATGACGGACGTGCTGGAAGTGGCCGCATTCCAGTTCAGCGACCCAGTCTCGCTCCTCGTCCTGGTGAAAGCCGGTGATGCGCTTCTCCGTCAATTCTGGACGTATTGCACGACGGAAAATGTGCCGATGCATTCCTCATCGGTCGTCAAAGATTCGCACTCTGCATCGAGGGCCGCGTAAGCTTCCTCGTTGACCCGCAGGAAATCCACGAACGCTGCGGCACTTCGCCAGCGATCGATGGTCAGGTAGCTCTTGCTGTCCCCAAGGGTACGTCCCGGCGCTACAAATGTCCCTGGCAAAGCGGCCACCCTGACGCGCAACTCCAGCTTCTCTGCCTGTTTCTGCAGCTCAGTGACGTCCACGCGGCACCTGTGCCCCTGATGGTTCAAGGCACCGGGTTCAGTCGAACGACGCCATGGCGCGCACGGGAAACGTTCCAACTCCCTTGAACTTCGGCGGAACGGCGCTGAAGCGGAAGCCTTCGTCCGGTAACCGGTGCAGGTTGCACAGGTGCTCGACGATCAGGATGTCTGCGCCGAGCAGGCAGGAGTGCACCGGCCTCTGGTTTCCACTGGTGTCGTCGATGTTGTGCGAGTCGATCCCGACCAGCGATGCTCCGCAGTTTTTCAGATAGTGCGCTGCGTCCTCCGTCAGGAAGGGATGGCCCTCGAAGTAGGCTTCGGTATTCCAGTGCGCATCCCAGCCGGTGTGAACCAGCACCGCCCTGTTGCGGACCTCCCTGCCTGCGAAGCAGCTCGCGTCGAGCGCGAGATGGTCCCGGTAGTCAGCTCGTATGACGATAGCGTCCAGGTTCGTAAAGGCGTCGATCCCCACTTCGGACAGGTCCTTGCCATGCTCGTAACGGTGGAACGGGCAGTCGATATATGTCCCCGTATTGGCGACCATTTCTATCTTGCCCACCTGGAATTCGGTGCCGGCTGCATATACCTGCCGCGACTGCTCCCGGCTAAGGTAATCGCAGATAACGGGAGCCGGGAGACCTTTATAGGTTACGAGGCCGTCTTCGATAGTATGGCTCAGGTCGACGAATGCAGGGCGAGCATCCGGGCTTTCCCTCCGGCTGCGCTTGTGCGGCTCCGCGATGATTTCCTTGTTCAGGATCCGAATCGGGCCGACCATGAGCAAGCGCATGTCCGAAACGATGTAGCTGGCCAGCTGATCGTCGGGGATATCCTCACCGTCGATGTCCAGCCGAAAGCCCTGGCCCTGCATGCCACCCCCATTGGTGAACTCGAGTTCGAAGTCGAACTTCACCCGCTTGTTCATGGTTGTCGCGTGAACCCTGATGCCATCGTCGTCGGCGATGATCTAGCGCTCGTCCGAGGCACCTGGGCCGGTCTCCGGTTCACCAATATCCTCATACCACAGGGCAGGATGTTCCCGCATAAAGTCCTTCAGCAATTTCACGCATTCCGGGTTATGCAGCACCTCCAGTTGGACGCCGCGCGACGCCAGGTAAGCCTCCGGCCCGCGGAAGTTGTTGTTCTCGCCGATTACCACGCGCGGAATACCGTAGAGGAGGATTGCGCCACTGCACATATCGCAGGGAGAGAGGGTCGTGTAGAGCACCGTGCGCCGGTATTGTGCGGCACTGAGGCGTCCAGCGTTCTCCAGGCAGTCCATCTCCGCATGCAATATCGCGCTGCCCCTTTGCACGCGCCTGTTGTGACCGCGGCCGATGATCCTGCCGTCGAGCACGAGCACTGCGCCGATCGGGATGCCGCCGCTGCCGAGGCCCTGCCTCGCTTCCTCGACCGCCGCCTCCAGAAACTCCATGCCTTTTCCTTACCGCTCAACAGGCCGATCCAAACCATTTACTCAGCCGAGCTTCCTGATTCCTATGGCGTGGCGGATCTCGGCGATGAAGGGAGCCGACACCTCCCTCGCCCTTTCCGCTCCCTTCAAAAGCTCCCGCTCTACGTCCGAAGGAGTGTCGAGGAGGCGACGGAATTCATCTCGTGCCGGTTTAATGTGCTCGTTTAAGTACTCGAACAAAATAGCCTTCATATCGCCCCAGGCAATCCCCTCGGCATAACGCTTCTCGATATCACTCACTTCGGTATCGGTCGCGAATGCCTTGTAGATATCGAACAGGGTGGAGTCCTTCGTGTCCTTCGGCTCTCCGGGTTCAAGGCTGTTCGTCTTGATTTTCATGATGAGCTTGCGCAGCTGCTTTTCATCCGCGAACAGCGGGATGGTGTTGTTGTAGCTCTTGCTCATCTTGCGGCCGTCCAGGCCAGCCAGCACAGCTGTATTGTCGTTGATCTCGGGTTCCGGCAGGACGAAAACACCGCCGTAGCGATGATTGAAGCGCTGGGCGATGTCGCGCGCCATTTCCACGTGTTGTTTCTGGTCCCTTCCGACCGGCACCTTCGTCGACTTGAACAGCAGGATGTCTGCGGCCATCAAGATCGGGTAGCTGTAAAGAGCCATGGTAATGCCCCTGTCCGGATCGCTGTTACCGCCCTCCTCGTTCGCCTGTACCATCGCCTTGTACGAATGCGCGCGGTTCATCAGGCCTTTGGCAGTGACGCTTGTCAGTATCCACGTAAGTTCGGGGATCTCCGGAATATCGGACTGGCGATAGAACACCGCGTTGTCGGTATCGAGACCCAGCGCCAACCAGGCTGCCGCTATCTCGAGCGTCGAACGATGAATCCGTTCCGGGTCCTCGGCTTTCGCGAGTGCGTGAAAGTCGGCAAGGAAATAGTAGTTCCGCTTCGAACTCTCCCTGCTTGCCGCTATTCCCGGGCGTATGGCGCCTACATAGTTGCCGATATGCGGCGTGCCGGTGGTGGTTATGCCTGTGAGGTAAATGTCCTGTTTCATCAATCCGCCGGCTTTTCTGCGCACCCTGTGTTTGCCCGATGCGGCAAACGATAAATGATGCCTTGGTTGAAGGCGAATTATAACCTGCGCTGACGTTATATCGCGGCGCACGGGCATGTCGTTTCCCGGGCCGGGACCAGGGAGACTCGCAGCCGCTTGGCGCTTGAGGTTATTATGCGCGGCATGAAACCTCTCGATTACGCCGATACGTCTGAACTTGCCGCCCTTTTCCCGGCCCACATCGAGACCATCCAGTCACGGCACGACCGGGCACTTGAAAAGGCGGGCGCCGGACACGCGGTGATTTTCTCCGGCGCGCCTAAACTGGTTTTTCTCGATGACTACCACTATCCGTTCAAAGCCAACCCGCATTTCGTCGGTTGGCTGCCGTTGACGAACACGCCGTTCTGTTACCTCGTTCACACACCAGGCAGCAAGCCAGTGCTCGTGTATTACCAGGAAAAGGGTTACTGGCATACGCCTCCCGCCAATCCAGAAGGATTCTGGGTGGACCAGTTCGAGATCCGGGTTGTGCACGAACTTCGCGACGTTGCGAAGCACCTGCCGAAGAATCGCGACAACTGCATCCTCATCGGCGATATAGACGATGACGAACACGGGTTCGGCATCGAACGCGTCAACCCGACTACCGCGATGAACATGCTGCACTACGCCAGGGGCACGAAGACGGCGTACGAGCTCGAATGCATGCGAAGTGCGTCGCGCCGCGGGGTCGCCGGCCACCGCGCGGCGGAGCAAAGCTTCCGTGCCGGCATGTCCGAATACGAGATTCACCTGGCCTATTGTCGCGCCGTTTCGCACACCGAAAGCGAACTTCCCTACGGCAACATCATCGCACTGAACGAGCACAGCGCCGTGATGCACTACCAGTACCAGTCTCGCGAGGCGCCGGGAGAGATCCGCTCGTTCCTCATAGACGCGGGTGCCAGGTTCAACGGCTACGCCTCGGACATCACGCGCACCTATTCCCATACGTCGAGCGAATACCAGGACCTGATCGGGCGCGTGGACAGGTTGCAACAGGAACTGGTGGCCGAGGTGAAAGCCGGCCTGTCGTTCCCGTCGTTACATATGCTGACCCACAGGAAGGTGGCAGAGGTGCTGGTCGAGGCGGATCTCGCAAGCGGGAGCGTCGACGCCCTGATCGCCAACGGAGTGACTTCCGCGTTCTTTCCCACCGGGCTCGGTCACCTGCTGGGTATCCAGGTTCACGACGTCGGCGGTTTCATGGCCGACGAGAACGGCACTACCGTCGATCGGCCCAGCGGCCATCCCTACCTGAGGCTGACCCGTACACTGGAGCCGAATATGGTGGTGACCATCGAACCCGGCATTTACGTCATCGATTTGCTGCTGGATAACCTTGCCGGATCACCTGGTCACGCCATGGTGAACCAGGACAGGGTCGACTGGATGAGACCGTTTGGCGGCATCCGCGTCGAAGACAACGTGAGAGTGCTCGAAGACGGCTGCGAAAACTTCACGCGGGCGGCGTTCGCCGCAACCGAATAAGTATCAGGGGTTCTTCCGGGCCTCTTCCCGCAATGACGCCTTCAAACGTTCCTTTATCTTGCGGCCCTTGCGGTTGAGCGCCGGCCGCAGCGCACGCCCCAGTCCGGGAAAGAGGTAGGAGGCGGTCGTGAGAAAACCGCTGGAGGATGGCATCGATTGTTCCCGTCTCTCGTTAACGGCGAGCTGCATGATCGCCTCGGCGACATCCTGCGCGGTGCTGAGCGGCTGCGAAAACGTGATGTCGGCCACCGCATCTATATCGGACATGATGAAGCCGGTGTCGATCGGTCCAGGCGACACGACCGCCACCTTGATCCCCGACCCGGCAAGCTCGTCACCCAACGCATATGTGAACGCGCGCAGGCCGAATTTGCTGGCGGAATAGGTCGCCGCTCCCGGTACTGGAGTACGACCCGCGAGAGACGCCACGTTGATAATTGCGCCGCCGCCCGCCTTCCGCAGGTAGGGAATCGCTAGCCGGCTCAGCACGACGGGAGCCTTCAGGTTCACGTCGATCATGCGGCCGAGCGCTGCCGCGTCTACCTTCTCGGCCGGGCCGCGTTCGTGATAGCCGGCGTTGTTGACCAGTACGTCGACGTTACCGAATCTGGCGGCCGCGGTCGTGAAGAGCGCAACGCAGGCATCGTAGTCTGAAACATCCATGGCGACGGTCTCCACCGCCGCCCGGTCGCCCAGTTCTGCCTTGACCCTTTCGAGTTTCTCGCGGCCCCTGGCCACCAGCACCAGATTTGCGCCGGCGGCGGCGAAGGACCTGGCCACGGCGGCTCCCACGCCTTCCGAACCCCCGGTAACGATTACGGTCTTGTTCCTGAAGTCGGGGTCCATCAGGAGAGTCTACCAGTCGTGCCGGGCGAGCCGAAGCGAACGCCGGGGGCGGAGCCCTCCGCGACTTAGAATCAGAAGCCGATATACCCGAGAATCTTTCTCCAGAGCGACGATTCCCAGCCGTACACTTCGAGCTGCTCCGGGTCGAAGGTTGCGACCGGCAGGGTGCTGGATGCGGGAATGAGCTCTTGCATAACATCTTCTGGTCGCAGCTCCAGCGCACCCCTGGTGCGCCTGCTGGTTCCGGTCAGGCCATCGACTGCGAGGGTAAGGCGCGGCAATACCTCGTCGTCGACGATGTCCTCCAGGAACACTGCGTCCGGATCGAAAGCATCCGGGTGCAGCACGACGCAGTCTTCGAATTTGCTTTCCCTGGCGATGGCGGGTGCTCCGTTTTTTAAGGGCACGAGCATAACCACTTGGCAGGGCGTTCGCTGTGAGTGCCTTCACAGGCCGCCTGATCCGATTAACCTGGGCGGGGCGTGCAGCCGGGCAAGCCGCCCGGAAGCAAGCGCTGCCGAAGCCGCCATGCAGGCGAGTTCGCCTGTGTTGACCGCGCTCGCCCGCGCGGCGGGCTCCCACAGCGGTTTCTTCCGGAGTCGCTGCGTAATTCGGACGGATCGTCGCCTGCAGGGCGAGGCTCCTACGGATGCAAAGAAGTGACAAGGTGCCTGCTAAACCTGGTGCACACGGGCTAGAATTAGCGGCCCCTTCGATCGTCGCGTGCGGGAGAAGGTGCTATAGAACATTTGGACTACAACTGCGGGCGCCTTTCGATCAGCATGCACATCCGTACGAAATATCGCGGGTTCGGCCTCTGTGCCGCTCTCGTCCTTCTTGCCGCCTGCGAACAGGATCAGGTGATTGCCAACCAGGTCGAATCAGGCCCGGTGAAGGTGATGACCCACGTCGCGCAGTCACAGCGCCTCCTGGATGAAGTGCAGGCGCTCGGTACTGCCCGCGCCAACGAGTCGATCGAGATACGTCCGCGGATCTCGAGCATCGTCACCCACGTTGCCTTCACCGAAGGTCAGCTCGTACGCGAGGGCGACCTTCTGATCGAACTCGAGAACAGCGAGATCCGCGCGGGCCTGGCGGTCGCTGAAGCGGCACTGAGCGAAAGCCGCAGTATCTACAACAGGAGCGAATCGCTGGCGAGTACGCAGGCGATCTCGGCATCCAGTCTCGAGCAGCTGCGCGCCACCATGCAGGTGAATGAAGCGCAGGTTGCAGCTGCCCGGGCGCGGCTGGAGAACACCGTGATCCGCGCGCCCTTCAGCGGGCGCGTCGGCTTGCGCCGTGTCAGTCCTGGAGGATACGTCGACACCTCCACCGTGATCACGACGCTGGACGACACCGACATCATCAAGCTCGACTTTTCGATCCCGGAAACATTCCTGACGGTGGTTTCCAGCGGGATGAACATCGCGGCACAAAGCCTCGTATACCCGGATCGCACCTTTACCGGGACCGTGGACAGCGTGGATACGCGGCTCGACCCGGTCGCGCGGTCCGTGCGGGTTCGCGCGGTGCTCGAAAACCCGGACGGCGCGTTGAAACCGGGGATGTTTCTTACCGTCGATTTGCAACGCGACCGCGGCGACGTGCTCGTGGCGCCCGAGGAAGCAATTGTTCCCGAACGGGACGAGCAGTTCGTCTTCCAGGTGGTGGACGGCAAGGCCGTCAAGCGCCAGGTAATCCTTGGGCGGCGTGTACCCGGGCTGGTCGAAGTAACAGGCGGCATATCGGCGGGAGACGTCCTGATCACCGAGGGCACCCACAAGGTCAGGGAAGGCTCCCCCGTCGAAGTCGTCAAACGCCACGCCGCCGACGGCATCGGCGGAAGTGGAAGCGAAGCGCAGCCTTGAACCGCCCAACATCATGCTGATCTCAGACGTATCCGTCCGCCGCCCGGTATTCGCGGCCGTCATTTCCCTGATCCTGGTCATTATTGGACTGATGTCGGTCCGCAGCCTTCCGACTCGCGAATACCCGGACATCGAGCGGCCCATCGTGTCGATCAGCACGAACTATCGCGGCGCCGCCTCCGACGTCGTCGAGCGGCGCGTGACCCAGATTATCGAAGACCGTATTGCCGGCATCTCCGGCATCGAGAAAATCTCCTCTGCGAGCTACGACGAGCGTTCGACGATCACGCTCGAATTTTCGGTCGACCGGGACATCGACGCCGCTGCAAACGACGTCCGCGACCGCGTGTCCAGGGTGCTCAACAATTTGCCTGAAGAAGCCGACCCGCCGGAGGTCTCGAAGCAGGACAGTTCCTCCGCTACATCGATGTGGATCAACCTGTCGAGCGACAGCCGCACGATCATGGACCTGACCGATTACGCGCAGCGCTACCTCGTTGACGCGCTGTCGATCGTCGACGGAGTGGCGTTCGTACGCCTGAGCGGCAGCCGGCAGCCGGCCATGCGCGTCTGGATCGACCCGAAACTGCTGGCGGCGCGCCAGCTGACTGTAACCGATATCGAAGATTCGCTGCGCCGCGAGAACGTCCAGATACCGTCCGGCCGTCTCGAATCGAGCCAGCGCGAGTTCACCCTGCGCACGAACACGGGATTCACGACCGAGGAGGATTTTCGCAACCTGGTGCTGGCGAAGGGAGCCGACGGATACCTGATACGTTTGGGAGAAGTGGCAGAGGTGCAGATGGCGCCGGAAGACGTGCGTGGGTACTCGCGCACCGACGGGCTGCCCGGGATGAGTCTCGGGATCATCCCGCAGGCCAAGGCCAATCTCCTGCAGGTGAACCAGGACGTCCGCGAACGCATCGAGGAGATCCGGACGACGCTTCCCGACGACATCAACCTGGACGTGAACATCGATCTGTCGATTTTCATCAGCGAATCCCTGAAGGAAGTCGGGAAAGCGCTTGGTGTTGCGCTGGTGCTGGTCCTGGTCGTGATCTACGGCTTCATCGGCAGCTTCCGCGCGACCCTGATACCGGCCGTTACCATTCCCATCTCCATCATCGCGTCCTTTGCGGTAATGGCCTGGATGGGGTACTCGATCAACGTGCTCACGCTTCTCGGGCTGGTACTTGCGATCGGGCTGGTGGTCGACGACGCCATCATCGTGCTCGAGAATATCGTCCGGCGCATCGAGAAAGGGGAGCCTGCCCTGCTCGCGGCGGTCAACGGCAGCCGCGAGATCGGTTTCGCGGTGATCGCAACGACGCTCGTCCTGGTGGCTGTCTTCCTGCCCGTGTCCTTCATGCCGGGAAACATCGGGCGGCTGTTCGCGGAATTCGGCATATCGCTCGCGGCGGCGGTAGTGTTTTCCTCCCTCGTCGCCCTGACGCTGGTACCGATGCTGACGAGCAAGCTGTTCGCAACCGGCCTGCACCGCGGTATCGTCGCGCGTGGCGTAGACCGCGTGTTCCAGGTGCTTTCGAACGTGTATTCGGCGGTCCTGCGGCGAGCTGTCCGCCATCCATGGCTGGTCATCGCATCCGCACTCGCGGTATTTGCCGTGAGCCTGACGCTGCTTGGCCGCCTGCCGGTGGAATACATGCCGCGAGAGGATCGCGGAATGTTACTGACGATGATTACGGCGCCGGACGGATCAAGCCTCGAATACACGGCGAAGTATGTGCGGGAGGTCGAAGAGATCCTGATGGCGGACAGGGAGGAGGTCCTGCGCTTCGGCACGCGATCCGGAAGCTTCCGCTCCGGCAGCGACGTCAATACCGCGATGATTTTTGCACCGCTGGTGCTGTGGGAGGAACGCGAGCGCAGCGCCGCCGAAATTGCTGCGAGATGGAACGAGAAGTTGGCAGACCTGCCGGGAGTGACTGCCTATGCCTTCGTCCCGGGAGCGGGCGCCGCGGGGCAGAGTTCCCGCCCGCTGCAGGTGGTGATTGGCGGTACGGACTACGAGGAGCTGGCAGCGTGGCGCGACGTCGTCATCCGCGAAGCGGAGAAGCTGCCCGGGCTCACGAACCTGGAATCCGACTACAAGGAACGGAAGCCGAAGATCGATGTGTCGATCGATCGTGACCGCGCTGCGGATCTCGGCGTGTCCCTGGCGAATGTCGGACGGACTCTCGAGACGATCCTGGGGTCGCGCGTGGTAACCACGTTTATCGAGCGCGGCGAGGAGTACGAGGTCATCCTGCAGGGCAGCGACGAGAGACGCCGCACGCCAAACGACCTGGACTCCATATACGTGCGGTCCGACCGCACCGGCCAGCTCATCCCGTTATCGAACCTGGTGCAGCTCACTGAGGCCGCGGGACCCGTTGATCTGCGCCGCTTCGACCGGATGCGCGCCATTACGATCAGCGCGAGCCTGGGGAATGGCTATTCACTGGGAGAAGCGCTCGACGCGCTGGAGGGGATCATCCGCACCACCCTGCCCGCAGCGGCACAGATCAACTACGACGGCGAGTCGCGCGACCTGAAGACCTCCGGCAGCTCGCTCTATTTCACGTTCCTGCTGGCCCTGGTGATCGTGTACCTGGTGCTCGCGGCGCAGTTTGAAAGCTTCAAGCACCCGTTCATCATCATGACGACCGTGCCACTGGCGGTGGCGGGCGCGATCTTCGGCCTCACGGCTTTTGGCTCGTCGATCAACATCTTCAGCCAGATCGGTGCCGTCATACTGATCGGTCTGGCCGCGAAGAACGGCATCCTCATCGTGGAATTCGCGAACCAGCTGCGGGACCGCGGCATGGAGTTCCGGGAAGCGGTGATGGAGGCGGCACGCATTCGCCTGCGCCCGGTGCTGATGACCGGCTTGTGCACCGCGTTCGGCGCTGTACCGCTGCTGCTCGCGACCGGCGCCGGGGCGGAGTCGAGGCGCTCGATCGGCGCCGTGGTGTTCTTCGGCGTGACCTTCGCCGTGTTCCTGACCCTTCTCGTAGTGCCCGCCGTTTACTCCCTGGTTGCCAGGAAGTCGCACTCGCCGGAATACATCAGCCAGGTAATCGAGAAGCTGAAAGCCGCGGCTCCCGCGGAAGAGAAACCAGCCCCGAGCGAAGCAGGCTAGGGACCGCTATGCGGGGGTCAGACCCCTTTTTCATGAATGAAAAAGGGGTCTGACCCCCGCATAGCGCAAGCTGCGCCGTCAGGAGGTTGCGGACTCTCCGCTGTCGGCGGGGCCGTCGATGAGCTGCACGATGGCCATCGGGGCCGAATCGCCCGGGCGTGGCCCGAGCTTCAGGATGCGCAGGTAGCCCCCTGGACGAGCCCGGAAACGCGGCCCCAGGTCTGTGAACAGCTTGCCGACAACTTCCTTGTCGCGCAGCCGGTCGAACGCAAGCCTGCGCTTGGCGACGCCGTCTTCCTTCGCAAGGGTGATGAGCGGCTCAACTACGCGGCGCAGCTCCTTCGCTTTGGGCAGGGTTGTCTTGATCGTCTCGTGGCGCAACAGCGACGCAGCCATGTTGCGAAACATGGCTTGTCGGTGCGAGCTGTTACGGCCAAGTCGACGGCCGGCTTTCTTGTGACGCATGGCTTTTGCCTTTCAGTATTTCTGTTGCCGTGGGTACGGCCGGGCGCAGCCGCGAGGCTGCGCTCGTCCCCCACTACATAGCTAGTTCGTGTTCCGGACGCAGGCTTGCGGGCGGCCAGTTGTCGAGGCGCATGCCCAGTCCCAGACCGTGCTGTTCGAGCACTTCTTTGATCTCGGTAAGCGACT
This sequence comes from Woeseiaceae bacterium, assembly GCA_035304285.1. Classification (GTDB taxonomy): domain Bacteria; phylum Pseudomonadota; class Gammaproteobacteria; order Steroidobacterales; family Woeseiaceae; genus IDS-8. Next base: position 21,775 of record DATGQI010000207.1, read on the forward strand.
TCTTGCCCAGGTTAGGCGTGCGAAGAAGCTCCACCTCCGTGCGCTGCACCAGGTCACCGATGTACATGATGTTCTCGGCCTTCAGGCAGTTCGCCGACCGGACGGTGAGTTCCAGTTCGTCCACCGGGCGCATCAGGATCGGGTCGATCTGGCTTTCAGCCCGCGCACCCGCACCTTCGTCCTGTCCCTGCAGGTCAACGAAGACCGAAAGCTGGTCTTTCAGGATGCTGCCGGCACGTCGAATGGCTTCTTCCGGATCGATCGTACCGTTGGTCTCGATGTCGATAATGAGCTTGTCGAGGTCGGTACGCTGTTCGACACGGGCAGACTCGACGTCGTAGGTAACGCGGTTGACCGGGCTGAACGAAGCGTCCAGCTGCAGGCGACCGATTGGTCCCGACTGCTCTTCGAACGCCGGCCGCTGCGTCGCCGGCCGATAGCCACGGCCGCGCTCCACTTTCAGCACCATGTTCAGCTCACCGGCCTTGGTCAGGTTGGCGATGACCATGTCCGGATTCATGATTTCGACGTCATGGTCCAGCTGGATGTCGGCGCCGGTCACGGGACCGGGGCCCTTCTTCGAGATACGAAGTTCCGCGGTATCGCGCCCGTGCATACGCACGGCGACCTGCTTCAGGTTCAGCAGGATATCGACGACATCTTCCTGGACGCCCTCGATACTGGTGTACTCGTGCAGAACGCCTTCAATCTCAGCTTCTACGATAGCGGCGCCCGGCATAGAGGAGAGCAGAATGCGGCGCAGCGCATTGCCCAGCGTATGACCGTAGCCGCGTTCGAACGGCTCGATCGTGACTTTTGCATGTAATTCGTCGACCGGTGAGACTTTGACAACACGCGGTTTCAGAAACTCGTGTACAGATTCCTGCATGGGTAAAAACCCTCCTGACTATTTCGAGTACAGCTCGACGACTAGGTTCTCGTTGATATCCGGCAGTATGTCCTGGCGGTCCGGCAACGACTTGAGTACGCCTGCCATCTTTTTCGCATCCACTTCGACCCAGTCGGGCAAACCAACCTGGCTCGCGATTTCAAGGGCGCTTTGAATGCGGAGTTGTTTGCGGGCCTTTTCGCGAATGCCGATAGAGTCGCCGGCATTCACCTGTGCGGACGGAATGTTGACTACCTGCCCGTTCACTTCAACGCCCTTGTGACTTACAAGCTGGCGCGCTTCGGCGCGCGTTGCGGCAAAGCCCATTCGATAAACGACGTTATCCAGGCGACCTTCAAGAAGCCGCAGCAGGTTTTCACCGGTTGAGCCTTTAAGCTGCGCCGCCTTCTTGTAGTAGTTGCTGAACTGTCGCTCGAGTACGCCATACATGCGACGCAGTTTCTGCTTTTCACGAAGCTGCATGCCGTAGTCGGAAAGACGCGGTCGGCGCTGTGCGGCTCCGCCCGGCGGAACCTCCAGCTTGCACTTCGACTCGAGCGGGCGAACGCCGCTCTTCAGAAACAGGTCCGTGCCTTCGCGGCGGGACAGTTTGCATTTTGGTCCTAGATATCTTGCCATCGTGATCTCTTTCAGTTGATCTCTTTCAATTGATCTCTAAACGCGGCGTTTCTTCGGCGGACGGCAGCCGTTGTGTGGTATCGGCGTTACGTCCTCGATGTTCTGGATACGGAAGCCCAGGGCGTTGAGTGCACGAACGGCAGACTCACGTCCGGGACCCGGCCCACGAACGCGGACGTCGACGTTCTTCACCCCAAACTCGAGCGCCTGGCGTCCCGCCTTTTCCGACGCGACCTGGGCTGCGAACGGCGTTGACTTACGTGAGCCGCGAAATCCACAGCCGCCCGCCGTCGCCCACGACAGGGCGTTACCCTGCCGATCGGTAATCGTGATAATCGTGTTGTTGAAGGACGCATGTATGTGGGCAATTGCATCCACAACCTGCTTCTTTACCTTCTTGCGTTTTTGCGGTTCAGCCATTTCGTGATCCTGTAGATTCGCTCGTGTGTCGGCTTATAGCTCGCCCGACTATCTCTTTCGCCCGACTGTTTTTCGTCCGACTATCGCTTGATCGGCCGGCGCGGCCCCTTGCGGGTGCGCGCGTTCGTGCGGGTACGTTGTCCGCGCACCGGCAGGCCACGCCTGTGGCGGATTCCCCGGTAGCAGCCGAGGTCCATCAAGCGCTTGATATTCATCGAATTTTCCCGACGAAGGTCACCTTCGACGATGAACTTGGCAACGGCGCTGCGAATATTTGCGACTTCCGGTTCCGCGAGATCCTTGACCTGCGTCTCCGGTGCAATACCTGCAACCTGGCAGATCTGCCGCGCCCTCGAGCGCCCGATACCGAAGATCGACGTCAGCGCAATGCCGACGTGCTTGTTCAGCGGAATGTTTATGCCTGCTATACGTGCCACTTTTACTTTCCTCTTAACCCTGACGCTGCTTATGACGCGCGTCGGTACAAATCACCCGCACCACGCCGTTGCGGCGGATGATTTTGCAGTTCCTGCACATTTTCTTGACCGATGCCCTGACTTTCATGAGCTCTACTCCGAAACCGCCGAAGATTCTTCAGCGAAGCTGGCCGCTGCGCCCGTAATTGCGCAGATTGGCCTTTTGCATCATGCCCTCGTACTGGTGGCTCATTGCGTGAGCCTGCATCTGGGACATGAAATCCATTGTTACGACAACCAGGATCAGCAGCGACGTACCGCCGAAACTGAACGGGATGCTCGGGTTGAACATGATCAGGAGCTCCGGCAACAGGCAAACGCCTGCAACGTAGAGCGCGCCCCAGAACGTCAGCCGAGTCAGCACCTTGTCGATGTAGTCCGCGGTCTGCGCCCCGGGCCGGATACCCGGCACGAAAGCCCCTGAACGCTTCAGGTTGTCCGCCGTCTCCTTCGAGTTGAAAACGAGCGCCGTATAGAAAAAACAGAAAAACACGATCATGGCCGCATAGAGCAGCACGTAGACCGGCTGGCCGGGTCCCAGGTTCGCCCCCAGCGTCTGCAACCCCTGCTGGAACGCGTTCGGGTTCGTCGACTGGCCGAAGAACTGCGCGATCGTCGCCGGGAACAGCAGTATGCTCGAGGCGAAAATCGGCGGGATCACGCCCGACATGTTGATCTTGAACGGCAGGTGCGTGCTTTGCGCCGCGTACATTCGCCTGCCCTGCTGTCGTCTCGCGTAGTTGACGGTAATCCGCCGCTGCGCGCGCTCCATGTACACGACGAAGGTCGTGGCACCGATCGCACCAATCAGCATGATGATGGCCATACCCGAGGACATCTCGCCGTTCCGCACGAGTTCGGCGGTTCCCGCCACGGCAGCGGGCAGCCCGGCCACGATGCCGGCCAGGATGATCATCGAAATGCCGTTACCGATACCGCGCTCGGTGATCTGCTCGCCCAGCCACATCAGGAACATAGTGCCCGTGACCAGCGTGATGCAGGCCGTGATCAGGAACATCGGACCGGGATTGACGACCACTCCGGGCTGGCTCTGTAGCCACGACGCGGCGGCAACCGACTGGAACATCGACAGTCCCACCGTTCCATACCGGGTGTACTGCGTAATCTTGCGTTTGCCGGCCTCGCCTTCTTTCCTCAGTTGCTGCAGTGACGGCACAATCATGCTGGCCATCTGCATGATGATCGATGCCGAGATGTAAGGCATGATGCCGAGCGCGAACAGGCCAAAGCGCGCCAGGGCGCCTCCCGAGAACATGTTGAACAGCGCCAGCATGTTGCCGGCCTGCTGGTCGAAGAACGACGCGAGCGCCGCCGGGTCCACCCCGGGCACCGGAATGAACGTGCCGACACGGAACACGATCAGCGCGCCCACGAGAAACGCCAGGCGCTTCTTGAGCTCGCCGAGTTTGCTCGCCGCTTTCGCTACGTCTGCCGGATTGCCTGTTGGCCGTTTTGCCACGTCTGTTCCCGATTTATCCTGGTATTGCCTTAAACGGTATCGCCCGTCAGTTACTCTTCGACGCTGCCGCCGGCCGCTTCGATAGCGGCGCGCGCGCCCTTGGTCACTTTCACGCCCTTCAGTTTGACGGCCTTCTCGAGCTTGCCGGAGAGAATCACCTTGACCTTCTCCGCCTGTGCGGGGATCAACCGCGCCTTGCGCAGCGCTGCCTTGTCGATGATCTCGTCTTCCGGCAGCGCCAGTTCATGCAGCCGGACCTCGACCGAACTCGCCTTCTGCAGCGAAGTGAAACCCACCTTCGGCAGGCGACGTTGCAAAGGCATCTGGCCACCTTCGAACCCGACCTTGGTGTAACCGCCGGAGCGTGCGTGCTGGCCCTTCTGGCCGCGACCGGAGGTCTTGCCCTGGCCTGCCGAATGCCCGCGCCCGAGGCGTTTCGCGTCTTTCTTCGAACCTTTCTGCGGCGTCAATGAATTGAGGCGCATATCAAACCTCCTCGACCGAAACGAGGTACGAAACCTTGTTGATCATGCCGCGTATTTCCGGCGTGTCGGCAAGCGTCACGCTGTGCCGAATCTTGCGCAGCCCCAGACCCTTGAGGCACGCGCGGTGGCTTTCCAGACGCCCATATCGGCTTTTCTGGAGCGTCACTTTCAACTGTTTTGGCTTGGCCATCGTCTCTGTCCGTAAACTTGGAACTGCTCCGGCACTCAGGCCAGAATCTCTTTGATCTTCTTGCCGCGTTTTGCGGCAATCGCCTTCGGTGAGTGGATCTCGGACAGCGCGCCGATCGTTGCGCGAACGACGTTGATCGGATTGCGCGAACCGTAGCTCTTGGCGAGAACGTTGCGAACACCTGCACACTCGAACACGGCACGCATTGCGCCACCGGCGATAATGCCCGTACCTTCCGAAGCCGGCTGCATGTACACATAGGTGGCGCCGTGGCGGCCCTTCTTCGCGTACTGCAACGTTTCGTTCGTCAGGTTGACCTTGATCATGTTCTTCCGGGCGGCCTGCATCGCCTTCTGGATTGCGACCGGCACTTCACGCGCCTTGCCGTAACCGAAGCCGACGCGTCCGTTTCCGTCACCGACCACGGTGAGCGCGGTGAAACCGAACTGGCGGCCACCCTTGACGACCTTTGCGACGCGGTTGACGGTGACCAGCTTTTCCAGAAAGTCATCGCTGCCTTGTGATTGATCCATTCGTGCCATAGTTGATCCTGCTCGTCTTTCTAGAATTTCAGGCCGGCTTCGCGGGCCGCATCAGCCAGCGCCTTCACGCGGCCGTGATAACGAAAACCTGAACGGTCGAATGCGACTGTATCGATACCCGCTGCTTTCGCCTTCTCGGCGATGCGCGCTCCGACAATCGCCGCCGCCGCGGCATTGCCGGTGCTTTGCATGCCCTTGCGCAGGTCTTTCTCGAGCGTGGACGCCGCGGCAAGAACCGTGCCGCCGTCCGGCGCTATGATCTGCGCGTAGATGTGCCTGGGAGTCCGGTGGACGCTCAGGCGATTCACCGCGAGTTGCTCGATTTTCGCGCGTGCCTTGCGGGCGCGCCGCAGTCGATTCTGTTTCTTGTCCAGTTTCATGACTGTCTCTTGAATCCGATAAGCAATTGAAATGCCGGCAGCAGTGCTGCTGTTATTTCTTCTTCGCTTCCTTGATGATCACTCGTTCGTCGGAATAGCGGACACCTTTGCCCTTGTACGGCTCCGGCGGCCGGAATCTCCGGATCTCTGCCGCAACATGCCCTACCTTCTGCTTGTCGGCACCGCGGATGATTATTTCGGTCTGGCTGGGTGTTTCGATTGTTATGCCCTCGGGCACATCGAAGACGACCGGGTGCGAAAAACCGAGCGTCAGGTTCAGCTTGTTACCCGCCGCCGCGGCGCGGTAACCGACGCCGACCAGCTCGAGTTTCCTCTCGAAACCGTCCGATACGCCCTTGACCATGTTCGCCAGCAGGGCTCGCGTCGTGCCGGACATCGCCGATGCGAAGCGCGAGTTCGAGCGTCTCTTTACGGACAGCTCGTTGCCGTCCTGCGCCACCTGGACCTCGGAATTCAGGTCGAGTGAAAGGGCGCCCTTCTTGCCTTTCAGCGTCACGGTTGTGCCGCTCTGGCTGAACTCAATGCCATCCGGCATTACCACCGGGTTTTTTGCAACTCTGGACATAATCGTTTCTCGTGATTCCGCTGCGCTAAAGCCGCATCAGGAAATGACGCAAAGAACCTCGCCACCGATACCCTGTTCCCGAGCCTGGCGGTCGCTCATGACGCCTGCCGAGGTCGACACGATCGCAACGCCGAGGCCGCCAAGCACCTTCGGCAGCTCTTCCTTGCCGCGGTATATGCGCAGGCCCGGCTTGCTGATGCGCTTGATGTTTTCGATGACAGGCTTGCCCTCGTAGTACTTGAGTTCAACGGTCAGCTCGGCCTTCTGGCCGTCCTCTGTCGTCGAAAAGTCGGCGATGTAACCTTCGTCCTTAAGGACCTTGGCCACGGCAGCCTTCGCGTTCGATGCCGGCATCCTGACGCTTACCTTGCGAGCCTTCTGGCCGTTACGGATGCGTGTCAGCATGTCGGAAATGGGGTCGGTCATACTCATTGTTCTGTCTCCGCCTACCAGCTGGCCTTGGTCAGCCCGGGAATCTCTCCGCGCATCGCGCCTTCCCGGAGCTTGTTACGGGACAAGCCGAACTTGCGATAGTAGCCATGAGGCCTACCGGTGATGGCGCAACGGTTGCGCTGGCGCACCGGGCTGGCGTCGCGCGGCAGCGCGTTCAGCTTTTCCTGGGCCAGTACCCGCTCTTCGTCAGAAACCGTGAGATCCCGAATCGTCGCCTTCAGCGCCGCACGCTTCTTGGCGTAGCGCTTCACCAGCTTGGCGCGCTTGAGCTCACGCTCAATCATCGACTTTTTAGCCATAATCCTTCTCTGCCTACTTCTTGAATGGGAAGTTGAACGCTTCGAGCAGTGCCCGCCCTTCTTCAGCGTTGCGCGCGGTGGTGGAAATCGTGATGTCCATGCCGCGAATCGCGTCTACCTGGTCGTAATTAACTTCCGGGAAAATGATCTGTTCCTGCACGCCCATGCTGTAGTTCCCCTGCCCGTCGAACGAGCGCCCGTTCAGCCCGCGGAAGTCGCGGATGCGCGGAATGGCGATGTTCACCAGCCGGTCCAGAAACTCGTACATGCGTTCCCGGCGCAGCGTCACCTTGCAGCCGATCGGGTAGCCGTCCCGAATCTTGAATCCGGCAACCGATTTCCTGGCCAGCGTCTTGACGGGTTTCTGCCCCGAGATGCGCTCCATGTCGCTCATCGCGTGGTCGAGCACCTTGCGATCGGCCACGGCCTCGCCTACGCCCATATTCAGCGTAATCTTCGTGATGCGCGGCACTTCCATGGCATTCTTCAGACCAAGCTTCTCCTTGATCTGGTCATGCAGCTCTGCGCGATATTGATCGTACAATCTGGCCATTCTCAAACCCTGATTCAGATGTCCACAACTTCATTGCTGGACTTGAAAATTCGTACCTTTCCGCCGTCTTCCGCAACACGAAATCCGACGCGATCGCCCTTTTTCGTCTTGGGGTTGAACAATGCGACATTGGAAACTGCGATCGGCATTTCCTTGTCAACGATGCCGCCCTGTACGGGAGGCATGGCGTTCGGATTGGCCTTCTGGTGTTTCTTGGCGATGTTGATGCCTTCCACCAGCACACGCTCATCGTCGAACACGCGCAGCACGGTGCCGCGGCGCCCTTTGTCCTTCCCGCTGATGACGACCACCTCGTCACCTTTCCTGATCTTGTTCATCTCTAACTTCCTTGGCCCGAGTGCCTTACAGGACTTCAGGCGCCAGCGAAATGATCTTCATAAACTGGTTCGTGCGAAGCTCGCGCGTCACCGGCCCGAAAATGCGGGTGCCGATCGGCTCGAGCCGGGCATTGAGGAGCACTGCTGCGTTGCCGTCAAAGCGAATCAGCGAACCATCCTTGCGGCGAACGCCCTTGCGCGTGCGAACCACAACCGCGTTGTACACCTCGCCCTTCTTGACCTTGCCGCGCGGGATGGCGTCCTTGACGCTCACCTTGATAACGTCGCCCACACCCGCGTAGCGACGCTTCGAACCGCCCAGCACCTTGATGCACTGAACCCGCCTGGCGCCGGAGTTGTCCGCCGCATCAAGAACCGTCTGCATCTGAATCATGGCTGCTTTCCGTCAATCAATATGTTCACTTCAACTGCCTTCGCGGAGCGCCGTTATTCCTGGGCCGCTCGCTCGATAATGCTCACCACCTGCCATGCCTTTCTCTTCGACATTGGCCGGCACTCCCGGATCGCAACCTTGTCGCCGGCCTTGCACTCGTTCGCCTCGTCGTGCGCCATCACCTTGCTGGTACGGCGAACGTACTTGCCGTAAACCGGGTGCTTGATCAGGCGTTCGATGGAGACCGATACCGACTTGTCCATCTTGTCGCTGACCACGCGTCCCTCGACGACGCGCTGGGTCTTCTTGTCTTCGGAACCAGTTGCCTGGTTACCTGCTTCTACTGCGCTCATTTCGCGTCATCCTGCCGTTTCAGCTCGTTCATAACCGTCTTTATCCGCGCAATTTCCTTGCGCACTCGCCCGTGCTCGTGCGGGCGCGACAGCTGGCCCGTGGCCTGCTGCATCCGCAGATTGAACTGCTCGCGACGGAGCTTCAGCAATTCGTTGCCGAGCTGTTCCTGCGACATTGATCTCAGTTCGCTCGCATTCATCACATCACCTGCCGCGTTACGAAGGTCGTCGGGAATGGCAGCTTGGCCGCAGCCAGGCGGAACGCCTCCCGCGCGATTTCCTCCGTGACACCTTCCATCTCGTAGAGCACCCGGCCGGGCTGAATCTGGCACACCCAGTACTCGACGTTGCCCTTGCCCTTGCCCTGCCGCACTTCGAGCGGCTTCTTGGTGATCGGCTTGTCCGGGAATACCCGGATCCAGATCTTGCCGCCGCGCTTGATGTGACGGGTCATGGCGCGTCGCGCTGCTTCGATCTGGCGCGCCGTCAGCCGGCCTCGTTCCGTCGCCTTGAGGCCATACTCGCCGAAGGAGACATCGCTGCCGCGTTCCGCGAGCCCGCGGTTACGGCCTTTCATCTGCTTCCGAAATTTAGTTCGCTTTGGCTGTAGCATTGTTCTGTCCTGGTCCGGGCCTTACCGGGCAGCGGCCGCCGCTTCCTGCGGCTCGGCAACAGCTGCCTCGGGCTTGTCAAACACTTCGCCCTTGAAGATCCATACCTTCACGCCGATGACGCCATAGGTAGTCATGGCTTCGGCGAAGCCGTAGTCAATGTCTGCGCGCAGCGTGTGCAGGGGCACCCGGCCTTCGCGGTACCACTCAGACCGCGCAATTTCTGCACCGTTCAACCGGCCCCCGACTTTAACCTTCACGCCTTCCGCGCCGACGCGCATCGTGTTGGTCACCGCACGTTTCATCGCCCGGCGGAACATGACGCGGCGTTCCAGCTGCTGCGCTATGCCTTCAGCAACCAGCTGCGCATCCAGCTCCGGCTTGCGTACTTCGCTGATGTTGATGCGCACGTCATGGATGCCCATGCCCAGCAACTTCGCGACCTCGGCCCGAAGCTTCTCGATATCTTCACCCTTCTTGCCGATGACGATTCCAGGGCGAGCCGTGAAAATCGTGATGTTCGCCTTCTTCGCGGGACGCTCGATGTGGATTCGGCTGACGGATGCATCCTTCAGCTTTTTCTTCACGAACGTTCTGAGTTCGTGGTCCGTGCGCACATAATCCTTGTACCCCGGCGAATCGGCATACCACCTGGACGCCCAGTCCTTGACGATGCCTAAGCGAATACCTGTTGGATGTACCTTCTGACCCATGCAATTCTCTCTTTGTCGAATCGTCGATCCGGTGCGGTGTCTTACTCGTCGCCCACGGAGATCGTAATGTGACTATTGCGCTTGATGATGCGTGCGCCCCGGCCCTTGGCCCGTGCGCGGTAACGCCTGAACGTCGGCGCTTCGTTTACCTCGATAGTGGACACTTTCAGTTCGTCGATGTCCGCCCCGTGGTTGTGTTCGGCGTTCGCGATAGCGGACTCCAACACCTTCTTGACAATGCGCGCGCTCTTTTTCGGCGTAAACGCCAGCGTCCGCAAAGCCTCTTCTACGTTCTTGCCACGAATGGCATCAGCCATAAGCCGGCATTTCTGTGGAGAGATACGCGCATATCGAAGTGTTGCTGCTACCTGCATCACTGGCTCCTTCAACCTTTGGTTTTCCGGTCGCCCGAATGACCCTTGTAGGTCCGGGTGACGGCAAATTCGCCGAGCTTATGCCCCACCATGTTCTCGGAGATGAGCACAGGCACATGCTGCCGTCCGTTATGGATGGCAATGGTCAGTCCGACCATGTCGGGCAACACCATGGAGCGGCGCGACCAGGTCTTGATCGGTCGACGGTCGTTCGCCTTGGATGCCGCCGTCACCTTCTTTGCAAGGTGCGTATCGACAAATGGTCCTTTTCTAACGGAACGTGGCACGTTTCAAATTCCTCGATTGCGTCTCTTAAAGGCGTGGCTTGCTTTGCTACTTCTTCTTGCGACGGCGAACGATCATCTGGTCCGTTCGCTTGTTCGCGCGCGTCTTGTATCCCTTGGACGGCGTGCCCCACGGGCTTACCGGGTGTCGTCCACCGGAGGTCTTGCCTTCGCCGCCGCCGTGCGGATGGTCGACCGGGTTCATCGCCACACCGCGTACTGTCGGTCGTACTCCTCTCCAGCGCTTCGCACCGGCCTTGCCGAGCTTTCGCAGGTTGTGTTCGCCGTGTCCGACTTCGCCCACCGTCGCGCGGCATTCGACGTGGATACGTCGTGCTTCGCCGGAGCGCAGTCGCACCGTGGCATACGCGCCTTCACGCGCCGCGATCTGCGCGCCGGAACCCGCGGAGCGAACGAGCTGGCCGCCCTTGCCCGGCTTCAGCTCTACGCAATGCACCGTGGTGCCTACAGGAATGCTCCTGATCGGCAGCGAATTGCCCGGCTTGATGGGCGCTTCGTCGCCGCTCACGATCGGCGTGCCCGGCTCTACTCCTTTCGGCGCGAGGATGTAACGGCGCTCGCCATCCGCGTACTTGATCAACGCAAGATGGGCGCTGCGGTTCGGATCGTACTCCAGCCGCTCGACGACACCCGGGACACCGTCCTTGTCGCGCTTGAAATCCACCATGCGGTAACGTTGCTTGTGACCGCCGCCCTGGTGCCGGACCGTAATGCGACCGCTGTTGTTGCGACCGCCGGTCTTCGACTTCGGCGCAATGAGCGCACTGTGCGGCTTGCCCTTATGCAAGCCGGGAGTCTTCACGGCAACCGTAAATCTGCGGCCCGGTGACGACGGTTTTGCTTTATGCAGTGACATGATCTATTCCCGTATTCCTGGATCCGGCTCAGTCGGCGCCGAGGAAGTCGATCTGGCTGCCCGGAGCAAGCTTCACATAGGCTTTTTTCCACGCAGAACGCCGGCCGGAGTTCCCGCCATGACGCTTGATCTTGCCGCGGACGTTCAACACGGTGACATCCTCGACCTTGACCTCGAACAGCAGTTCGACTGCCTGCCGAATCTCCGCCTTGGTTGCGTCTGTTCGTACCTTGAACACGATCTGGTTACTCTCTTCGGCCACGATCGTGCTTTTTTCTGAAAGGTGCGGCACGTAAATCACGTTCATCAACCTTTCCTGGTGCTCGGTTGCACTCATGACAGGCGCTCCTCAATCAGTTTCAGCGCCGGCAGGGTGACGAGCACTTTCTCAAACCGCATCAACACCACCGGGTCGATCGAGGATGCATCGCATATTCCGACGTCGGGCAGGTTGCGCGCCGAGAGAAACACCTTCTCGTCGAACGCTTCGTTGACAATCAATACACTCTTCAGACCAAGCTCTTTCAGCTTGCCCGCCAGCTCTTTCGTCTTCGGCGCTTCCATCGCCAGCGACTCGGTGACGACCAGCCGGTCCTGCCGGATGAGCTCCGACAGCACGGATTTGAGAGCCCCGCGATACATCTTGCGGTTGACCTTCTGACTATGATCGCGCGGCTTCGCCGCGAAGGCCCTGCCACCGCCAACCCAGATGGGGCTGCGGATGGTGCCGGCGCGCGCACGCCCGGAGCCCTTCTGCTGCCACGGCTTGGTGCCGCCGCCGCGTACCTCTGCGCGAGTCTTCTGCGCCTTGGTCCCGGTACGGCTGCCGGCCAGGAAAGCCGTTACTACCTGGTGCACCAGCGGCTCGTTGAATTCGGCGCCAAACGCGCTGTCGGCGACCTCGACGCTGCTGCCGTTGCCTTGCATCTTGATCTTCATGCTCAGGCTCCCTTGTTCCGGGCCTTGATGGCCGGACGTACGAGTACACGGCCACCGCTGTGTCCCGGAACCGCGCCCTTGATCAGGATGAGGTTTCGCTCTGCGTCTACGCGAACCACTTCGAGGTTCTGCACCGTACGGCGCACGTTACCCATGTGGCCCGACATCTTCTTGCCCTTGAACACCCGGCCAGGAGACTGGTTCTGCCCGATCGAGCCCGGCGCCCGGTGCGATACCGAGTTGCCGTGGGTGGCGTCCTGCATGGAGAAGTTATGCCGCTTGACGGTGCCGGCAAAGCCCTTGCCGATCGTCGTCCCGATGACGTCGACCTTCTGCCCTACTTCGAAGAGGTCTACCTTGATCTCGCCGCCGATCTCGAATTCGCCCTGTTCGCCGTCTTCCAGGCGGAATTCAGTCATCAGGTCGCCGGCCTCGACCTTCGCTGCCGCGAAGTGGCCCGCCTGGGACTTCCGGACGCGCGAAGCCTTGCGGGTTCCCGTTGCAACCTGCAGCGCGCGATAGCCGTCGTTCTCGACGGACTTCATTTGCGTAATACGGTTCGGCTGCGCCTCGATCACCGTTACCGGTATCGAATCGCCCGCTTCCGTAAAAATCCGTGTCATGCCGCACTTGCGGCCCACCAGACCCATCGTCATCACAATCAACCTCGCTGACTTCGGTTGGCCAGCACCATGGACAGCCACTTCGGGCTATCGCCTGAATCGTTGGCTAAATTTCGGTTATCTCTCACCGTACCGACTGCGGTTGGCCGATACTGCCGATACTGAATCTCTCAAACACACGAAAGGGCCAGCGCCAACGCGGGGAACATGCTTGATGTTCCGGTGCTTGAGGAGCTGACCCCACTCCGGTCGGATGACCGGTTCCCGGGATTTGCCGAGTACGCCTTTGGTTTTACAGGCGACCTAACCATTGAGCGCCACGAAGCTTAAGGCTTTGTGACGCCGTTTCCGAACCTGGCCGACTCCCGGACCGGCCTGGTCCTGTCGAGCCGGTTATTATAGCCGGATTCGACGCTGCCGCAATGGGGTCAGACCCCTTTTTCAGGATGAAAAAGGGGTCTGACCCCACCTCAGTTCAGCTTGATCTGGACGTCCACACCCGCCGGCAGCTCCAGCTTCATCAGCGCGTCGACGGTCTTGTCGGTCGGGTTCACTATATCCATCAGGCGCTTGTGAGTGCGGATCTCGTACTGGTCGCGCGCGTCCTTGTTGACGTGCGGCGAAATCAGGATCGTGAAGCGCTCCATCTTCATCGGCAGCGGGATGGGGCCTTTGACGGTCGCGCCGGTACGCTTCGCGGTATCCACGATCTCGCGGGCGGAATTGTCGATGAGGCGATGGTCGAACGCCTTCAGCCGGATACGAATGTTCTGGTTTGTTGCCACGATAGGTACCGCGTTCCTTTTTCTGGAGGATAGGGACAGATTTAATTAAATCTGTCCCCTTAAGCTTACTCGATGATCTTGGCGACGACGCCTGCGCCGACGGTGCGGCCGCCTTCGCGGATGGCGAAGCGCAGGCCGTCTTCCATGGCAATCGGCGCAATCAGGTCAACCACCATCTGCACGTTATCGCCGGGCATCACCATCTCGGTGCCCTCCGGAAGCTCC
>DATGQI010000208.1:0-7986 GCA_035304285.1 Woeseiaceae bacterium
TCGCTGGCAACCCTGTCCACGGCACTGGCAAGGTCCGCAAGGAAACCAGGCGTCATCACGTTCATCGATCGATCCTTCACATCGATCGTCAGAACGGCAATCCCGTCAGCACCCGTGTTGAACTCAATCGTTTCCATAAGCCTCACTATCGCGGTCCTGGCACGGCCAGCCTGCATTGTTCATAAACGGGCACAACGCCTGACGGCGGAGTCTCGGTTGGGGGAAGGGTCCAGAGCGATGGGGATAGGAGGCATGGTCGGTGGGGTTGCCTTTGGCGGAAATAAAGCGGACCGCAGGGAGCCATTCCGCCAAAGGCAACCCCGCCGGCCATGCCGCAACGCTTATCGTCAAGCGCATTGGTTGATGAACAACCCAATAAATCACACCCGCTCAATAATCGTTGCTGTTCCCATACCGCCACCGACGCAAAGGTTCACCAGCGCGGTGTTGAGATCGCGCCGCTCCAGTTCATCTAGAACGGTGCCGAGAATCATTGCGCCGGTGGCGCCAAGCGGATGACCCAGTGCGATGGCGCCGCCGTTGACGTTGATCCGGTCGTGCTCGATGCCGAGCCGCTGCATGTAGAGCATGACGACGGAGGCGAATGCTTCGTTCAGTTCGAAGAGATCGATGTCCTTCACTGCCATGCCGCAGCGTTTCAGCACTTTCTCGGCGGAGGGTGCGGGGCCGGTGAGCATGATCGTGGGATCGGTGCCGATCGAGGCGAAGCCACGGATGCGGGCGCGAGGCTTCAGGCCCAGTGCGTCGCCTGCGTCCTTGCTGCCGAGCAATACCGCGGCCGCACCGTCGACGATACCGCTCGAGTTGCCGCCCGTGTGCACGTGGTCGATGAATTCGACGTCGGGATACTTTTGCAGGGCCACCGCGTCGAAGCCGGCCTGTTCGCCGATGACGGCGAAGGCAGGTTTCAGTCCCGCCAGGTCCTCCATGCTGGTGCCGGGACGCAGGTGCTCGTCCCGGTCGAGCAACACCTGGCCAATGAGGTCGCGAACTGGCGTAACCGATTTCGAAAAGTACCCTTGTTCCCACGCGTTGGCCGCGCGCTTCTGGCTTTCGACCGCGTAGGCATCCACGTCTTGGCGGGTAAATCCGTGCTTGCTCGCGATGAGATCTGCGCCGATTCCCTGCGGCGCGAAATAGATCTTGTAGGCGACTGCGGGATCCGCGTGCATTGCGCCGGAATCGGAACCCATCGCCACGCGAGACATGCATTCCACGCCGCCGCCGATCGTGAGGTCCGACTGGCCTGCCATGATTTGCGCTGCCGCGGTGTTGACGGCTTCCAGGCCCGAGGCGCAGAAGCGGTTCAACTGCGTCCCCGGCACGGACTGGTCGAAATCCGCGTTGAGCACGGCCGTGCGCGCGATGCAGGCGCCCTGCTCACCGACCGGCGTCACGCAGCCGAAGACGACGTCGTCCACGCGGCTGGTGTCCAGCTGGTTGCGGTCGCGCAGGCTCGCGAGGACCTGCGATGCGAGATCGACCGGCGTCACTTCATGAAGCGAACCGTTCGGCTTGCCGCGCCCGCGCGGACTTCTCACATGGTCGTAGATATAAGCGTCTGTCACGTCGCGGCCGTCCCGGATGCATCGGAGTCGTCCCTTGAAGCCTTGCGCGACTTGAGCGGCGCCCGCGCCTGCCGCTTGTAGGTGCCCGTGGCGGTTGCGCAAAGCCGCTTGTTCTCCGGATCGAACAGCTTCGCCTGGCAGAAAAACATCGACTTGGTAATGCGCACGAGTTCGCCTTCTGCAACCGCGGTTGCGGCCGTGTGCGGCGACATGAAGTTGCAGTTGAGGTTGATCGTTACCGAGACGAAATCATTCGATATGCCGTAACTTCCGGCGACCGCGCCAGCGATATCCAGCAGCGATGCGATGACGCCGCCGTGGAGGTAACCGACGGTGTTTCGGTGTTCCGTGCGCACCGGCATCTCGATCCGCGCGAAACCCTCTTTCCATGCCGTCAGGCGAAAGCCCAGGAACTCGAGATAAGTCCCTTCGTATAACGTCGGGTTATCGATAAAGCTCCTGAGCCCATCGTTGGTCACTTGGTCGTTCACTGGGCAACGGCTCCTGCGCGTCTCAGAATGGAGATATAGATGTCGGGTTCGGGCCGCACCCGGTAGTTGTCGGTTTCGTCCGCGAACAAAATTGTACCTGAAGCATTGGTGACGATAGTCGTGGGCATTGCTCCGGAAGCCGTGTAACCTGCTGCGCCCGGAGGGATGGGGTGCCTCTCGGCGATATCGAGCGCATTCGCAACCTCGGCATTGCGGTCTACGAGGAAGCGCAACGGTGCAGCGAGTTCCGCCGCCAGTTCGCGCACGCGATCTTCCGGCTGGGAGCTGACCAGGTTCAGCTGCACGCCGAGCTTTTCCAGGTCAGCGTGACGGCTCGCGATCTCGTGCACCTGGGCGATGCAGAAGGGGTCCCAGTTGCCGCGGTAAAAAACCCAAACTGTCGGCGCGCCCAAAAACTCGGACGCTTGGACTTGCCTGCCTTCCAGGTCGGTCAGGGTGAACTCCGGAAGCTTGTTGCGGATCGCCAGCCGCGCGTTCGGCACGCGACCGAACCTCGAATACCAGAACACGTAAAGGAGCAGCAAAGCTGTTCCGGCAACCGCGATTGCCGCCGGTTGCCAGTCGGCGGAACGGGTCAGCAGGACTTGCCACAGCGCGACGATGGTTCCGGCGGCGGAAACGAAGATGAGCAGCGGCAAATCGCGACTCGTTCTCGGCACACGGGCAAACTTGAGCCGCAGCCAGAACAGCGGGAGGGGCAGGTTGGCAACGGCTGCCGCAAACCATGCAAGCCGATCGTAGTTGCCTGTTATTGCCCCGGCGATGGCAGTCAGCACGAGTACCGTGCTGATGGCCGCTGCCGTAACGAAGAAATAGGATTTCATCCTGAAGCAATCTCCAATGCGGAATTTACGATCGGCCGCGCCAGCCCGTGCACCGGGCGGGACGAGTTACATATTGCGCCGATACTCGCCGCCGACTTCGTACAACGCGCCGGATATCCGGCCGAGCGAACTGGACTTGACGGTGTCCATCAGTTCCGCAAACACGTTGCCTCGCGATCGAGCGACTTCCTGCAGGCGCGCGATCGCGTCGGGACTTTCCTCGGCGTGCTGGGCATTGAATCTTGCCACATTTTTTATCTGGGCATCCTTTTCGGCAACCGAAGACCGGATGAGTTCCTGATGCTGTACCTCGTCTTCCTGTCCCTCGCGCGGCAGGAAGGTGTTCACACCGATGATCGGATAGGAACCGTCGTGTTTCCGGCTCTCGTAGTACAGGCTTTCTTCCTGGATCTTGCCGCGCTGGTACATCGTGTCCATGGCTCCCAGGACGCCGCCGCGTTCCGATATCCGGTCGAACTCCTTGTATACCGCTTCCTCGACGAGATCGGTCAGCTCGTCGATGATAAAGGAGCCCTGCCACGGATTCTCGCAGTAATTCAGGCCCAACTCCTTCGAAATGATGAGCTGTATGGCAACCGCGCGCCTTACGGATTGCTCCGTGGGAGTTGTGATCGCCTCGTCGAACGCGTTCGTATGCAGGCTGTTGCAGTTGTCGAACATCGCATACAGCGCCTGCAGCGTGGTGCGAATGTCGTTGAAGCTGATTTCCTGGGCGTGCAGGCTGCGCCCGGACGTCTGGATGTGGTATTTGAGCATCTGGCTGCGGGCGCTCGCACCGTAGCGTTCCCGCATGGCGCGCGCCCAGATCCGGCGTGCAACACGCCCGATCACCGAATACTCCGGGTCCATCCCGTTGGAAAAGAAGAAACTCAGGTTCGGCGCGAACTGGTCGATGTGCATGCCGCGCGCGAGGTAATACTCGACGATCGTGAAGCCGTTCGACAGAGTGAAGGCGAGTTGACTGACCGGGTTCGCGCCTGCCTCCGCGATGTGATAGCCGCTGATCGAGACGCTATAGTAGTTGCGCACGTCATTCTCTATGAAGAACTGCTGGACGTCGCCCATCATCTTCATCGCGAATTCGGTCGAGAAAATACAGGTGTTCTGCGCCTGGTCCTCCTTCAGGATGTCCGCCTGCACGGTTCCGCGCACGGAAGCAAGTGTTCGTGCGCGGATCTCGCGGTAAGTCTCGGGCGGCACCAGCTTGTCCCCGGAAATGCCGAGGAGTCCCAGGCCGAGGCCATCGCTTCCCGGCGGCAGTTCGCCCTCGTATCGCGGCCGTTCGCTGCCCGCGAAGTAAGCCTCGATCTTCTCCTGCGCCGCGTCCCATCCACCCGACTCCTTCAGGTATTTCTCCACCTGCTGGTCGATGGCGGTGTTCATGAAGAAAGCGAGGATGATGGGCGCGGGGCCGTTAATCGTCATCGAAACCGACGTCGTCGGAGAACAAAGATCGAAACCGGAATAAAGCTTCTTCATGTCGTCCACGGTCGCGATCGAGACACCTGAGTTGCCGACTTTGCCGTAGATGTCCGGGCGTTCGTGCGGGTCTTCGCCGTAAAGCGTCACGGAATCGAAGGCGGTGGACAACCGTGCCGCTTCCTGTCCCAGTGACAGGTAGTGAAAGCGGCGGTTGGTGCGCTCCGGCGTTCCTTCCCCGGCGAACATGCGGGTGGGATCTTCGTTCAGCCGGCGATATGGATAGACGCCGCCGGTGTATGGATACGCTCCGGGGAGGTTCTCCTTCATCAGGAATGTCAGCAGCGCGCCCCAGTCCCTGAAATTCGGTACCGCGATCTTCGGGATCTTCTGCTGGCTTAAGGACTCGCGATAGTTCGAACCCTTCACCTCCCTGCCGCGCACGACGTAACTGTAGGTATCCTCCCGCACGGCCGCGCGGCGGGCAGGCCAGCTCTTCAACAATTCTATCGACTCGTGCGAAAGCTGTTTCAGCGCCTCCTGGTACTTTCTCCGCAAGAGAAGCACGGAGTCGTCCGCATCGCCCGCGGCAAGCCCCTCTTCCGGGTACGGATCCAGCGCCGCCGGCAGCCGCGGATCATCGATGACCTTCAGTGCCTCGAAGCAGTGTTGCAACTGGCTGGCCCAACCGGCCTGCGACAGGACCTGCTCGTTGATGGCCCTGCCCTGCTCGGAAATCTCCGAAAGATAACGAACGCGTGCGCCGGGGATCACCGCCATCGCGCGCGGTTCCTTCTCCTCGACGTCGATGGCTGGCGTCCACTCGTCGCGATCGAGATCCAGCCGGTCCGCAAGCCTCCGGCACAACTGGTAGAACATCCAGCTGATGCCAGGGTCGTTGAACTGGCTGGCGATCGTGGGATACACCGGCACTTCCTCGTCCGGCGCCTGGAACTTCAGGTGATTGCGCTTCCACTGCTTGCGTACGTCGCGAAGCGCGTCTTCCGCACCGCGCTTGTCGTACTTGTTGAGCACGATGAGGTCGGCGAAATCGATCATGTCGATTTTCTCGAGCTGGCTCGCCGCTCCATAGTCGCTCGTCATGACGTACACCGAAAAGTCGACCATGTCGACGATCTCGCTGTCGCTCTGCCCGATGCCGGCTGTCTCGACGATCAGCAGGTCGAAACCCAGCGACTTCAGGTACAGGATGTGGTCCGCCAGCATTTCGCTGGTGGCGAGGTGCTGGCGCCTGGTGGCAAACGAGCGCATGAACACGCGCTCCGAGCGCAGCGAGTTCATGCGAATGCGGTCGCCAAGGAGAGCGCCGCCGGTGCGCCGTCGCGTCGGGTCCACGGCCAGCACCGCTATCCTCCATTCAGGAAACGACAAGAGGAAGCGATTCAGCAATTCGTCCGTGACGCTGCTCTTGCCGGCACCGCCGGTGCCGGTGATGCCGATGACCGGCACCTTTCGCGATTTCACCTGCCACTCTTTCCGCAGCTTTTTAAGAGCGACGTCATCGAGCACGCCGTCCTCTATCGCGGACACCATCGCGGCCACGTCCACGATGCGGTCGAGGCTCGCCTGCTGCGGAAGCGCCGTTTCGCGGCGTGCTTTTTGCGTGCGCGCAACCAGGTCTTCGATCATGTCGTCGAGACCCATCTTCATGCCGTCGTGCGGGTGGTAAATGCGCTCCACGCCGTAGTCCATCAGTTCGCGTATTTCCTCGGGGGTGATAGTCCCGCCGCCACCGCCGAAAACCCTGATGTGCGAGGCATCGAGTTCGCGCAGGCGGTCGATCATGTAGCGAAAGAATTCGATGTGGCCGCCCTGGTAGGAACTAACGGCTATGCCGTCGGCGTCTTCCTGGATTGCCGCGCGGACGATGTCGTCTACGCTGCGGTTGTGGCCCAAATGGATGACCTCGGCTCCCTTCGACTGGATCAGCCGGCGCATTATGTTGATAGCGGCGTCGTGGCCGTCGAACAGCGAGGCCGCTGTGACAAACCGGAGAGGGGCTTTCGATGCCTTGCCGGAAGCCTCCGGCAGGTCGCTGGCGGACACGCTCATCTTTTCCTCCGACGGTGTGGCGGATTGTGGCGGCTGGGTTCCCATTTTTCGCGCGGAACCTCCGGAATCAGCCAGGAATCGCTAAAAATTCAATGGATTGCAGCGTTGCAAAAATTCTAATCCCGATTAAAATAATGCAGCTACGCCGCGAACACAAGTGCCTGCTTGCGGCGAGACCTCCCTTTCGCGCGGCGAGGCCTGACCCTGACCGCAGGCGAGGAGCCCAGGTGGCCAAGACCGTAGATGAAACGCGCTTCGAGCTTAAGCGGCACCGCCTGCTGAAAGCCGCGGCAACCTGCTTCAACCAGAAGGGCTACAGCGGCACTTCGCTTAAAGACGTCGCGCGCCACCTCGGCCTCACAGACGCGGCGCTCTATTATTACGTCAAGAACAAGGAAGAACTGGTCTACCAGTGCTACCTTCGCGGCGCCGAACTCGGGCGCGAGGCGATGGAGCGGGCACGAGCGGAGGGGAAGACCGGCTTTGAACAGGCATACTTGTATATCCATTATCACGTGGAGGTCATGGTCGGAGAACGCGGCCCGGTTGCGATCATGAGTGAAATCCCTTCGCTCAAGGAGACGCATCGCGAGGAGATCCTGCAAATTTCACGGAAGCACAGCAGCGAATTCGAGAAGATCATCCAGCGCGGCATCGACGACGGCAGTGTGGGACCATGCAATGTACGCATGACGGGGAACGCCATCATGGGAGCGATCAACTGGATTCCGAAATGGTTCCACGGCGACGTGGAAACCGCAGACAAAGTCCTGAAGGAGTTTCCCGCGTTACTTACGCGGTGCCTGCTTCCGCTCAAGCCTGACGCTCCCGGCCAATAGCTCCTCAGGGAATGTCCAGCGTCTTTAGTTCCTGGCGAACCTCCGACTCCAGCTTCTCGAGCAGGGCGGGATCCTCGATACCTGCCTGCGCGGCATCCTTAGTCGTGGACAGGTACTGCAGACGTTCGATGAGCCTCGTGCGCACCCAGCGACGATAGCCGTCGTTCGTGTCGCTTCCCGCATAACCCGCGGCGAGCGGTACGCTCGCATCTGCCAGTCCCTCGGCGGGCGCATCGCCTTCTCTCAGAATGTCGAGATCCTTGCGGATCAAGTCCAGGAGCAGCTTCCTGTCGCCGTACTGTTGCCACAGTTCCGCAAATCGCTCATCCGCCTGCTCCACTTCGGCGGACTGCAGAGAGTTCTGCAAGGCATCGCGCGCCTTGACGAAAGGTCCCTCGCCGCGCTCTGCCGCCAGGCGGTACCAGGCGAGCGCCTCTGCGGCATTTTCGGGAACCCCCTTGCCCTTCAGGTGCATGAAACCAACCATGTACTGCGCGTACTTGTCGCCGAGGGGCGCCAGTTCTTTTTCGTAGATCAGAAGCGCCCGGCCATAATCCCCCGAGGAGAAGACGCTCTCGACGCGGTCCTGGATCCTGAGCGTCCGGCCGTCCAATGGCGCTCCGGGAAATTGGCGGTACTCCTCTGCAGGCGACGCCAGCGCCGTGACTGCGGTGAACACAAACGCGACCGCTCCTGCCCGGAGCAGGTT
>DATGQI010000209.1:0-28836 GCA_035304285.1 Woeseiaceae bacterium
CTGGTCGAGCCGGCTCATCCATGGGGGTTTGCGCTACCTCGAGCACGGCGAGTTCCCCCTGGTCTATGAATCCCTGCGCGAACGCCGGGTATTGCAGGAGATCGCACCGCATCTCGTGACGAGACTGCGGATCAACATACCGGCCTACGAGCACAGCAAACGCGGCCTGCTCCTGTTGCGCGCCGGCATGATCGCCTATGACATGCTGTCCCTCGGCAAATCGCTGCCGAATCACAAGGTGCTCAACCGGGACGAGTTCCTGCGCAACGAGCCGGGGGTCAATCCATCAGGATTGCGTGGGGGTGTGCAGTACTACGATGCCCAGATTGCCTATGCCGAGCGCCTGGTCATCGAGAATATTCTCGCGGCACACTATGCGGGCGCTGCGGTCGCGAATTACAGCCCTGTTACGTCTATCGTCGTGGAGAAGGGACGGGTAGAACGAGTCGTGTATTGCGATCGGGTGACAGCGCGGGAAACGGAAGTGCGGGCACAGGTCGTCGTCAACGCGTCCGGCCCGTGGGTGGACGAAGTGCTGGCAAAGACGACCCTGCCCGGGCGCAAGTTGATCGGCGGCACCAAGGGCAGCCACATAGTCGTCGGAACTTTTGATGGCGCACCGAAAGATGCGTTCTATGTCGAGGCACGATCGGACGGACGTCCCTTCTTCATCATCCCGTGGAACGGGCAGTACCTCATCGGCACGACCGACATCCGGTACGACGGCGATCCGGCCGAGGCTGCGGCAAGCGACGGGGAGATCGGATACCTGCTCGCGGAAACGAACAGGATATTTCCGCAGGCGAAGCTTGGAACTGCCGACATTCACTACACCTACGCTGGCGTACGACCGCTGCCGCGGCGCAGCGCCGGACCGGAATCTGCCATTACCCGCAAACACATCATCAGGCGCCACGAGAACGCGAGAGGGTTGTGGACCGTGATCGGCGGCAAGCTCACCACTTATCGCAGCCTCGCGGAAGACGCTGTCGATCGCATCGTCCGGAGATCAGGGCTCGAAGCCGGCGCCTGCATAACCAGCGAGGAAGCGCTTCCCGGCGCCGTCGGGTTCGACGGGACGGGGACATCGGACCGGGGACTGCAGATTTCCGAAGAGGCGAGGGCGCGCTTGCCCGCAATCTATGGGAGCAGGGCCGCCGGCATTGTCGAACTCATGCGCAAAGAGCCTGGGCTGGCAGCCGAGGCTGGTCCCGGAGTCCTGGCAGCGGAGGTGGTCTTCGCCATCCGCTTCGAGTTTGCGCGGACCCTCATCGATATCCTGCATCGCCGCACCATGGCGGGTCTTGCACCCGACCTCGGTCGATCGTCGGCCGCCGCAGTCGCGGCCGTCGCAGTGGCGGAGCTCCGGTGGTCCGAGGCGGAGACAGAACAGCAACTGGCGGCGCTTCGCGCCTACAACGAGAGGCTGACGCCGTCGGAAAAGAAAAAGGGGACAGATTTATTTTTTTAACGCGGCGTTCATCGCTTCCCCGGCGAGGAGAAAAAAATAAATCTGTCCCCTTTTTGCTTACATGTTGCCGATCATTGCGGTGGCGAACTCGCTGCACTTGACCTTGGTTGCGCCTTCCATCAGGCGGGCGAAGTCGTACGTGACGGTCTTCTGCCCGATGGTTGTGTCCATGGCTTTCACGATCGCGTCCGCGGCTTCGTTCCAACCGAGGTAACGCAGCATCATTTCACCCGAGAGGATGAGGGAACCGGGATTGACCACGTCGAGGTCCGCGTACTTCGGCGCAGTGCCATGCGTAGCTTCGAAGACGGCATGGCCGGTGACATTGTTGATATTGCCGCCCGGCGCGATACCTATGCCCCCGACCTGTGCGGCGAGTGCGTCGGACAGGTAGTCGCCGTTCAGGTTCAACGTAGCGATGACGTCGAATTCCTTCGGCCGGGTGAGCACCTGCTGCAGTGCGATGTCCGCGATCGCATCCTTGATCAGGATCTTGCCAGAGTTCAAGGCCTGTTCCTGTTCGGCATTGGCGGCATCCGTTCCCTTGGCCGCTTTTGTTCGCTCCCACTGGTTCCAGGTGTATGTCTGGCCGCTGTACTCGCGTTCGGCAAGATCGTAGGCCCAGGTTCTGAAGGCACCTTCGGTGAACTTCATGATGTTGCCTTTATGCACGATGGTCAGGCTCTTGCGGCCGTTCGTGATCGCATACTCGATGGCCGAACGCACGAGCCGCTCGGTTCCTTCCTGTGAAACGGCTTTGAGCCCGATGCCGCAGGAATCGGGGAATCGGATCTTGTCAAACTCCTGCGGGAAGTTCTCCTTGAATAGCGCGAGGAATTTTTCGTTCGCCTGGCTGCCGCGCTCGAACTCGATGCCCGCGTAGATGTCCTCGGTATTCTCCCGAAAGATAACCATGTCCACGCTGCCGGGATCCTTAACCGGCGATGGCACGCCATTGAACCAGCGCACCGGGCGCAGGCAAACGTAGAGGTCGAGCAGTTGGCGAAGGGCTACGTTGAGCGAACGAATTCCACCGCCGATAGGCGTCGTCAGCGGGCCTTTGATGGAGACGAGATACTCGCGACAGGCGTCTACGGTTTCGTCGGGCAACCAGCTGTTGTGCAGGTCATAGGCCTTCTGCCCGGCGTAGATCTCCATCCAGTGAATCTTGCGCTTGCCCCCGTACGCCGCGTCGACGGCCGCGTCCAGCACCCTGACAGTCGCGCGCCATATATCGGGCCCGGTACCGTCTCCTTCGATGTACGGGATAACCGGCTGGTCGGGCACCGTCAGCTTGCCGTTGTCGATCGAAATTCTGGCGCCGCCTTGCGGCGGTGTCGGTGTGGCGTCGGTCATGATTTACTCCGGTGAGTGCTCGATGAGGCATGCGGCTAAAGGAGCCTCTCACAAATCGTGGGCGAATGATTTTTTGTCCAGATTTGTGCAGAGGCTCCCTGGTGCGGGAATCCCCGCGTGAGGCCATTATAATCGGCCCATCTCGACTTCGCCCGGCGGGGAGTAGTTCATGCTGAATCGAATGACCCGGGCAAGCACAGGTCTTGCTTTCCTGGTCACCGTTTTCCTCTTCGCGCCCGGCGCGATGGCGCAGTTGCCAGCTGACGAGGACGCAAACGCCGACAACGATGGACGCCCCCGCATAGGCCTGGTGCTCGGCGGCGGAGGTGCCCGTGGTGCGGCTCATATAGGGGTCCTGCGCGAGCTGGAACGGCTGCGAGTGCCCGTTCATGCGATCGCCGGCACCAGTATGGGCGCGATTATCGGTGGCCTCTACGCGTCCGGCATGACGCCGCAGGAGCTTGAAAACCTGATCTCGAACCTGGACTGGGCGGAGGTTTTCCAGGACGCGCCACAGCGAGAGAGCCTTAGCTATCGACGGAAGCAGGACGACGTCGATTTTCCCGTCGAGTTCGAACTTGGCTTGAACCGTGGCCGCCTGCAGCTTCCGAAAGGCCTCATACAGGGGCAGAAGCTGAGCCCGCTGTTGCGCGAACTGACCCTCGACGTAGCACATATCAGCGACTTCGACGAACTGCCGACTCCTTTCCGCGCTCTCGCTTCGGACATAGAAACGGGCGAATCAATAGTCCTCTCGGAGGGAGATCTCACGCTCGCTATGCGCGCCAGCATGTCCGCGCCTGGATTCTTCGCTCCGGTGATCGTTGACGGAAGAATGCTGGTTGACGGGGGGCTCGTCGGTAACCTCCCGATCGAGACCATAAGGGAGATGAACGTCGATATCATCATAGCCGTCGACGTGGAATTTCCACTGTACTCGCGCGAAGAGCTCGACTCCGCCGTCGGCATCACCGGACAGGTACTGACGATACTCATACATAAGGAGACCGAGCGGCAGCTTGCGACCCTGGATGAGGACGACATCCTGATACGTCCCCAGCTGGGCGATTTCGGCTCCACCAATTTCGCCGGCATCACGAAGGCCGTCCAGCCCGGTGCCGAGGCCACGCTCGCACAAGCGACGAGGTTGCGGAGTCTCGCCATTGACGAAGAGTCATACCAGCGCTACCAGGCGGAACGCAGGCCGTCCGGCGAGCAAAATTTTCCCGTCGCTTTCGTACGGGTCGATGACAACGGCCCGCTTTCGGCACGCGTGCTGCAGTCCCGCCTCAGCACCAGGGCCGGGGAAACGATCAGCCCGCAGACGCTGGCGGATGACGTAGCCCGGCTGTACGGCCTGGATCTTTACGAGCATGTGGGTTATCGCCTCGTTCGCGAAGGAGAAGAGATCGGCGTCGTGTTCGAAACCGTGCCGAAGAGCTGGGGTCCCAACCTCCTGCAGTTCGGCCTGTCGCTCGAGGACGATTTTGAGGGATCGACGGCGTTTAACGTGTCAGGACGGATCACCCGGGCCGGGATCAACCTGCTCGGCGCGGAGTGGCGCACCGACCTGCAACTTGGAACCGAACCGTACCTAGCGACCGAGTTCTACCAGCCATTGAGCTTCGACTCGAAATTCTTCGTAGCACCCCGGCTGAGGCTCGAGCAGACGAACCTCAACGGATTCGACGACGACCTTACGGTTGCCCGTTACAGGATAGGAGAGGGTGAAATCGCGCTCGACCTGGGCCGTCAGCTTGGCCGCTGGGGAGAGTTCAGGGTCGGTGCATTTCGCGGCACGGGCAACGCTCGCGTGATTGTCGGTGAGCCGGACATCCCGAACATCGATTTCCAGACCGGTGGAATATCAGCAAGCTTCGGCGTCGACACGCTCGACGACGGGCAAATCCCCAAAAGCGGCATGCTCATCGACTCGACTCTCACGATGTCTCGCCCGGCTTTCGGTGCGGACAACAACTTCGACACGATCGAAACCACCCTGACAAAAGTCTTCACACGCGGCAGGCATACCTTTCAGATGGGAGTGGATTTCAGCACCACGATCCAGTCGGACAACCTCATCCAGGATTTTTTCCCGCTGGGCGGTTTCCTGCGACTATCGGGCCTGGAGCGCGGACAGATTACCGGACCCCACGCCGGGCTGACCCGCGCGGTCTGGTTCCGGAGATCCGGTGAAACAGGTGGCGGCCTGTTCGACGTACCGCTTTACCTCGGCGCGTCGCTCGAAGCGGGTAATGTCTGGCAGACGCGCTCCGACATTTCGCTCGACTCCCTGATCGTCAACGGCAGCATTTTCGCGGGCCTCGATACCTACTTCGGTCCTCTTTTCCTTGCCGCGGGTATCGCGGAGGGTGGGCAGTCCAGCTTCTACCTGTTCCTGGGCACGCCACCGAGGTAGTCAACATACCCCGCGAACTGCCCCTGCGGTCAGCGGACCAGTTTCTGAAGGACCTGCGTCGGCGCGTCGCTCTTGCGGTAATACCCGTGGCGAACCGCCATCTTACGGAAGGCCGCGTCACGTTCTTCTTCGCTTTCGTACCAGTGGTATCGTTCCCAATCGTCGCCGAGCAGGCGAGTAAACGTATCCTCCGGAGGCAGGGTTACGCGTATACCATAACGCTTCTCGCGCGGAATGGCATCTGGCTGCACAAGGTTGTGTCTGTGAACGAAATCCATTGCGTTGACCGCCAATTGTTCCAATTATTTACGAAGACGAAGTATAGCCGAGTTGCCTGCTTCAGCGGTCGCCCGCGCCTTCGCGGTCGGCCCAGTTGAGGAGCCGGCGAGTTACGAAAAGGTACACAGGCTTTCCGGCTTTCATCCAGATGCGCGAGATGGGTGCCGGAGTGGCGAGTATTCGCTTTTCGCGTGTCGTCAGGCTACCTGGGCAATACGTACGCTTGTGCTTCAGCAGGTGGCGCAGGTCCTCCCGCGCCAGCACCCGGAACAGCCTGCCGCGAGCAGGCGCGTACAAAGCAAGCTGGTAGTCGACGATAGCCGGCGTACCGTCCGGAGCGACCAGCCAGTTCGGTTCCTTCGCAAGGTCGTTGTGTGCGATGTTGTGTCGATGCAATTGCCGTAACAGCCTTGCCGCAGCCCTGAAGTAGCGGATGTCGCGCGGCTGCGACTGGTGCATCGCAAATCCCTCGAGCCAGGTTCGCTCAAGCGTGTGCCGGTCGTGTGAGATCAGCCGCGGGACACCTGCGATACCGTCGAGCCTGACAAGCGCAGCCGCCTCGCGGGCCATGAGGTGACGAGCGATAAACCGTAGCCATAATGAGCTGCTGCGCAGGTCGCGCGTGACGACCGGGCGCTTGCCCCGGATATCCAGCGATACGCGGCCGAAGGCGTCTTCTTTCAATAACTTGGAATTTTCGGCTTGCATTCCCGGCGGCCACGCGTCTGAATATCCGGTCTGCCTGTCGGCCCGGACGACCCGCGAATGTTCCGGGCTGGCGCTCGGGTCCATTTGCAAAGAATACAGCAACGGCCGGACGACGAACTCGATGGCAAAGAACCCAGGTTTATTTTCGACCGACAGCGGCGACAGGACCGGCGAGTACTTCACGACGTCGACTCCATTGCACGCAGTGCGCCCGGGGTATGTTCGCCGCAGCGCAGACGATGCCTTGTACGAGGCGCTACGCCAAGGCAGGCATGCTCACATAATTGCGCCCAACCGATCCGGCAAATCCAGTCTTATCGCGGCAACCTCCGCACGCTTGCAGAACAATGGCTTCAAGGTTGCGGTGCTCGACCTTGCGCAGATAAGGGACCGGGACGGCGGTTCCGATGCGGCACGCTGGTATTACAGCATCGCCTATCGGCTACTGCGCCAGCTTCGCCTGAAGATAGACCTCCAGGACTGGTGGCAGGACAAGTCGATTCTCAGCAACCGCCAGAGGCTGGTCGAGTTCTACGCCGAGGTGATTCTTCAGCACATCGACGATCCGGTGGTGGTGTTCGTTGACGAGATCCAGTGCGTTGGTGACAAACCGCTGGCAGGTCACCTGCTGGCCAGCATCCGGGCCGCGTACAATGCGCGTGTCGCCGAGCCGGACTTTGCTCGCTTGAGCTTTGTATTGGCGGGGGAATGTGACCCGCTGAGCATTGCTCCGGATCCGTCGCTATCGCCCTTTGAGGTTTCACAGGAGATACGGCTTACCGACTTCACGCGCGATGACCTCGATACCTTTGCCACGGAACTGAATCTGTCAGCCTGCGATGCGACTATCGCGCTTGACCGCATCTACTACTGGACGAGCGGTCATCCTTACCTGACCCAAAAGCTCGCGCGCGCGGTCGCCCGCGAGCGCATCTCGGGCAATATCAAGGAACACGTCGACCGTATCGCCTGGCATCGCCTCGCCCGCGGTGCGCTGCACAATGAACCGCACATAAGTCACATCAACAAGCGGATCGTCAACGACAAGAAGAACAGCGAAGCCCTGCTCAACCTGTACGGGCGCTTGAGGAAAGGGATCGAGGTGCAGTTCGACCCGGAATCCCGGCACCAGCGCATCCTGCTGTCGAGCGGCCTGCTCGTCGCGGACGAGGGCGGCCGCCTGAAACCGCGCAACCGGCTGTACCGCGCGGTATTTACCGCTCGATGGGCAAACGAGAACCTTCCGTTACATTGGCGCGGTCCCGCCATCGTGGTCGCCTTGCTGCTGGCTGTAACCGCAATCCCGTTCGCCTATACGCAATTGCTGCCGAAGCCCTACGTAAGAGCAATGTCGTCTACCGATGCCGACCTGGAAGCCGTCCACAGCGCTTACGTCAACCTCGCCTCCTTTCCGGGGCATGCCGATGCCGCAGAGCGCCTGTTCCGGAACCAGCTCGAAGTACGGGCACGGCAGGCAACCGACCCTGCGATGATGCAGGAGATCGACCACTTCGCGCGCATGCTGCCAGGTTCAACGACGTTTGCCGACGAGTTACTCGCAAACTTCCATGACAACCAGGTCAGCAGGGCACTGCAGCTCGAGCAGCGGGACGATGCGCTGCTGTCATCATTGGAAGCGCTGGTGGTATCCACTCCGGAAAGGCGCCGGCGAGCCGCCTCCCTGCTGGGCGATGATTACCCGCTTCTCGTCGATACGATTCCGGTGCAGGATGCGGACCGGATGATGTTCGATCCTGACGATCTCATCGCAACTTTCGCAACGGGCTCGCTGGTACGCCAGTGGTCGCTGGTCGACGGCCAGCTGCGCGAACGCCAGCCGTGGGCAATTTCTGCGCTGGAAGTGTCCCCCCTGGTGCGGCGTGTCATGGTCGATCGCACCGGCCAGGTATCGCGTATCGGCCTGACCGTCAACGTCGCGCATTCGCGGCTGGACGACATACGCCTGAAGCTGATTTCTCCGTCAGGGCGAACGACCGAACTCGCGTTCGACAAACGCTCCTCGGCCTCGAACGACTACGTCAGGTTCGACCCCGCGCAGCTCGAGGCGATGAAGGGCGAGCCGCTTGGCGGTACCTGGACGCTGAGCCTCCGGGATGAAGCAACCGGCGCGTCGGGTCACCTGATTGGCTGGGAACTGAGCCTGAACTCGCAGGTTGTCGTAGAACATTTCGAGCGTGGGCTGGACATCGCGGATCCGGTGGCGCGAACTTCCGACAACATCTGGTTCAGCCCCGACGGCAAGTCCGCGATCTCACGTGCTGCGCAAAGCGACAGCGCGCGGCTCTGGAACCTGAGCAACGCACAGGCGGAGCGGACTATCGCGGTTCCGGCGCACGAGCAGGTACTCGGCTTGAGCGACAATGATCAGTTCCTGATAACTACCGCGCAGAATTCCGTTCACCTGTGGCGGACCTCTAACGGACGCCGGGACTCCTCGATCGACGTCGGTGCAGCAGCGCCCAACATCGTGCTGAGCGGTGACGGCCATCACGTACTGGTGCAGCATCGCGGCGACGTCAACACCCGCTTCGAACTGTGGTCTCTCGTAGAGGGCGAAGTCCTGGCAGAGCTCACTGTTGCCGGGGCGCCGTCGCTGGTCGCGATAGACGCGGCCGGCAACCATCTCGCCGTGGCAGACTACGATCGCGCCGTCCGCATCTGGCGCATGCGCGATCGTCAGTTGCTCGCCCAGATCGCGCTGGAGGCGGATCCGGGCGAGATCAGGCTTTCACCAGGCGGTGAATCACTCGGTGTCGTTTACGGGGGCTCGGGTATAGCAGTGTGGCGAACCGATGCGCCGGCTGCCCCCATCGTATCCGAACGGGGAAGCGGTGACTGGCGGCTCGAGTTCTCGCCTTCCGGCGACAAGGTCATTGCAGGCACGAATCGCCAGGGCTACCAGGTCTATCGCAGCACCGACGGCGCCTTGGCGGGTGCTCCGTTGGGCGCCGGTCCGGCACAGGGACCGAAAGTACTCGCATTCGCGAACGATGAAAGTCTCGTATTGACCGGCGGGCCTCGAGCGCAGACGCGCCTTTGGCGAGCGCCGGTTTCGCCGGTGGTCTCCGACCACGCGCCGGAAGGGGAGGAGCCTGGCGGTCACCAGTTGTGGCGCCGTTCGGGGGACGCAGTAAGCGCACTCGGTCCGGACGGACAGAGACTCGCCATCGGTGACTACGCCGGCCACGTGCACATCTTGCATGTGGACGCCAGTGAGGAGGAGTTGGCGGAAGCAGGGGACGAACTCAACTTCCTGGGGCATCGCAGCGCCGTCGCGCAACTGACGTTCAGCAAGGATGGTTCATTGGTCGCGAGCGCGGGTTCTGCCGGCAGTATCCGTATCTGGGATACGGAAACCGGGTTGCCGCGGCCGTATTACGGCGGCGGGTCCGCGCGCGCGGTCGACCAGCTCCGCTTTTCTCCTTCCGCGAACCGGCTCGCCGTTCTCGGCGGCCGTCGCGTACTCGTCATGGACGTGGCAACCGGTAATGTCCTCACCGATGTCGACCTCGGTGAAGTTCACTCGAGCTTGACCTTCGCCGACGATGACCGGCTGATGCTGGGCGGTGAAAGTGGAGCGCTCCGTACGCTGGCGACGGACCGCACGGGTAACTGGAACCTGCGCAACATCTGGACGGGCTCCGCGCCCTTACGCGATCTCGAGATGTCGTCGCGTAAAAGTATGCTGCTTATCGTGGATTCCACGAACAAGGCCCAGTTGCTGGACCTGGAAACCGGCAGGATCGGTGCCTCCAGCCTGCAGCTACCCGATGCCGTGCACGACATCATCTTCAGTCCGAACGAAACCCGGGTGCTGTTACGAACCGCTCGCTGGATCCACCGCGCCAGCGTTTCGCCTGCCGGTTTGACCTGGCTGGATGCTGTGAGGACGCCACGCGTCATGAGTGGCTCGCGCATGGCGTTCGAGCCGGCTGCCGTCAAACCGGGCCCGCTCGCGGAAGGCCTATCCAACGACCCGCTCGGCAACAGGGTACTTTTGCTGACACGCGATGCGGGTTTTGCGGAAGTTGCCGTGATCGACTTCAGTTATGAAACCGGGCCGACGCTGTTCGGCAGTCACGAGAAGCTGCTTGCCGAATGGCGCGAGAAGATCGGCCGCGAAGCTCCGTTGCCGATGATGCGCAGCGCCTCCCGCAACTAGCCTGGACTATCCATCAATCGCCGCGATTTGCGCAGAGATTTGTGCGCAACTTGTTTCAAAGAGGGATTTCCCGACCGAGCGGAATACCAGCGTCTATTCCCGACGAGTCCAGGGATGGACTCGATAGAGCGAAGCAGGATGCCCGAGCCGAGGGAGGAAAATTCCTTGTGCGGACAAAGATCAAGCAAGGGCGCGAGCGCATTCATGAACAGCCCGGGATAGCGAGCCTCTGCACAAGCCAGGTCCCAGTGCTCCTTCCGACTTGTGCAGATGCCCGCTGGTGGCCCGGTCAGCGGACCTCGCCGCGCAAGGTGCGCACGAGAAGTTCGAGTCCCTGTGCCGACACCTCACCAGGCGCCACAGGTTCCCCGATGCGCAATGTCACGAGCTGGAAAAGCCTGCCGGGCAGGCGACGCAGGGAGCCGTTGCTGCGTCGGCTGAACCAGCTTCCCCAGAGCCCGCCCAAGGCCATCGGTATGACCGGTACGGGACGACGTTCGATGATTCGTTCGATGCCCGGACGGAAGCGGTGAATCTCACCGTCCCGGGTGATCGCGCCCTCCGGATATATACACACCACGTTCCCGGCTTCCAGTTCGGCGTCGATCCTGCCGAATGCTTCTTCGAGTAGTGCTTCGTCCTCTTTCGCGGAAGCGATCGGTATCGCCTTGGCGGTGTTGAACAGGAACTTCAACAGGGGGATCTCGAAGATCCTGTAGTACATCACGAAGCGCACTGGACGGCGTATCGTACCGCCCACTAAAAGCGCATCGACGAAACTCACATGGTTGCAGACGAGGACAGCGGGACCTTCGCGCGGAATGTTCTCCAACCCGATCGCGCGTACCCGGTAGAGAGTGTTGATCAGTATCCACGCAAGGAAGCGGATCAGGAATTCCGGCAGCAATGTGTAGATGTAGATCGCCACCAGGGCGTTGAGGAGCGCCAGCACCAGGAAGAACTGCGGTATGGAAACGCCGCTGCTCAAGAGGAAGATCGCAAGGCCTGCAGCGGCCACCATGAACAGCGCATTCAGGATGTTGTTGGCCGCTATGATTCGCGACAGGTGTTGTCGTTCCGCGCGCTCCTGGATCATTGCATAGAGCGGTACGCTGTAGAGCCCGCCGAAAGCGCCGAGAAGCGCGAGATCCACGAGTACCCGGAAGCTGCCGGGCCGGCCCAGGAACTCACCGACCGAATGGAGGCTGACCGGGTTCACTATCGGCTGCGCGAAATACAGATCGATCGCGAAGACACTCAGTCCGATCGACCCGAACGGCACGAGGCCCAGCTCGATCCGGTGGGCAGACATTTTTTCGCAGAGGAGGGAGCCGCCACCGACACCGACCGCGAACGCGACCAGCAGCACAGTTGTGATCTCTTCGCTGCCACTTAAGACGTTGAGCGTATATGCCGGGATCTGGAACGTCAGCGCCGAACCGAAAAACCAGAACCACGAAACGCCCAGTATCGAGAGGAAAACGCTGCGCCGTTCACGGGCAAACCCGACGATGCGCCAGGTTTCGGTCCACGCGTTCCAGTTGATGCTGAGGTCCGGGTCGACCGGGCGTGTCAGCGGGATGCCGCGGCTGGCGACGTAGCCGGTAACAGCAACGGCGACCAGGCACACGGAAAGGATCAGGTGCTGCCCCTGGTCTGCTGCAACTGCGACGCCGCCGGCCATCAGCCCGAGGATGATCGCCATGTAAGTGCCCGACTCGACGAGGGCATTGCCGCCTACGAGTTCGCTCGTCTCCAGTTGTTGTGGCAGGTATGCGTACTTCACCGGTCCGAAGAGCGTGGATTGCAGGCCCATCAGGAACAGCACGAGCAGCAGTGTCACATAACTTCCGGCAACGAAAGCGGTGGCAGCCAGAACCATCAGCGCGATTTCCAGCATCTTGATGCGCCGGATCAGCATCGACTTCTCATATTTGTCGGCCAGCTGTCCTGCGGTCGCGGAGAAGAGGAAGAACGGCAGGATGAACAGCGCCCCGGCTACGTTGGCGAGCATTTGCGCGTCCATGTCGGCGATCCGGACGCCCTGGAACGTGATCAGTATCACCAGTCCATTGCGGAAGATGTTGTCGTTGAAGGCGCCCAGGAACTGCGTGAGGAAAAAAGGAGCAAAGCGGCGCTGGCGCAGGAGCGAGAACTGGTTTGTCTCTGACACTATTCAGCATCCATGACCGAAATACCCCGGCAGCGCGGCTGTCACGGCGGCGCACTATACCACCGCGACTTCCGCCGGCCGCTTGAATCCGCGACTCCGGGCGGCCCGTCGCGGGCTTTCGGAGTGTTATTATCGCGGTACTTTGACCAGCCCAAGCATACTGACCCGGGTCGCAGGAGCGACGATGAAGCGCACAGTAGCGTTATTTTTTGTGCTTTCTCTACTTGTGGCCTGCGGCAAGGAGCCTCCTCCGCGTACGGTGGCGGAGTTCATGGAAGATCCCATCCTTCTCGAAGCGACCATGGTGCGCTGCGGCCAGGATCGTTCTGCCACCCGCTATGAAGCAGAGTGCATCAATGCGAGCGACGCGGTAGATCGTATTGCAGCCGCCAGGGAACAGGAGCGTCGCAAGGAGCTCGAAGCCGAGTCGGAGCGCAAGAGACAGGCGTTGAGACGAGCCCAGGAGGCGGCGGCGGAAGCCAGGCGACGCGCGCAGGAAGCGAAAAAGCGGCGGGAGGAGGCTGCCTACTATGGCGAATTCGAGCCCTTGCCGCCGGCGGAAGAGGGGTCGGATGACGGACCATCAGCCGGAGAGGACAAGTCCGGCAGTTCGGCCGGCGCCGCCATTCCTCCGGATACTGCGCTCCCGGAGCACTCTCAGCCGGTGCCGGCCGATGACGGCATGGTGCGTATGCCTGCCGTCAGTGTGAGCGAGCCCGACGTGGGCACCGAAATCGAAAGCGGGGCAGCGACAGACCTCGATGCCGTGCGGGAGGAACTGAAACGTCGGCAGGATGAGGCGCAGGAATAGATCCCGCTAGCCGGGCGCCAGCCCTGGCATCCTGATTCAGAAGTTGTCGTACTGCTCCTCTCCGGTATCAGCCGAATCAGGGTCGCCAATGCCGTAGGTGCGGACCGCAGGTGACGACTCCGGAGCGCGCGCGGCGCTGTCCCGACTGTTCAGCGAAGAACCCGGGGTATTTGCATCGGCGTCCATGCCAGGCTGCGCGGGCAGCTGCCTCGTCTCGGCCGATAGTACCTGCACGAAGTTGTTGGCGACGGCCGGAGCCGAGTTGCCTGAACTCGCGAAGATCTGATCGGGTGTGATAGTGGATGAACCGTAGAACGCCGCATTCGCGCCGCGATCCATGGTGACACCCGCTCCCTCGAGTGCGACGCCCGCGAACAAGCCACGGCTACGCGAGTAGGAAAATACCTCGGCCTGGAACTCGATGTCGGTAGCGATGCCGGTATGGCGTCCGACAGGCCCGGCGGCGATGGAGGCGTCGGCGCCCAGTGTCAGCTTGCCTTTCGATATGTTATCGACGCCTTCCCGTGTCTTGAACACGAGGATAATGTCGGTGGATTGGGCCCCGATCTGCCAGCCGAAACTGCCCCCTGTCAGCGTGACGAAGGCCGGATTGCTCCAGGTTCCATTGTCCTGCCGGACGACCAGCACGCCCTTGCCCCGCCTTGCGCCCAGGCCGAAGCCGATTTTGACCACATTCGGTATAACTGCAATGGCATACGCCCTGGAAAGCAGCACATCCGGCACCGATTGTTCGGGGATCCGCAGCAGCTGGTCGATGACGTCCGTCGCCGCGGCAACACGCTCCTCTTCGGGGGTGGCGGCTGCAGCCGGCATTGCGGCGGCAAGTGACAGCAAAATGATCGAGAATGGCAGGCGTATGCGCATGATAGCTTCCGAAGGTTGACGAGTTCTGGAGCTCTGACTGGATACGTCGAAGAGCTGCCCCATTTGTCGTGACAAGTGTCGTGAACAGTTGTGCATAAGGAGAGTCGAGTTCTCCTGCGGAGTTCCACCGCGGCACATGATACGCCAATTACGCAGCGGCAAGTACCCGAGCGTGCATACGAGCACGCTTCATCGAGATCGCAGGCAGGCGTTCGGCAACGTTACGTTGCACTGTCGCTTTGCTCGACAAGTTTCGTCGGTGCGATCGGATTTTCGATAAGTAGCGGTGGAAGGGGGCAGTCGAGACTTGCGCAGATGGCGCGCATCAGCTCGCTCTCTACAACCGTCAACCTGTGGTCATAGCCGACGACCGCGCTCAACGCATTGACCAGTTGCTCCTTTCCGGACATGCCGATGCCTCGCAACAGGTCGAGGCACTTGTCGAGCGCCGCCACGCTATTCGCAGCAGCCGGCTCTCCGGGTCGGCTGGCCTCGATTTCGTCGTTGGCCCATTTACCGAGAAGCGCGGCACCGGCACGGAATGCCGCGTCGCGGCGCGACGGCTCGTCATGGCCGAAACCGGCTACGATACGCAATAGCTGCAGAGCTGCTTGTCTTGCCTTGCGCCTGGACCGGGGTTCGCCCGGCGTCCGGTGTCGCGGAATACCCGCGGGGTCGAGGCTGGCGACAAGAACTCGATAGAAGCAGTATTCAAACAGGTCGATCTCGCCGTCCGTTTCAACGAGCCGTCTCACGATGTCGACCAGGAATTGCAGTTGCGCCGCCGGTCGTTGCTTCAGCGCTGGAAAACTGATCTCCAGCAACGGCAGGCTGAACTGCGGGCCGGCCTTTAGCAACTCCTCATAGTAACGTCTCACGATAGACGTGCGTTCTCCGCCCAGTTGTTCTTTAACCAGGTGCAACTGGCGGTCGAGATGCCGCCCGCTCCGGTCGAGTACCAGCGCGAGAGCCAGGAGAAGTGCGGTCGCCTCGCCATGAGCTGCACCGTACAACACGTCGGGGATGGAGCGCCGGAGCGCCCTGGCAAAGGCGATCTGGCGGTTGTCGGGATTGCCGACCGCGTCGGCGAGCGAATAGGCTTCTCGTGCGCCGTATTGAGCCGAATCCGAGTTTTGGGGGACGGCCTCCGCGATAACTTCCGAGAATCCCGCTGCCTGCGACATCTGCGGCGTCCCTTGCGGCTGCGGCACAATCCGCGGGAAATCCTCTTCGCGAAAGGTCGGGTCGAGGGCCTGGATACGCTGGACGAGCGGTGGATGCGTCGCAAAAAGAGACGCGAGCCGGCTGCCCCTCGCAAATAGCATGTGGCTGACTTCTTCCGGATCGGCAGCGCGCAGGTAGGATTTTTCAGAATATCCACCAATCTTCTTGAGTGCGTTCGCAAGTCCCCGGGTTTGTCGCGTGAACTGTACTGCCGATGCGTCCGCGAGCGTCTCGCGCTGTCGCGAAACGGCGGCCTTTATCATTCTTGCGGAAAGCATGCCTATCCAGCCAAGGACCACCAGCCCCACGCCGACGGCCATGATGACAGGAGCGTTGCGATTCCGGCGGCTGTATACCGCGCCGCTGTGATACCCGCCGCGGAGGACGATGCGCCCGATCAGGCTAAGCACCATCACGCCGAACAGGACGCCCATCATGCGAATGTTGATGCGCATGTCTCCGTTCAGGATGTGGCTGAACTCGTGCGCGATGACCCCCTGCAACTCGTCGCGATCCAGGACGTCAAGTGCGCCACGTGTCACCGCGATGGCGGCGTCGCCCGGACTGTAGCCTGCGGCGAACGCGTTGATCCCGGCTTCCTGCTCGAGCACGTAGATGTCCGGGACTGGCACGCCGGACGCGATGGATATTTCCTCGACAATGTTCCGCAGGCGGCGCCGCAACGGATCCTGGACGTCGGGCGGCACCGGCGTTCCACCCAGATCGAGAGCGACGCGGCTTCCTCCCGCCGACAATGCCGAGGTGCGGTAAAGAGTGGAGCCAACGATGAGAAGAGTAGCCAGCGCAGCAGTGACGAGCAGAACCGAGCGGTCAGGCGGCACGCCGGGAGAGCCGACGAAGTACAGCGCACCGCCCACGACGGTCGTAACGCCGGCGACGATCAGGACGGTGGCGACGGCATAGGCGACGATCAGCCAGCGAGTGGCTCGCCGCGCCCGATCCTGTGCGTCAAAAAAATTCACCGGAAAGGCAGTTCAGGGGCCATGCCACCTCGCGAGCATGGGCGACTGATCACGACTGGTACGCAAACTGCCTATGTAAACGCGACCTCGGGAACCTCGCGCTTCTGCTCGGAATCGATGTCGAGGAAGCTGGCCGACTCGAAGCGAAACATGCCGGCGATTATATTGTTCGGAAAGTTTTCCACGGCATTGTTATAGGAGAGCACCGAATCATTGAATGCCTGACGCGCGAAAGCCACCTTGTTCTCGGTACTGGCGAGCTCCTCCTGGAACTGCATCATGTTCTGGTTGGCCTTGAGGTCCGGGTAGGCCTCAGAGAGCGCAAACAGCCGCCCCAGCGCGCCACCCAGCAATCCTTCAGCCGCACCGAGCTTCTTGATAGCGTCCCCGTTGGAGGGATCGGCCTTGGCGGCATCCAGACTCGAGACCGCTGCGTTCCTTGCCTTGATGACCGCCTCGAGTGTCTCACGCTCGTGTTTCATGTAGCCTTTTACGGCTTCGACGAGATTCGGAATGAGGTCGTACCGTCGGGTGAGCTGGACGTCGATCTGGGCAAATGCATTCTTGACGCGATTTCGCAGATTGACGAGATTATTATAGATCGCGATTCCAAAGGCGATGACCGCAACGATTATCGCGAGGAAAACCAGAAATGACGTCACAATTCACCTCCCGGGTGATCTCTGCTCGCCGCAAGAATAACCTCCGGGCGGCTCTAACACTAGCGAGCCTGCTTGCCCTATGGGCATTCCGTCCCGGCACAGCCGATGCCGAATGGCTGGGAGACAGCCGGCCGCTCATGGGTACGGAGATCAGCGTCCAGTTGTGGCATGACGAGCCGGCAGCGGGGAAAGGCGCTGTCGAGGCTGTATTTGCCGAGATGGAGCGCATCAACCGGCTGATGAGCACCTATATCGACGACAGCCACATTTCGCTGATCAACCGCGAGGCAGCCGATCGCGCAGTACCTGCGGGCGACGAACTCTACGATCTCATCGTCCGTTCGCTCGACATTTCCATCCTCACGCACGGTGCTTTCGACATTACCTACGACAGCGTTGGGCAGCATTATGACTTTCGGCAGAAGCAACGCCCGGACCCGGAGACGCTCGAGCAGGAACTCACGCACGTCGATTATCGACTGATCGAAACCTACCCTTCGACAAAGTCGGTCCACTTCCTGCAGCAGGGCGTCCGCATCAATCTCGGCGGCATCGCCAAGGGCTACGCCGTCGAACGGGGCGTCGGCATACTGCGCGATTTAGGCATAAGGCACGCGATCGTCACTGCCGGCGGCGATTCCCGGCTGCTCGGCGATCGGCGGGGACAGCCATGGATGGTCGGTGTTCGCGATCCGCGCAAAGAGGACAAAGTCGCCATCCGGATGCCGCTCGAGAACGAAGCCATTTCCACATCCGGCGACTACGAGCGTTACTTCGAGCAAGACGGCAAGCGCTACCACCACATCATCCAGCCCGCCACCGGCGAACCCGCCAACGGCATCCACAGCGCCACCATCGTCGGTCCCGACGCCGTCATGACGGACGCACTGTCAACCTCAGTATTCGTCATGGGTGTCGACCAGGGCCTGCGCCTGATCTCCACGCTGCCCGACTACGAGGGCATCGTGATCGACGCCGAAGGCAAACTCTTCTACTCCGACGGCCTGCAACCACCCGAACAGAACCTGTAGGGGGATTTACCTGCGTTCGTGAGGCGCAAGGTTTCGATTACGACCGCAGGGGCATCACCTGCGGGTACTTCAGTCGCTCAAACACCGGAAACTCGCTTTGTGAAGCACCGCCAGGCGCTGCCCCTGCTCGTGTGGCGGGCTTGCGGTTGCCTCTGCCTGTGAGACCGGAAGGTTTCTATCAAGCTCACAGTGGGGACCTATGCGAGGTACCGATCGCAGCTGATGATCACGAAATCCGCTGCGGTTCCCATCGAGGTCATCTCAATACGCCCTCAGCCGGTTATATGACTTACCGTCGAGGTGATCTTCCAGAAGCCTTAAACCCCACGTACGTCGCTGTTTGCAGACGCCTTATGTTCAGGCGCGCACGTTCAAGTGTGACGGTGGTCACGGCCTCTACCGGACCTCAGCTGTCACCATGGCGTGCGACTGAAAAAGGACGGTTTCATGAAACGGATGAGAATCGCATTGCTCGCGGGATTGCTCGTGGTTGTTCCGGGGATGTTCGCAGGGAGCAGCTTTGCGTCGTCGGGCCTGGCCGGGCAGGATGCGCCTGATTTTGCGCTGAAAAGCGCGAGCGGCAGCAACCTTCGGTTGAGCGAATATCGCGGCGATGTCGTGATGATCAATTTCTGGGCAACGTGGTGCGGCCCCTGTCGCCAGGAAATGCCCCTGCTGAACGACCTGTACGCGCGCTACAACCGCGTTGGTTTCAGCCTGCTTGGCGTGAACATCGATGATGATTCCGGCCGTGCCCTGGAAATGGCCGAGGAACTGGGCGTTTCCTTTCCGGTGCTGTTCGACGATCGCAAGGAAGTGAGCAGGCTGTACCAGGTAGAGGCAATGCCGGTGACGGTACTGGTGGACCGCGAGGGCAAGGTGCGTCACGTGCATCTCGGCTACAAGCCCGGCTACGAAGAAAAATACCTCACGCAGATTCGTGCCCTGCTGCGAGAGTAATCGTTAACGGCTTGGGCTTTGGCCTGGTGCGGAAACGGGGCAGGAGAACTAATGTGTCGATAAAAGGGTGCTTCGGAGTTGCAGTAGTCTGCGCGTGGTTCGCGCTTGGCCATACGGCTGCGTTCGCCCAGCAGGTGGGCTCGGCGGCGGCCAGTGCGGGTGCGGTGGAAGCATCCGGTGACGCCGGGGAGTTCCGGAGTCTCGACCAGGACGTGCAGTCGCTGAAGGAAGAAGTGCTTGCCCTGAATCGCGACTTGTTCCTGCTGGAGGAAGAGCTGCTTTTCCCTGCGAACTCGCAAGTGGCGTTCTTTATCTCGATGGACGTCGGGGAATACTTCGAGCTCGACTCGGTGAACCTGAAGATCGATGGTAAGGAAGTTGCCAACTACCTCTATACCGATCGTGAATTCGGCGCTCTGCTGCGCGGCGGAGTGCATCGGGTGCACATGGGCAACCTGAAGGTCGGAGATCATGAGCTGGTTGCAGTTTTTACGGGGCATGGACCGAACGCTCGCGAATACCGTCGCGGTGCCACGATGAACTTCAACAAGGGTATTGGCGCCAAGTACGTTGAACTGGAGATCACAGACAGGGTTTCGAAACAGCAG
Source organism: Woeseiaceae bacterium (assembly GCA_035304285.1). Taxonomy (GTDB): domain Bacteria; phylum Pseudomonadota; class Gammaproteobacteria; order Steroidobacterales; family Woeseiaceae; genus IDS-8. The sequence goes on from DATGQI010000209.1 coordinate 19,754, forward strand.
CCTGAATTCGCCATAAAAGAATGGGAGTGATCGTTGCTCTGCAATCACTCCATCAAGACCGCGCTGTGGAGCCTCGTTGTTGCTGCGTGCATCGCGCACCCGGCCGTCTTCGCCCAGGGTGTTGATCAGCTCGTCGGTGAGCCTCGCATAGTCAAGGACGCGAAATACGGGGAGGTCCTGTTTTACTTCTACCAGGAAGAGTATTTCCCGGCGATAGTGCGCCTGCTTGCCGCGAAAGAACGCTCGCAGCTCGAGAATCATGATGCCGAAGCGGAGCTGCTGCTCGGCGGTCTTTATCTTTCATACGGGCATCACCTTCGCGCAGCCGGCATATTTGAACGGCTCCTCGCCGGCAATACAGCTCCCGGGATAAGGGACAGGACCTGGTTCTTTCTCGCCAAGATCTGGTACCAGCGCGGCTACCTGGAGGAATCGCTCAATGCCCTCACGAACATCGAAGGCGTGCTGGACGATGCAATGGATGCTGAGAAGAGGATGCTCCGCGCGCAGATCCTCATCGACAGCGGGGCTTACGACCAGGCCATCGCCGAGCTCGCCGGTTGGGAGGGCAAGTCCGGATGGGCAAGCTATGCCAGGTTCAATCTCGGCGTCGCAATGGTGCGTAGCGGACGCGTAGAGGAAGCCGCTTCGCTGCTCGACTCGGTCGGTAACATCCGTGCGAACAGCGAGGAGCTGAGCGCACTGCGAGACAAGGCCAACCTGGCGCTGGGATATGCCTATCTCCAGGCAAACCAACCCGTGGCAGCGAAGCCACTGTTGCAGCGAGTGAGGCTCGAAGGTCCGTTCTCGAACAAGGCGTTGCTCGGTGTCGGCTGGGCCGATGCCGAAACTGAAGACTACCGCGAGGCGCTCGTCCCCTGGATGGAGCTGCGGAGCCGCGATTTGCTCGACTCCGCGGTGCAGGAATCCATGCTGGCCATTCCTTACGCCATGGCGCGGCTGGATTCGATCGGCCAGGCCGCCGACTACTACGTTTCCGCGATTGACGCGTTCCATGAGGAGACTCGTCGCATCGACCAGACCATAGCGCGCATCGAGCAGGGAGCGTTAATCGATACCTTCCTGGCCGACGATCGCAATGCCGCGACAGGGTGGTACTGGAAGCTCGATGCACTTCCCGAAGGAACCGAGTCTCGCTACCTGTACCACCTGCTCGCGACTCACACGTTCCAGGAGGGGCTGAAGAACTTTCGTGACCTGCGGTATCTCTCCGCGAACCTGGAAGGTTGGCAGGAGAGCGTCGATGTTTTTCGCAGCATGCTGGACACCCGCGAACTCGCTTACAACAAACGACTCCCGGGAACCACCGCAAAGCTTGCGGCAGCGGACATCGAGAGCATGGTCGACCAGAAGCTCGAGTTCGACGCGAGGCTGAACGCGATAGAAAAGGACAGTAACTCACTGGCGCTTGCCACCAGGCACGAGTTCCAGATGTGGGGCGAAATCACCGCCCTCGAAAGAACTCCCGCGCTTGCCTCGAATACGCCGGAAGCTGCGGAAGCACGCAAGAAAATAGCGCTCCTGAAAGGTGTGCTGCAATGGGACCTCGACAAGAAGTTCAACGACCGGCTGTGGCACATTCGCAGGAACCTGCGGCAAGCCGGGGAAGGCCTGGTGGAAACCCAGCGGGCCCGGCGCAGCGTTGATGCGGCCATGCGTGATGAGCCTGCGCAATTCGCGGCGTTTGGTGAAAGAATCGAAGCAATCAGCCCGAGAATAAGTTCATTGCAGCGCCGCGTCGATGCGGCCGTGCAGCAGCACAAGGTGTTCTTGCAGGACGTCGCGGTCGAGGAACTGCAGGCACAGAAGCAGCGCCTGGAGACGTATACGGTTCAGGCACGGTTTGCCCTGGCGGCAATCTACGACATGTCTTCCACGGTCGGGAACGTAGTCCCGTGAAGCAAACCGGTACTGGCAGCCTGCCGCGTCCGGGCGAGCGTAGTGTCGCAGCAGATCAGTCGCAGATCCGACGGGCCGCTGTCGTTCTTTTGGCGCTTGGAGCACTGATAGGTTCCGGACCCGCGGCGGCGGACAAGAAAAGCACCATTGCGAGTCTCGAAGGAAAGTCCGTCGACATACGTCCTGGCGGCGTGATCGCGGGCAGCAACGAAAAGGCGCGCGAAAACTATCGCGGTTTTCTCGACCTCGTGTCAGATGACCCCGTACTGCGCGCTGAAGCCATGCGCCGGCTCGCCGACCTGGAACTCGAGGCGGCGGAGGCGATGCAGCTCAGCAGCAATATCGACGCACTGGAAGGTGCCCCTTTTGATACCGCGGTTTCGCTCTTCCAGCAGCTGCTCGAGACATACCCGGACTACCGCCGCAACGACTCGGTGCTCTACCAGCTGGCCAGGGCATACGAAGTCGCCGGCCAGACGGATGACGCGCTGCGCGTGCTGAACGAGCTCGTCGAGCGTTATCCCCAAACGCCGCACCTGGAGGAGATCCAGTTCAGGCGCGGCGAGATGCTGTTCCTGCGCAAGGATTACGTTGCCGCGGAGGCGGCTTACCAGGGGGTCGTCGATTTCGGCGAGCGTGCGCGGTTTTTCGAGCAGTCGCTGTACAAGCTCGGCTGGACGCAGTTCAAGCTCGCGCGTCACGAGGAGAGTCTCGATCCATTCTTCGACCTGCTGGACCGGAAGATCGGCGGCCTGGAACTCGCGGACGGGAATGAACGGCTCGAGAGCCTCGGCCGCGCGGAGCGGGAACTGGTCGAGGACACGTTTCGAGTCCTGAGTATCAGCTTCTCCTACATGGAGGGACCGGAGAGCATCGCAACCTATCTTCGAAGGCGCGGCTCTCCGGAATACGGCTACGTCATCTTCATGAATCTTGGAGATCTCTACCTCGAAAAGGAACGCTACGTGGATGCCGCGAAGGCATACGAAGCGTTCGTTCTCGAAAACCCTTATCACCCGAAGGCGCCGCTCCTCCAGGTCGAGGTCATCGAGGCCTACAAGCTCGGCGAGTTTCCATCACAGGTGCTGGACGGCAAGAAGAGCTTCGTCGAGCGTTTTCGCATGGACGGCGAATTCTGGCGGCGCAATGCGCCCGAGGGCAACGCTGCCGTCAAGGATCACCTGAAAGCGAACCTGACCGACCTCGCGCAGTACTACCACGCGGAGGCGCAACGTGACGGCAAGCGTGCCGACTACAGCCAAGCTGCCGTGTGGTATCGGAAGTACCTGGATTACTTCCCGGGCGAGACCGATAGTGCCAACACAAACTTCCTGCTCGCGGAGATCCTGTTCGAGAGTGGGGATTTCGCGTCCGCGACCGCTGAATACGAGCGGACCGCCTACGCGTACCCATTTCACGAACATTCCGGCGAAGCAGCATATGCAGCGCTCCTTTCGTATCGCAGGCATGAGGAATCGCTGAAGGGACCTTCCCTGCGCAAGTGGCACCAGGCTTATCTCGACAGCGGACTCAAGTTTGCCGCGACGTATCCCGAGCATCCTGAGTCGGGCGCTGTGCTGACCACGGTTGCCGAGGACCTGTTTGGCGAGCAGCAGTTCGATCTTGCCATTACCGTGGCGCAGAACGCGGTGACCAAGGTGCCGCCGGTAAAGGACAGCCTTGCGCGCACGGCATGGACCGTCATTGCCCATTCGCAGTTCGACCTGGATCGCTTTGCCGAGGCGGAAGCCGCGTATTACAAGCTGAAGCCGCTTACTCCGCCGGGCGACAAGGAGGCCCGGCAGCAGATAGACGACCGGATCGCATCGGCCATCTATAAACAGGGTGAGCTGGCCCGCGACAGTGGCGACCTGGAAACGGCGGTCGTCCATTTCACCCGGTTGGGCCAGGCGGTACCGCATTCGCCCGTACGTGAGACTGCCGAATATGACGCTGCAGCGGCGCTGATAAACCTTGAGGCGTGGGACCGGGCAGCGTCGGTTCTGCAGGCATTCCGCCGCGACTGGCCGAGCAGCGAGTTCGCGGCCGATGTAACACAGAAGCTTGCAGTCACTTACATGCAATCCGGCCGCAGTACCGAGGCTGCCGGCGAATTCGAGCGTATCGCGGAAGCGGAATCGGGTACCGGAGAGCTGCGGCGCGAAGCTCTTTGGAAGGCGGCCGAACTGTACAAGGCAGGAGGCCAGGCAGCGAAGGAGGAGCAGGTGCTGGCAAAGATCGTCGATCGCTACCCGCATCCTCTCTCAGAATCGATCGAGGCCCGTCACCGCCTGCTGCAACTGGCGGAGGCCGGAGGTGACCATAAGCTGCGGGAGAAGCGCCTGCAGGACATCGTCCGCGCGGACCGCAGCGCTGGCGAAGAGCGTACTGACAGGACGCGCTTCCTCGCGGCAAAAGCCAGTCTCGACCTTGCCGAACCCGTTCGCGCGAAGTTCATGAACGCTAAGATTTCCCAGCCGCTTGCCACCAGCCTGAAGCGGAAGAAGGCGCTGATGGAGGACGTCCTCACGGCGTACGGCAAAGCTGCGGACTACGGAATCGCCGAGGTCACCACGGCAGCGACCTACAGGCTCGGAGAGGTCTACCAGCAGTTCAGCAGCGACCTGATGCAGTCCGAAAGGCCGCGGGATCTCGATGCTGACGCACTCGAACAATACGACCTGCTCCTCGAGGAACAGGCGTTCCCTTTCGAGGAGAAAGCGATCGATCTGTACGAAGCGAACGCGGCGCGAACGGCAGACGGCGTTTTCGATGAATGGGTACAGCGAAGCTTCATCGCACTCGCGGAACTCGTGCCTGCCCGGTACGCAAAACTGGAGCGCAGCGAAGATGTCGTCACGTCACTTTTCTAGGGGCAGTGCAGCCGGTGCCACGCGGCGCTGCCTGTTACCCCTCGGTGCAATCGCGTTGCTGATGTCCGGCTGTGCATCCGTCCCGTCTGCAACGCCTGCGGGAGGCGCGGCGGCGACGGAAGTTTCGCCCAGGGTGCTGACGCTGTACGAACAGGCCGTCGCCGCGATGGCCGCCGGCGACGCGACCGAGGCAGAACTGCAATTCCGGGCTTTCCTGTTGCAGAACCCCGATTACCCCGGCGCACACGTCAACCTGGCAATACTGATGGCGGCGCAGGGGGACGACGCCGCCGCCGCGGAACACATCAACTCGGCACTGGCTCTCGACCCTGGTCATCCCGCCGCCCTGAACCAGCTCGGGATGCTCGAGCGGCGACGCGGCCGGTTCCTGGAGGCGGAGTCTGCTTATATGAAGGCTGTCACAGCCAGCCCCGGCTACGCCTTGGCACACTACAACCTGGGCGTCCTGAACGAACTGTACCTGCAGCGGCTCGACACCGCGCTCGAGCACTTCGAGCGCTACCTCGAGTTCGGCGGCGACGACGAGCAGGTCTCGAAGTGGGTCACTGACCTGAAGCGGCGTCTCGGCACCGTCGAGCGCACGGCGAACGTGACGGAATGACGAAGTGATGGATATGCGCCGCCAGATGAGACAACTGCTTATTAGCTGCGCCGTGGCTGGTGTCCTTGCAGCAGCCCCGGCTTCGGCCCAGGAGGCGCCTGATGAAGTGTCCGGAGCAGCCACGGAGCGGGAGTCGCTGGAGCCACGGGTCTCCTCCGCCGCGCTAGAGGAACAGGCGCAGGTTCGCAGGAATGAAGGCGGCGGCGAGCGCGTGATCGACAGGCTCGAGCTTGACCGGACGGAGATCACGGGCAACCAGGAACTGCCAAAGGTCTTGTACATCGTGCCATGGCAGAAGCCGGACCCCGGCGACCTTATGGGAAGGCCGGTCAATTCGTTGCTGGACGAGGTTCTGGCGCCGCTTGATCGGGAAGAATTCATTCGGCAGGTCGACTACCACAGCGACCTGTACGGCGTTGCAGGCGAAGAGGAGTAGGCAAATGAACGTTTTGGGCGCCATCGTGCGTTTTTTCCAGGAGGGCGGGCTGTTCATGTACCCGATCCTCTTCGTGTTCGCGCTCGGGCTGGCGATTGCCGTCGAGCGCTGGATGTATCTCACCATGTCCGGTGCCAGCAACCGCGCTCTGTGGAAGAAGATCGTGCCGTTTCTCAAGGCCGGCAACTTCCAGGAAGCAGCCACGGTGACGGGGAAGTCGAAGGCAGCTATCGCGTCGATCCTGACTTACGGCCTGTACCGTGTGAAATCCGCCCGACGGCGGGACGACGTAGAGAAGGCGATGGAAGAAAGCCTGATGGAGGTATTGCCGCGGCTTGAGAAGCGCACGCATTATCTCGCGACACTTGCGAACATCGCGACGCTCCTCGGACTGCTTGGCACGATCATCGGCCTCATACAGGCTTTCACAGCGGTCTCCAACGCGAACCCGGCGGACAAGGCGGACCTGCTGTCGGCCAGTATTTCAGTCGCGATGAATACGACGGCGTTCGGGCTGATCGTGGCGATCCCCTTGCTTCTGACGCACGCGCTGCTGCAGACCAAGACAAACCAGATCGTGGACAGCCTGGAGATGGCGAGCGTCAAGTTCCTGAATGCGATTACTGAGCGCCAGCTGAAGCCTGCCGGGGCCTGACAGTGCTACGCAGCCGCCGGAGCGGCCGTCGCAACAACGAGACGGCTGAACTCAACATCACTGTGTTCATGAACCTGATGGTGATCCTGGTTCCGTTCCTGCTGATTACGGCGGTGTTTTCGCGCGTGGCGATTCTGGAACTGAACCTCCCGGGTGCGTCCGATGAAACCGTGGCTCCGGAAGCGCAAACGTTCCAGCTCGAGATCACGGTGCGGGAAACAGCGATAGAGGTTGGCGACCGTAATGTCGGTGCTCTCGGCGTCTATCCGAATGCCGCCGACGGTTACGATTTCGACGCCCTCAGCACCAAGCTTGCCGAGATCAAGAAGAGCTATCCATCGAAAACTGACGCCTCGATACTGCTCGAGGCCGACATCCCCTACGACACATTGGTCCAGGTAATGGATCGCGTGCGGGTGAGCGAAACCGTGATGGACAATGCGATCGTCCGCACCGACCTTTTCCCCGACATATCGATCGGCGATGCGCCGGTTCGCGAAGGGGGCGCCTGAGCCATGCAGAAGTCCCAGCGCGCGAAAAGAATGGAGAGGCGGCACAACCGCGGCAAGCGTGGCGGCGCCCTGAACATGGTCTCACTAATGGACATTTTCACCATCCTGGTGTTCTTCCTGCTCGTCAACTCTTCGGACGTCGAAGTGCTGCCGAACGCGAAGGATGTCCAGTTGCCGGAATCCATCGCCGAGGAAAAAGCAAAGGAGACCGTCGTCATACTGATCGGTGACGAAGATATCCTCGTACAGGGACTGCAGGTGGCCAAAGTGGCCGACGTGCTGAAGCAGGCCGGCAACGACATACCCGCGCTGCGACAGGCGCTGATGTCGCAGAACGAACGTGTGCTTCGGCAGGAAACGAAAGACGACATCGCCGGCCGTGAAGTCACCATCATGGGCGACAAGGACATCCCGTACCGGGTGCTGAAGAAGGTGATGGCAACCTGTACCGGCTCCGACTACGGCCGTATCTCGCTGGCCGTGATGCAGAAGAGTTCGGACCGCATCGATCAAGTCGCTGCGGTAAGGTAAGGAGCTACGGATTGGATATTCCTTACTACAGAGAATTTGAGCTGCCGTGGAGCACCGGCGCAGGCCAGGATGCAAGGTTCCGACGCCTGCTGGCGATGATCTGCGCGGCTGCGCTGTTCCTGGGTGTGGTGTGGCCATGGATACCGACGCCGGCCGTGGATCCTTACGAGATGGAAGAGCTTCCGCCGCGCATCGCCAAGTTGCTGCTGGAGCAGAAGCCCCCGCCGCCACCACCTCCGCAGGTTCGCGAGCCTGAGCCGGAACCCGAACCGGCGCCGGTCAAGCCGGACCCGGTTGTCGAACCGGAGCCGCAACGCGTCGTTGAAAAGCCGCCCGAGCCGAAACCCGAACCGATCCCGGTCGATACGCAGCAGCTGGCGCGAGAGCGCGCGGCAGCAGCGCTGCTCCCGTTTACCGAGGACCTGGCGGCACTGACCGACAACGACCTCATCGACAAGGTTGCCGACAACCGGCAGCTGACTGCCTCGGTTGGCGAAGCGGCGCGCAACGAACGCTCGATGATCACCTCGAAAGTCGGCGCCGCCAGCGGCGGCATCAATACCGCAGGAATGAGCCGCAACACCGGCGGTTCAGGTCTTGGCGCGCGTGCCACGACGAAGGTCGAAAGCCCGGTAGCCGCCGTCGGCGAATCCGCCGGAGGCGCCCGCCGCTCCGGCACCAGCAGCAAACCATCTCGCAGCCGCGAAGAAATCGAACTCGTATTCGACCGCAACAAGGGCGCCATCTTCGCCCTCTACAATCGCGCCCTTCGCGAAGACCCGACGCTCGCCGGAAAGCTCGTCCTGCGCCTCACGATCGCACCCTCGGGCGAAGTCACGTTCTGCGAGGTAGTCTCGAGCGAACTCGGCAACGAGGACATGGAGCGCAAACTCATACAGCGGGTCAAGCTGTTCCGCTTCGAAGCCCGCGACGTCGAAGCCGTCACCACCACGAAGCCAATCGATTTCTTCCCGGCCTGACGCGATCGACTTCAAGAACAGACCCTCCGATAACGAACGCAGGGGCACCACCTGGCGGTACTTCGGTCGCTCAGACACTGGAAACTCGCTTTGTGAAGCACCCCCGAGCGCTGCCCCTGCGTTCCTGAAGGGGAGCATTCTGCAATTCCTGCGGCGGATAGCACCGCCGGGTACATCGCACTCGCCCGCATGGAGGGCTCCAACAAATGGCGGGCTCTTACGAAGGCAGGGCCGTGGCGGCGAGGCGGTCGCGGATCCGGTCGAGTTCGGGGCGCTGGCGGGAGGCGGAGCGGCCGAGGCAGTGGTGGTCCCGTGGGCAGGTCGAACTGCGGGGGCAGATGATGCTCGCGTCCTTTGCCGCGCCGTCCGCGACCCAGCCGATGTTGAGAATTTTGCTGACGCTCTCGAGTTTTCGGCGTGCATCTGGCGGAATCTGGCCGGTGCCGCCGCTGCGGTTACAGCTTTTCTCGATGCCGGCGATGATCTCATCGGCGTCGAATCCCTGGGAACGCAGCGCGGGCGCAAGGTCGATGCCCCCGCAAAGGACGTGGGCG
>DATGQI010000210.1:0-3510 GCA_035304285.1 Woeseiaceae bacterium
GTCGAACAGGAATAATGAGCAACATCGTCGATCAGGAGCGTGCAGGCACCGCATTCGCCGCGGTTGCAGCCGATCTTTGTGCCCGTCAGTCCCAGCTTGTAACGCAGCGTGTAGGCGAGCGTTTCCTGCGGCAGCACATCGACGCGCCGGGTCCGGCCGTTGATGTTGAGCGAGATCAGGCGCTCGACGGCGCCCTTGCGCTCTTCACCGTGCGCCCATTGGAGCGCGACGGGCGAGGCCGCGGCGACGCTTGATGCAATGACGGCTTTGATGAAGCGCCGGCGCGAAAGTCGTGGATTCACTGCCGTGGTACCTGCCTTTTATTTATTTAAGCCGGCGGCTGATGCACGTGTTCTTGTGGAGACCGCGGCTTCCCCCACCGACATATACCGGGTCGGCTCGATAATAAGTGGCCCCTCCCTATAGATCAATAAACTCCAGGTCCGCAACGCGGAACCGCCGGTCTACGTGGATCCCGGGATTCACATTATGGATTTCGAGAGCGTTATCTCTTGTCCTCGGGCCATGGCGTGCCGCGGTTTGCGACCGTCACCGGCGCCATTCCCTTGTACGCGAACTTCTGCAGGCGTTTACCTTCGTAAGTTTCGACGGTGTATATGTTGCCCTTCGAATCAGTGGCGATATTGTGCACGGCATAGAACTGGCCCGGATTCCGGCCGCCGTCGCCGAAACTCGTCAGGATCTCGAGCGTCTCGCGTTCCATGATGTAGACCTTCATGTTCTTGCCGTCAGCAAGGTAGATGAAACGCTGGTCCGCGTCGTGCGAGAACGCGATGTCCCAGACAGAGCCATCGCCGAGAGTCGCGGGAGCGATGCGTTGTTCCTTGACGAACGTGCCGTCAGGTTCGAAAACCTGGATGCGATTGTTCACCCGGTCGCAGACGTAGACGAGACCGTCGTAGGAGGGTTGGGCACAGTGCACCGGGTTACGAAACTGCTGCGCCGGCGGCGCATCGGGGTCGTAAGGACCGAGGTTCGCGTCATCCGGTTCGTTGCCGTACGCGCCCCAGAAGCGCTTCAGCTCCCCGGTATCGGCGTCCAGCACCGCAACCCGCTTGTTGCGGTAACCGTCGGCCACGTAGGCCTCGTTGGCATTCGCGTCGAAAGCAATCTCGGCGACGCCTGCGAAGTGCGCCGCGCTGAGGCTGTTCGCCGCCTGACCCGCTTCGCCGAACTGCTTCAGGAATTCGCCGTCGCGCGTGAACTTGAGGATATGCGAATCGGTAGCGCCGTTTCCGCCGATCCAGATGTTGTCCATGTGATCGACGGTGACGCCGTGATTCGAAGACGGCCAGGTATAGCCTTCCCCGGGCCCGCCCCAGTGATTCACAAGGTTGCCCGCGGGGTCGAACTCGAGAATGTTCGGCGCCGGTATGCAGCACTCGCCTGTCTTCGGATCGGTCGCCGCGCCAATCTCGGTCCGTTCATTGAATGAGTCGCGGCGATGCACTATGAAGACGTGGTCGCGCGAATCGACGGAGAGGCCGATGGTGGCGCCGAGTACCCAATGGTTCGGCAAGGGCTTTGGCCAGAAGGGATCGACCTCGAACACAGGCGCTTCTTTCGTTTGCGCATGCGCCGTGTTGTCGAGCGCCTGTTCGCCGCACGCGGAAATGCCTGCTAGCGTGAAAGCCGCGACAAGTGCGGCCGGCAGTGCAGAATGCTTGTTGATCATTACGCTCCCCCTCGATGCGGACGTGAATGGTTTTGTTCGTCCGACGTGTTGCGCAGCAGTATACTTTTGGAACAGCGTGGCTACGAGCTTTGAATAGACCGCTATAGGAGCCCGTCTTACGGGCGACCATCGCAGCGAGGCTGTGTCGCCCGTTGGACGGGTTCCTACAGCCCACTTTTACAACTCTCCGGCGCACCAACGCGATGAGAATGACTTACCGATCACCGATGCGCCCCGTCCTCCGTTTCGCCGCTTTCATCGTTGCGCTGTGGGCGTTCATGCTGCCCATCGCACGCGCGCACGAAATACCCACCAACGTTGTCGTTCAAGCCTGGCTCAAGGCCGATGACGATCGGCTGAACCTGGTCGTGCGGGTTCCGCTGGAGGCGATGCGGGACATCCAGTTTCCGCAACGCGGGCCTGGCTACCTCGACATCCCGACCGCGAACAGCATGCTGCGCGATGCGGCACAGATCTGGGTGGCGAACGACATCGAGCTTTACGAGGAGGGTACGCGCCTCATCGGGAAGAAGGTCTCGGCGGTGCGCGTCACCATCCCCTCGGACCAGTCGTTCCGCAGCTTCGAATCGGCCATCGAGGGCGTCAGGCGGCCACCCTTGCCGGCAGAGACGCAGCTTTTCTGGACGCAGGCGCTGCTCGACATACTTATCGAGGTGCCGATAGGGTCCGCTGGCTCCAGGTTCGCCATAAATCCCGAACTGGCGCGGCTAGGCATGCAAACCACCACCGTCCTGCAGTTCGTCCCGCCGGACGGGAACGTGCGCGCCTTCGAGTTTTCCGGGAATCCGGGCCTGGTCGAGCTGGATCCCCGCTGGCACCAGGCCTTCTTCCGCTTCGTGGGCTCCGGCGTGCATCACATCCTGCTGGGTTACGACCACCTGCTGTTCGTGATGTGCCTGATCATCCCGTTTCGCCGCGTTCGCCCGCTGGTGGTCCTGGTCACGTCTTTCACCCTGGCGCACTCGATCACGCTGCTTGCTGCCGCGTTGGGCCTGGTGCCCTCGAGCCTGTGGTTCCCACCGTTCATCGAGATGCTGATTGCTGCCTCTATCGTTTACATGGCGCTCGAAAACATCGTGGGCACGAGGTGGCAGCGCCGCTGGATCATCGCGTTCGCTTTCGGGCTGGTGCACGGGTTCGGTTTCTCATTCGTGCTCGGCGAGACGCTGCAGTTTGCGGGCTCGCACCTGCTGACCTCGCTCCTGGCGTTCAACTTGGGCGTCGAGCTTGGCCAGTTACTGGTGATCCTGCTGGTCGTGCCGGTACTGAACATCGCGTTTCGCTCGGAGCGCGCCGAACGCATCGGCACGATTATCCTCTCCGCACTGCTCGCGCACAGCGGATGGCACTGGATGAGCGACCGCGCATCGGCGTTCGTCCAATACGACGTGCCCTGACTCAGCCCGGCAGCACTCGGCACTGCCGTGCAGTGGCTCATGATGCTCGTAGCGGCGGCGGCCGTAGCCATCGTCGGCTATCGCCTTTACCGAAAATCGTCCGTGGCTTTGTAGGAGATGGTATGGACCTCTCCCTCCTTTAAGATCCTTTCGGATCACGGCCCATTACGGCCTTGATGGAGACGAAGCTCTATCAGAACAATGAGAAGGAGAGGTCCATGATTAAGATTACGCTGGTTGGGATCGATACTGCAAAGCAGGTTTTCCATTTGGTGGGTGTGAATGCCCAAGGGCGCTTTGATTGGCGGCGGAAGGTGTCACGGGCACGGCTGCTGCCGACGCTGTCAGGTCTGGAGCCGTGTGTAGTGGTGATGGAAGCCTGTGCGGCGAGCCATA
>DATGQI010000211.1:0-5160 GCA_035304285.1 Woeseiaceae bacterium
CCCCCGCGGTGCCGTTGCCGCAGGCGACCACCACCTTGAGACGACGTTCGAGATGCGCGCTTTCCGCAAGGTCGCTGATGTAGCGCTCGGCCATGTCGCCAATCGTGAACAGCTGGCCGCCCGGGCGCATTTCGAAGTCCGCCTGCAGGACGATGTCCTTCAGTTCCGACATTTCGTCGGGTCCGAAAGTGAGCGGGCGCTCGGCCCCCATCTTCACGCCGGTCCAGCCGTTGTCGTTATGGCTGGCGGTCACCATCGCGACCGCCGGCACGTCAAGTGCGAACTGGGCGAAGTATGCCATGGGTGACAGCGCCAGACCGATGTCGTGGACGGTGCACCCGCTGCCCAGCAGGCCGGTGATGAGAGCCTGCTTGATTGCACTCGAATAGGAACGGAAATCGTGTCCGGTAACGATGTGCGGCGAGATGCCCTTGCGATGGAGCAGGGTGCCGAGCCCCAATCCCAGCCAGCGGATACCCACGAGGTTTATTTCCTTTTCGAACAGCCACCGGGCATCGTACTCGCGGAAGCCCGTCGCCTTGACGAGCGGCAGAACCTCGAAATCGGCAGTGTTGGGAGTTAGATCGGCGCGAGGCTTTGGCAGCATGTAATCTCCTGTACGTTCGATCGGCCTGTTTCGATCCGTCGTGCTATTCGCGAAGCACGAGTTGATCGCCCGAGAACTGGAACGATCCGATCTGCTTGAGATAGCTCATCCCCAAAAGGCTTCGGTGCAGCGCATCTGGCTGCGACACGATGGCCGAAACACGGCGCACAGCAATTCCACCGACCTCGACCTCGTCGAGATGGACGAGGGCTCCATGGGCCAGCCCGTTGGCGGTCTGCATCGGAACCGTGTACGCGAGGCTGCTCGGATCGAGCCCCACTCGACGCGCATCGTCGTGGGTCAGGACAACCAGCGTGGCTCCGGTGTCCGCGATCATGTCCACATGCGTGCCGTTGACGAGCGCACCGACATTGAAGTGTCCGCTGCGTTCGGCGCGGATGGCGACGACCCTGCGACCGTTTTCGCCGTTACCGGGAACCTGTGTCACCGAAATCGGCACGCCCGGCACAAGTTCCCCGGCAATACGCTGGCCCACGCTCAGGAATTCGTGCCGGTAGCTGTAGATCACGACCAGCATCAGGGCTACGCCGATCCAGACCGCGGCCTGCCTGACCGCGAGACCGATACGACCGCGATAGCTCATCACCATGCCACTGCCTATCACGACGAGAAGCGCAATCCCCGCCACCAGGCCCGCAAAATCCGCATCGGTGAAACCGAACCGGGCACCCGGCTCGTCGACCAGCAGCAGTACCAGCGCGCCCGCCAGGAGTATGGCGATGCCGATCCAGGCAATCACTTGCGTACTCCCGATCGTCTGGCGCGATGGCCGCCCTTTCGCCGGCGATTGCGGGTCATGTCCCGCAGCCGCGCCGGCAGTTCAGCGTTCAACGCCGCCCGCTCTGCCGGTGACATGAGCAACCAGCCGGCAATCTCGTTCCGGCTTCGACCGCAGCCGATGCAACAGTCGGTGTCCGGATCCATCACGCATACCCGGATGCAAGGCGAGTCGAAGTTGCTGATATTCATTGCATTCGATGTGGGTCGGGTCCGGTGGGCATGCGATTCCCGCATGACCACCGTCGGCCGGCACGCTGCCATAGCTCACCGATCGATCTCGTTCAATTTGGGGCATTGCCGGGGCGGAGACAAGCGGGCGCACCGGCGTACGATCAGGCGTTCACCGCCATGGCGACGGGGCGCGCGGGGACGGCCGCGTGAACAATCCGCGATGCCGGCAGTTCGACGGAAGCCTCGGTGCCCTCGCCGGGATAGCTCTTCAGCTCGAATACCCCGTCATGGAGTTGCGCGAGGCCGTGTACGATGGGCAGGCCGAGGCCAATACCCTCCTGGGTTTCATCTCGGGAGTTCGAGCCCTGCCCGAACGGACTCATCACCTGGGGAATCTCATCCGGCGCTATTCCGGGGCCGGTATCGCGAACCGCGAACTTCAGCGATCCGCTCGCCGTGCGCACGGCGCTGAGTGTCACTTCGCCGCCCGCCGGCGTAAACTTGATGGCGTTAGAAATCAGGTTGAGCCAGATCTGCCGGATGGCACGCTCGTCGGCAAGCACCATCGGCAGGTCGCTCTGGTAGTCCTCCGCAAGCGTGATGCCGCGTTCCCGTGCCCTGAGGTCGAGCAGCCTGCGGCACTCGGAGCCGACAGCGGCAATAGACAGCGGTTCTTCGCGCAATTCGAACTTGCCGGCCTCGATGCGCGACAGGTCGAGAATCTCGTTGATCAGCTTCAGCAGATGTTCGCCCGACTGGTGGATGTCGCCGGCATACTCCTTGTAGGCGGCCACCGCGTGTGCGCCCAGCATCTCGGTCTTCAGGATCTCGGAGAACCCGAGGATCGCGTTGAGCGGCGTTCTGAGTTCGTGGCTCATGGTTGCGAGGAAGCGCGACTTCGCGGCGCTCGCCTCTTCGGCCCGGCGGCGGGCGGCATCGGAATTGGACTTCGCCTGCTCGAGTTCGGCAATCAGGGCGTCCTTCTGGGCCCTCAGGTCCAGCATGTGACGAGCTGTTTCCTGCAGTCTGCCCGCAAGCTGCAGGAAGGTGAGCTCGGAGGTGATCACGATCAGCGTCATCACCCATTGCAGGGTGTCGCCTCTCAGAAAGCTTTCGAGGACGATGGCAAACGTGATGGGAACGGTCCCGGCCAGAACGATCAGCTTGAAGCTGCTTGCCAGAACCATGCGGATGGACACCACCACCAGCAGCAGCGCAGCCAGGAATACCTTTCCGCCGTCGCTGTCGACGATGTCGAACCAGTAGATGACCGAGGCCCAGCTGATACCGAGCAGGAACTCCGAGGCGGCCAGCCGGCGACCCCACTCCGCCACGTCGGTCTGGCGTGGATCGTTGCGAACGAACATGCCGCACAACGCGAGCTGGATGCCCTGGCTGATGAAGATCGAACACACCCACAGGATCACCAGCCACGACGGGTACCAGAGAAGAAGGGTGGCTCCGGTCACACAGGCCAGGAAGGGCAGGGCGAGCGCGATATTGAGCTGGTTGCGCACGAACATAGTCAGCAGCTCGTGCTCGAACGGTATTCCGTCGACGACTCCGGTAAGACGCATACGGGTCTCGTGCATCCACCTTCTGGTGGCAGAAGGGCCCGAAGCCTCGGCGCGGGCGTCGAACGTCCCTGACATCGCGTGTTTGAGCCAATCCCTGTTTGAGCCGTGCTGAACCTGCCCGCGGCCGGAGGGTGTCATCCGCGACCGCCGGTGTTCGCCGGTTTCGTTGGTTCCGACGATGTCATGGATTTCTGAAAAAGCACTTTGCAATTCTGGTTAAATTGTTCCGATCAACGCGGCGGCCGGGTTCCGTACAGACGCTGCCGGGATGGCGGGACGGCTTTGCGCACTGCTGCGGCAGGTCTAGGATGCTGCCCGGCCATCGCAGGACCACCGGTCCGGCAGAGGGGTAGTCGCAGCATGAAGCTCTATCAGGACAATCGGGCGCCCAACCCGCGACGGGTGCGGATATTCCTTGCCGAAAAGGGCATCCGTATACCCGTTGAAGACATCGATCTGGTCAAGGGCGAGCACAAGACGGAGCGCTTCTCCAGATTGAACCCGATGCAGCGCATTCCTGTCCTCGAACTGGATGACGGGACGGTGATCGCCGAATCCATGGCAATCTGCCGCTACTTTGAGGCGGTTCAGCCCGATCCGCCTCTGTTCGGTGTCTCGCCGGCGGAACAGGCTGTCATCGAGATGTGGCAGCGCCGGGTTGAGCGTCGCCTGCTCGATCCCGTCTCCCAGTGCTTCCGCCACGGCCACCCCGCAATGTCGGTGGCCCAGGTGCCGCAGATCAAGGAATGGAGTGTCTACAACAAGGAACGTGCGGTGGACATGCTCCGGTTCCTCAACGGTTACATGGACGGCCGCGCCCATGTTGCCGGCGACAGGATGTCGGTGGCCGACATCACCCTCCTGGTGGCGCTGGATTTCCTCAAGGCGGCACGGCTTGCACTGCAGCCGGAGCACGCAGCCCTCAGACGCTGGCACGCGGAAATGTCTGCGCGGCCAAGTGCGACGGCATGAGTTGGTAGGGGTCCGGCTGCTGCTCGGATGACCACTGTCATGCGCGACATTCTCACATGACCTGCCGCTTGCTTCAGGTGGTCCACGGTCATTAATTCCAATGACACAGAATGGGTAGATGATGAGTGCTGACATGCTGAACCATCTTCCGGATCTGCGCCGTGCCGCCTGGCATGTCGGGATGGTGAGGGATATCCAGGCGCGGTGACGGCTCCCCTCGCACACCGCTCGCTGGAGCAGCTGCTCGCGGAAATCCGGGCCTGTCGCATATGCATGGAGGAGCCGCTGGGCAGGCCACTGCCGCATGAGCCTCGACCGGTGATCCGGGCTGGTGCGTCGGCACGTCTGCTCATAGCCAGCCAGGCACCGGGTACCCGTGTGCATGCGACCGGGATACCGTTCAACGACCCGTCCGGCGATCGCCTGCGCGACTGGATGGGTGTCGACCGCGAGACGTTCTATGACGAAACGAAGATCGCGATCGTGCCGATGGGGTTCTGCTTTCCAGGTCTCGATGATGCAGGCGGCGATTTGCCTCCGCGCCGTGAATGCGCGAGGCGCTGGCATGGCGAACTCTTCCCCAGGCTGCATCGTATCGAGTTCGTCCTGGCGATCGGCCAGTATGCACAGGCTTGGCATCTGGGAAGCGACCGTCGCCGCAGCATGACCGAGACGGTGCAGGCATGGCGTTCGTATTGCCATCCTGATCGCGTCCCTCAGGTACTGCCGCTGCCGCACCCGTCGTGGCGCAACAATGCCTGGCTGAAACGCAATCCCTGGTTCGAAGCGGAGGTCCTCCCGTTCCTGCGCCGGCGGGTGCAGGAGACGATAGGGTGACGGCGGGTTCCGTGTCGACGCGGCTGCTGGCCATCCTCTTGCTTGCGCTAGCAGCGCTGGCCGCGGGCTGTGCGCCGCGGCTGCAGGACGTCGGAAGCCCGTCTTCGCCCCCGCAACTCACCGGCGAGGCAATCGTCACCGCGGACGGCACCCGTCTTCCGTTGCAGGCGTGGACCGCGAGCCGGCCCCGGGCGG
>DATGQI010000212.1:0-17335 GCA_035304285.1 Woeseiaceae bacterium
CGCAATCCGCCGGTATCGGCAAACGCGGTCGAACCAAGTGCCATGCACAGCAGCGTTGCGCCGCCTATCTGCAGGCGGCGAACTGTTCGTCTTATACTCATTTGGTTTCTCCCAAAGCAGCTGTAATTGTTTCTGGGTCCCCTCGACGCACGAGCTTCGAAAGCCCCGCCATCGATCCCCGGACCGCGCTTGTTCGTTTTTAGACCTTATTCTCTTTGGCTATGGATCGTAGCAGGAAAAATACAAATATGAACTACCCGATCAGCCATGATGACGTGGCTGGGGTTATGAATAGCCTTTGAGGTACTCTAGTTTTTAGATAATTTGTTGAATTATAAGGATCTTTCGTATTCGATTAAATGCCGTGGGGTACATGGGGTCCTGCCTGAAGACAGGTCGTCATGTGAAACCGCCCGCAAACCGGCGCTAGTGCAGTTGTTGCAGAAAAGCCAATGAGTAGTGGTCAGCGCCCCCAGATCCGCGGAAGGTCGTCCCGCTGCCGTGCATCGGCGGCATGGTTGTCCAGTACTTTCTCGATCCGCAAGAGCTCGGTGGCGAGGAGCGATGGCGGGGGAGGTCCGTTGACGAATTTGCGGTCCGCTCGCAAGGGTTCTGCCTGCGGAACCGATTGCTGTTTGCGGTTCTGGCCCGGCCGTACTTTTCCGTCAAGTTGGGGCGAAGTGGCGGGAAGTCGGCGGTAGAGATCGAGATCAATATCGTCCGCGTCGGCGGGTAGAACAGGAGACCTGCTCCTGGTCAGGTGTCCGGAATGAGGGGATTTACCCGGCATGTCGTTCCTTTGAGAAGGGTCCAGCATTGGCTGATGCATCTTTCAGAGAGAAGTAGCAACTTGTGTGCCAACACTGGAAAGGAACGGTCGGCGACTGTGGCTCATAACCTGGGCGAAACGGCATCAGAGAACGCGTGTCAGGCCGGCGCCGGCTCTTCCTCCACTTTGATGAGCGCGACAGCCGCCCTTATCGCATCGATGCGATTATCGTACCGTTGCGCGGGTGGAATGCGTTCGAGGACGCCGAGGCCCTCCAGCGCCCGCAGGGCCTGGCCCTTCAAACCCGAGACAAACAGGTGCTGCCGGTTGGCCTGGGAAAGATCGATCATCTCATCGATAGCCAGAGCCGCGCTGGTGTCGATATAGCCGGCGTTGGAGAAGTCGTAGATGGAGGCCCGGTAACCGGTGACTTTCGGCGAGGCCCGGCGCGAAAGCTCTCGGGCAGACGCGTACGAGAACGAGCCATGGAGGATCGTAACCAGCACCTTCCCGGTCGCGGAGCGCAGCATTACCCGCTCTTCCTCGGACAGCTGGTCAAGCTCGTCGGCATCCACGGACTGCCGGAGGCCCTTGAGTTGCTCCACGGCCAGGCCGCGCGAGTTGACGAAGCTTGCCAGAATAATGCCGACGGCCACCGCAATTATGAGATCGACAAACACTGTCAGTGTCAGCGTCACCAGCATGATGATGAACTTCTCGCGCGGCGCGCGCCGCATGCGCTTCAGGTAACCCCAGTCGATGATGTCCCAGCCGACTTTCATCAGTATCGCCGCGAGGACGGCATGCGGCACGTGCGCGACGACCGGCCCCAATCCAAGCGCAAGCGCAAGCAGAATGGCCGCGTGCAGCATGCCTGATACCGGCGTGCGCCCGCCCGCGCGTACGTTGACGATCGTGCGCATCGTGGCGCCAGCTCCCGGAAGCCCGCCTATGAGGCCCGCCAGGCAGTTACCAATGCCCTGCCCGACCAGCTCCTTGTCCGAGTCGTGGTGCGTGCGTGTCACCGAGTCGGCCACCAGCGACGTCAGCAGGGTGTCGATCGAACCGAGCAGTGCCAGGATGAAAGCGGCCTGGATGAACAACGGCATTTCCTCTACCGGCATCCGGGGCACGATAAACGACGGCAGACCGGAAGGAACTTCACCGATCTGCGGCATGCCATGAAGAACGAATGTCGCGATGAGCGTGCCGATCACCAGCACGCCCAGCGGCGCCGGGAACCGGTTGTGCAGTTTCTTTGGCCAATACACGACGATCGCGAGAGCTACCACCGCAAAGACGAGCGTGCGGTAATCCACGGCGCCTGCATCCAGCGTGGCCAGCTCCTTCAGAGTGCCCAATACTCCCTGGTCCGATGCAGGCAGGCCCAGGAACGGGAGAATCTGGAGAATCATGATGATGACGCCGATGCCGGTCATGAACCCGGAGACTACCGAGTACGGCGTGTATTCGACGTACTTGCCGACCCGCAGCAGGCCGAACAGTATCTGCAACAGGCCACCAAGGATGACGATCGTAAAAGCCTCCGCGAGGCTGTGGGCATGAGTGGCGATCACCGCCCCCATCACCACCGTCATCGGACCCGTGGGTCCCGAGACCTGCGCTGGCGTACCGCCGAACAGGGAGGCGAAAAAGCCTACAGCTATCGCGCCATAAAGGCCGGAGATCGGCCCCGCGCCTGACGCTACGCCGAACGCCAGCGCCAGGGGAAGTGCAACGACCGCTGCGGTAAGACCGCCGAAGATGTCGTTGCGAAGCTTCTCCTTGCCGTAGCCCGCCTTGGCGATCTGCCCGATGGCCGGCGTGAAAAGACCGTACCAGTGCTGCGCTCCTGCGCCGCTCGACGTCGGCTGGCCCGCGGCCGATGCGCGATCATCCTGCTGCAAAATCCCTCTCCTGAAAGTAACGCCACCGGCGCCTGTCCCGGCGCGGCGAAAACGGCGCCACAATCAGACTGCGCATGCATTTTGTCAAGGGACGGAGGAATCTCTGCCCGGATGGCGGGCTCCTACGTCATGCTAGTGGCCTATGCCGAGCTCCAGGTAAGACCTCGCGATCTTTTCGAGCGCAGAGACGTACGCGGCGGTCCGGTAGTCGGGGACGTTCTGCCGTGAGCGACGGATGCCCCGGATGTGGTTGTAGGCGAGCCGCATGGTATCGTCGAGGCCCGAACGCACGACGTCTAGCTCGCTAGCACCGGCGAGGAGTGGCGCGCTGAGGTGCTCCGGAACCGCCTTTCCCGTCATTTCCTCGACCAGGCGAATGACGTGCCGCCCTCTCGCCTCTTCCAGGCGCCGGTCCAACCGACCGAAGCGAATGTGCGATACGTTCTTCACCCATTCGAAATACGAGACGGTTACACCGCCTGCATTCATGAATGCGTCGGGAAGGATCACGGTGCCCCTTTTGTGCAGCATCTGGTCGGCGCCATAAGTGGTCGGGCCATTTGCAGCTTCCGCGATCAGCGGAGCGCGGATCCGATCGGCATTGTTCTCGTTGATCTGGTTCTCGAGCGCGGCCGGGATGAGTATGTCGCAGCCCAGTTCCAGCGCCTTTGCGGAATCGGCGATGAACTCCGCTTCACCGTAATTGGCGACGCCTCCGGATTGCCGCAGGAAGGCGTGCACGCTTTCGACGTCCAGTCCCTTCTCCGAGAACAAGGCCCCGTCGCGCTCGGCGATCGCGATGACACGCACGTCGTCTTCCTCCTGCAGGAACCTGGCGGCGTGGTAGCCGACGTTGCCGAGGCCCTGGATGACCACCCGCTTTCCGGCGAGCGTTCCCTTAAGCCCTGCCTCCTTCACGTCGTCGGGATGTCGAAAGAACTCGCGCAACGCATATTGCACACCGCGGCCGGTTGCCTCGGTACGGCCGGCGATTCCGCCCTGTGTCACCGGCTTACCCGTTACGCAGGCGATGGCATTGATGTCGTCGGGAAAATCCATGCGATAGGTATCGGCGATCCACGCCATTTCCCGCTCCCCGGTTCCGAGGTCCGGCGAAGGGACGTTCTCGCTGGGGCTTATATAGCCTTTCTTGGCAAGTTCGTACGCGAAGCGCTGGGTTATCACCTTTAGTTCGTCTTCCCGGTAATCGGCCGGGTCGATTTCCAGGCCGCCCTTGGAACCTCCGAACGGCACGTCTACGATCGCGCACTTGTACGACATCAGTGCCGCAAGAGCTTCGATCTCGTCCTGGTTCACCAGCTCCGAGTAGCGGATTCCGCCCTTGGTCGGAAGGCGGTGCTCACTGTGTACGGCACGCCAGCCGGTGAATACCTGCACCTCGCCGCGAATCTGAACCGGAAACTTCACCCGGTAGAGGGAGTTGGTTTGCTTGATCTGGTCCGCCAGTCCCGGAGGCAGGTCCATGGCGCCGAAGGCACGGTCGACCATGTTGTGTACGCTGGCAAGGAAGCCATCATTCATGGCGATGAAGCTCGTTTCGGAAGGTCGGATTATTCTATCCACGTAAGGGAGCGCGCCGCCAGACTGGCTGCCGGTCACGCTACGAAAACTCTCTCACGTCGGGCAGCGTCGCGCGAGCACCATGCTGCCGGCGTAGAAGCGGCCGGCAGCTATTGACGAAGTGAGCTTATTTTCTCGACGAAGATCTGGACGACTGCTGCCATTCGCTCTTGCGCGGACGGCCGTTGGAAGAGCCTGCGTCCTCGTTCCCGCTGGAACGGGATTCATCGTCGCCTGTCGAACTGCCGCGCGTTCCGACGCGTCCGGTGACGCGGATACGGTTGTCGACATCCTTCACCCCGCGCGCCGCATCCGCGATGTCCTCCGCGCGATGCTTCATCTTTCTTGAGGGCACTGTTCCGGAGAGCGTGACCATGCCATCCTTTACCTCGATCTCGATGTCCTCCGCATTGCACTGGCGGTCGGATGAGAGCTCGTCGCAGATGTCTTCCTTGATGCGCTCGTCTGAACGGGAATAGTTCCTGGGGCCGCGGCCGCTGTAATCTTCATCGAACCTGCGGTTGCCGTGCCCGGGACCGCCCTCCGGCTGCCCGTATCCGGATTGCGAGCCGCTCTGCTGCCCGCCCTGCTGGCGATAATCGTACCGGGAGCTGTATCGCGACTCACCAGGCTCCTCGGACCCACCGAGGTAGCCGAACTGGGAACTGCCCTGCTGCTGCGCTCCATAGCCCGACTGGTAACCGCGCTGCGGCCTGCTGCCGAGGCCGTACCTCGAACCTCCCTGGTGCCTGCCGCCGTGGCCTTCGGATTCGTCACCGAAGTAGCCGTACTCGGATACGCGGCCGCCGGTACGCGAGTGCGGCCAGTTCTGGCTGCGTGGCTCCGAACGGTAACGATCGTCCCGGGGCCATCGGGAGCGTGTATCGGAAAAATTCCCCGTTTCCGGCTCCTCCCAGGTATCCCTGGACTGGCCCTGCCGCCTCGCAGCGTAACCCGGCTCGTAGTATTCACTGTCGTCACTGAATCCCTGATCGCGGTAGCCATAACCTCGCTCCGACGCGCCGTACCGGTTCGAGTCGTCCTGGCCGAACTCCCGGTCCCTGTTGCGCTCGTCCTGTCGGCCGTGCTGCCGGTATTCGCTTCCCCTGTCATCGTCATACTCGTTGCGGGGGTTGCGATAGGTCTCCTGTTCGTCGGAGTAAGGCCTGCGGGAAGACTCCCGTCGGTGCTCTCGCCCCGGATGACCGTGGCGTCTCTGGTTTCGTTCCATGGCTTTTCTCCTGAAGAACTGCGGGTGCTGTTGCAAGAATTGATCGGTGGACTAACCGCCATTTCGCCCGGCATTCGCGGTCATCATGACGATCGTCTGTGCCTGTAAGTGGCAGCAAAAAACATGCCACGGACTTCGGTTGCGTTCTCGCAAGAAGCTCGACGACAATCCTGGTGACTGCGTTCTCCGCCGTCTCGATGCGGCAAATGCTGCCTGCAGGAAATGTAAGGACTGCATCTGGCTGTAACTTCTACCAGCGGGAAGCCATGCTTTTACCGGGAACAATCCCTATAACGGCAAGTCGCTGCCTCTGCGCTGCAATCCTGCTGTTCATGCTCTTCCCGTCGTTGGGCGGTACCAGTGTTTGCGAAGACCCGGGACGGCGATCGTTTATGGCTGCTGCCATAGTCGATCACGAAGAATCGGTACTTGATCCGGCACCAGGAAGCACCGAGCAACTGAACCAGTCGCTGCAGGTCCTCGTAAGGGCTTCCGAGAGCATCAGGTTCGGCTTTGACCATCGCTACACGAAATTCAACTTCGAGGGAATCGAGCCGCAGACGAATGCGCACCTGCATTCGGCAGCATTTCCATTCCACTGGAAGCGCAGCGGCGCGCGCAGCAGTTTCCGCGTGGCGTTTGCGCCGACGCTTTCGACTTCCTCCAACGTATTGGGACACCCACAAAGATATAGCGCAGACATTTTGCAACTGGCGTTCGCACTCGTCTGGACGAGGCCCCTTTCCGACACCAGCGGCTTTCGGTACGGTTTGTGCGGTGATGACCGTTTCGGCCGCTACAAAGTCCTGCCTGCGGCCGTCTTCGAGTGGCGGCCTCATCCGGATTGGGAACTGGACCTGGGATTCCCGATGTCCAGTGTGACCTTTAGCGTGGGCGGCCACTTTCGCACGGGAATAACCGTAAAACCTGACGGCGGCGAGTGGCATGTCATGGATCGCGATTTCCAGGCGGAGTCGCGCTTCGTGCATGAGTCTTACGTCGTGGAATGGATGGTTGGGGTGAACGTGGGAGAGCACCTCTCCATCGGCGCCGGTTTCGGCAGGCAGATGGGGAACCAGTTCGAAATGACGCTGGAAAGCGGCGAGAGAGTCAAGCGCGAGGGCGAAGACGTCAACAGGACCCGGATGGAAATCCGCTGGCTCTTCTAGGCGCTCCCGCTCTGGCCCGGACTATTTTTGAGTAGTTCGGGCCAGGAGCCGTTCAACTGCTTGAACTGTGTGACCGCTCCCACTTCATGAGATTCAGGAACTCGCGCCTGGTCTTCGGCCCGTAGGTCAGGTACGCCGGATCCTTTTCGTTCAGGTAATTCTCGCGGCGCCGCGACAGGTCATCGTGGCGGGCGCGCAGCAGCACTTCCTCCAGGTCGATGCGATACGGTTTGGTCGCGTTCAAACCGAACACCTTCGCCCGAAGCTCGGGCGTTATCTCCGGGTAGCCGTAGCGCTCACGATATTCTTCGGATATCTGGAAGGTGCGAAACGCCTGTATCTGGTCCTGGGGCGAGCCATACCAGATCGAGTCGGTACCCCACAGAACATTGTCTTCACCGCAGTACTTGAACAGTTTGCCGAGCGCGTGCGCGGCGCTGTCCGGGTCCCGCATCAGGTATCGCCAGGTACTTCCGAGCTCCGCGTAAACGTTGCTGTTGGGTTCGACGCCATTGTCAATGATCGACTTGATCAATGTGTCGATTCCGTCACCGCTGCCTTCGCCTTCGAAGGCGCGTTCCGGCTTACCGGCCACGAATCCGGAGTGATAGATGAGAAAGTCCACGTCAGGATAACGCTTTGCCACCACGCCGATGTCGTGGCACTGGCTGTGCTCGTAGGATCTCGGTCCGAATGGCAGGCCCTTGTGCACGCAGATGATGTTGATACCGAGAGTTCGCGCCCTCTCGATGAAGGGAATGCCGGTATCTTCATCGGACAAGAAGAACCCCTTACCGCCGGGGCCATACTGGGTGTAGGTTTTCCACCCGCAGACGTTCCAGCGCTCCTTCAGTTCATCCATTGCTTCCAGGTCACCTTCCTGGTTCGGATTAACGCGACCGTGAATCATGAGCCGCTGGTTGCCTTCGAGGTCAGCAATGACCTGGCGGGTCGCGTCAGCCTCCTCGATCGTCAACGGTTCATCCTCGCGGGTGGACGGGACGAACGAGAGGACCATCATGTCGGTGTCGCTGTCCAGGAATACGTCCTTGATGAACTCCTGTGGACCTATGCAATCCAGGTGGCTGGTGCGCCCCGGGTTGTCGGCCAGCGGACAATCGCTTTTCGGGAACTTGAAGCCCTCTGCACGCGCGGGATCCTGGTGAACCCATTTGCCATTGGGGTCGACGAAGTGCCCCTGCACATCGAAGATGAATTCGCGGCCCTCGAGTTGTGCCGCGGCGACTTCCGGATCGAGTGCCGCAGCGGCATCGAGCGCGAACATGCCGCCTGCCTTTCCGGCGGCCGCATTCACTTCGTTGAACGCCAGCAGTGTGCTGGCGGCACCGCAGGAGGAAACGAGAAAGCTGCGGCGGCTGAGGCCGGCGCGGCGTGCGTTGCGGATCGCACGTTCTTGCGCAGTTTCATTCGCGATGACGTTTCGCTTCGATAAAGGTATCGGTATGAACTCACCGTTGGATGTGCTGTCGAGCTTGATCGGCAGACGAGTGCCGTCCGGATCGTTCCGGTATCTCATGACATATCTCCCGCAGTTTCACTTCAAGTATAGACACACGGAAGCGTTCGCAAAACGCCGTTGCCGGCGCTTTGCGGCGCCACTGCGACTCCTGTATCTTCGCATTTCCCGATCGTCCCCGAGAAACAAGAATGACAAGAACTTCTCGTGCGCTGAAACGCGTCGCACGTACCGCAGCCACCGCCGTTGTTTCAGCGGTTTTCGCGGTGACACTGATGCTTACGGCGCGCGCCGAAACGATAGCGTTTACCGGTGCGCGGATCATCCCCGTCACGGCGACACCGATCGAAAGTGGCACGCTGCTGGTTCGCGACGGCAAAATTGCGGCCGTTGGCGCCTCCGGCTCAGTCCGCATACCGCGTGGCGCGAGAGCCGTCGACGTTAGTGGCACGGTAATCGTGCCAGGCCTCGTCGATTCGCACAGTCACATCGGCGAGGTGGCGGGAGGCGACTCGTCGGCGCCGCTCGCTCCCGAAACGCGGGTGCTGGATTCGATCAACATCCGCGATGCCGGCTTCAAACGGGCCCGCGCCGGCGGAATCACGAGCGTAAACCTGATGGCCGGGTCGGGGCTGCTGATGAGCGGCCAGACCATCTACGTGAAGCTGCGCAAGGGAAACACCATCGAGTCGCTGGCCTACAGGACTGCCGACGGGCGCATCGCGGGCGGGATGAAGATGGCGAATGGCACGAACTCGCGCCGCGACCCGCCTTTCCCCGGAACGCGCGCGAAGTCCGCCTCGCTCGTACGGCAACAGTTCGTCGCCGCGCAGGAATATCGCGATAAGATCCGGCGTGCCGACGGCGACGCCGACAAACTTCCTGATCGAAACCTGGGGCTCGAAGCGCTGGTGGAAATACTCGATGGCGAGCGCGTCGTCCACCACCACACGCACCGGCACGATGACATCGTCACTGCGCTTCGACTGCGCGAGGAGTTCGGCTACCGTCTGGTGCTGCATCACGTCAGCGAAGCGGATCGTGTGGCCGCCGAAATCGCCGCCGCAAACGTGCCGGTTTCGCTGATCCTGGTCGACAGCCCGGGTGGAAAGCTGGAAGCGATGAACCTGAACTTTGAAAGTCCGCCGGTACTTGAGAAAGCCGGCGTGGATGTTGGTTTTCATACGGACGACTACATCACCGATTCGCGCCTCTTCCTGCGCATGGGAGCCCTTGCGGTGCGTACCGGCATGTCACGCGAGAAAGCCATAGAAGCGCTGACTCTCGCCAACGCCCGCATCCTCGAGCTGGACGGGCGCATCGGTTCGCTGGAGGAAGACAAGGACGCCGATTTCGTCGTGCTGTCGGGCGACCCCTTCAGCGTATATACAAGAGTGCTGGAAACCTGGGTCGAGGGGAAGAAGGTGTTTGACCTGGACGATCCCGATGACCGGGCGGTCGCCGAGGGCGCCTATGGCGCACTGATGCCCTACTCCGTCGCACACGAATTCCACGGTTACGGGGAGGGACACCGATGATCGCAGGGGCGCGTCTCGCGCTCTGCGCACTGCTGTTGGTGGCATCCGTAACGGCCCAGTCACAGGACATTGCGGTGCGCGGGAAGATGGTTTACCCCGTCACAGGCGAACCTATCCAGGATGGCGTGGTACTTGTCCGGGAGGGCAAGATCGCCGCCGTCGGCAGGGCCGACAGGGTCCGTATTCCGAACGGGGTCGAGGTGATCGACGCTGCGGTAGTCACACCAGGCCTCATCGACGCGCGCTCGGTCGTCGGCCTTGCCGGTTACCTGAACCAGCCCGACGACCAGGACCAGATCGAGCGTTCAGAGGCGATCCAGCCGGAGCTGAGGGCCATAGACGCCTACAACGCCCGGGAAGCACTTATCGGTTGGCTACGCTCATTTGGCATCACGACGGTGCATACCGGCCATGCTCCCGGCGAGGTAATCTCCGGGCAGACGATGATCGTGAAGACGACAGGAGACACGGTCGCCGATTCGGTCATCGTGCCGCTCGCCATGATCGCGGCGACGCTCGGCGAAGGCGCTGTCGTGGAAAACGGGAACGGTCGGAAGTCGCCCGGCAATCGGAGCAAGGCGGTTGCGATGCTGCGGGCTGAACTGGTCAAAGCACGCGGGTACGCCGAGAAGAAAGGGACGGAAAACGAGGGAGGCGATGAGGAAAAGGAACCGCCCTCACGAGACTTGCGCCTGGATGCACTCGCTGCGGTACTTGCGGGAGAGATACCGCTGCTCATCACAGCACATCGTCACAACGACATCATGACCGCGCTGCGAGTGCAGGAAGAATTCGGCTTTCGGCTGGTACTGGACGGGGCTGCTGAGGCCCACCAGCTACTGGACGTCATCAAGGCCGCGGATGTTCCCGTACTCATACACGCACCAATGGCACGCGCCTATGGCGAGCGCGAAAACATGTCTTTCACCACGCCGGCAAAGCTGGCGAAAGAGCAGATCCCGTTCGCGTTCCAGAGCGGTTTCGAAGGCTACGTGCCGAAGACGCGGGTCGTGTTGTTCGAAGCCGCGGTCGCCGTGCAGCACGGCTTACCCTTCGAACGCGCCCTTGCCGGCCTCACCATTGAGGCTGCAAACATTTTGGGCATCGAGGATCGCGTCGGCAGCATCGAAGTGGGCAAGGACGGGGACCTTGCCCTGTACGACGGCGATCCGTTCGAGTACACGAGCCATGCCGTCGGCACCATCATCGATGGAGTACAGGTCAGCAAGCTGGAACGCTGAGAAGACTGACGCGGCACACTTTCTTTCCCTTACAGGCGCGTCAGATCGATTCCCGGTCCATTCTGTCGTACGGCCGGCGGCGCGGCATTATTTGCAACCGCAGCGGCAAAAATTACATCAGGAGTAGCGTTTTCCGCCAGCGCCCAACGCCGCCATGCCACCGGCGCTTCGGCCACTTGGCACACCGCTTGCAGTTGGTCGCGCGTACGTTGCGGGGCGAATCAGCCCGCCGCACAAGGACGCCGATCTTGTCGATCTTGCCCAAAATCAAGGAAGGCGGCTCGATCGCCTTCGAGTCTCTCAAGAGCTTTTTGTCCGGAGAGCCGTTCCAGCTGGCGGCAGCCCTTTCTTATTACACGATGCTGTCGATCGCACCGCTTCTGCTCGTGATGATCGGCGTGTCCGGTTTCCTGCTGGGCGAGGAGCAGGTGCGGGAGGCGCTGGTGACGCAGGTGCGGGACCTGGTGGGCGATGAAGGCGCTTCGCTGCTGCAGACCGTTTCGCAAAATGTCGGCACGAATGATCGCAATCATGTCTCTATGATCCTGGGTTTCGTGCTCATGATCCTGGGTGCCACTACGGTATTCGCCCAGCTGCAGACGGCACTCAACCGGGTGTGGGGCGTGAAGGCAGAGCCCGCCAACGCCATACTCGGGTTCCTCCGCTCGCGCTTGTTGTCGCTCACGGTCGTACTCGGGTTGGCATTCCTGTTGCTGGTGTCGCTCATCTTCAGCGCCGCCATAAGTGCCTTCCAGACGTACCTGGAAGGTTTTCTTCCCGGCGCGGACATCATCTGGTCCATCGCCAACCACGCCATATCCCTTATTCTCGTGGCACTGTTGCTGGCGATGCTTTTCCGCTACGTGCCGGACGTGGAAATATCCTGGCGCGATACGGTCATTGGAGCCCTGGTCACCGCCACGCTGCTGACCCTCGGGAAGTATGGGATAGGTGTCTACCTGGGACGCGCCGGAGTAGGTTCTCCCTATGGCGCCGCCGGGTCGGCAGTCGTCTTCATGGTCTGGGTCTACTATGTCTCACTGATCCTGTTTCTCGGTGCCGAGATCACCAAAGCCATCGCCCGGCACCGCGGCAACCCGCTCAGGCCAAGCGCGCACGCGAAACGGATTTGATCCTTTGCGCTCTTCTCAACCTCGATACCCCTGTCCTGGCACTGCTGTTCTTCTACCCCAGGGTCTGGTTACCGTTTTGGGCCGGGATACGGCGCGGCACGATCAAGGCGTTCACCGACACCTGCACAACCTCGTCGTCCTGGTTGAACGTAGTGTTGCGTACGCGAACGATCCCCTGTCGGGGACGCGACCTTGATTCTCGCTTGCTCAGCACCTCGGCCTCGACCCGCAACTCGTCGCCCGCTCGTACCGGCTTCGGCCAGCGCAGCTCTTCCATCCCCGCCCCGACCAGTCCACCGGCAACCTGCAGGCTGCCGTCTACGAGCATGCGCATGGTGACGGCGGCTGTGTGCCATCCACTGGCGGCCAGTCCTCCGAAGATCGTGTCTTTGGCGGCTTCTTCATCCAGGTGAAACGGCTGCGGATCGTATCTTGCGGCAAATTCCTTGATGGACTGGGCATCCATCAGGATGCGCTTGTCGCTTCTGAACACCTGGCCGGCCTCCAGGTCCTCGAAATAAAGCTGTGGCAATTCAGTCTCCGTCATGAGGGAGCAGGAGCCACATCATACCGTCCGTCACCAGCGCGGGGGGTGGCATGAATAATGCAAACGCGCGGGGACCGAAGAGTTTTTGAGACGCACCGTGGAGTAAAGCCGTGAATCCGGTAAATGCAACGCTGCGGAAGGGGAAATACCTGATCCTGATCTGCGCGCTCGGGGCCTGCTCGGAAGGCAGCAACGCTCAGCTCGACCAGGAGGAACGGCAGGAGTCGAGGGCAAACACGCCTGACCCGGCGACAGTCGATGCCCGCGCCTTACCTGACTTTCGTCCGCTCGTGCGCGAATACGGCGATGCGGTGGTAAACGTGGAAGTGCTGCAGCGCCGTGAACGGCGCGATATCCGGGGCACGCCGGAAGACCCGATGTACGAATTCTTCCGGCGCTTCGGCATACCGCCGCCCGGCTTGGGACAGCGCGGCGAACCCCCGCCCGCGCGTGGTGCGGGTTCCGGCTTTATCGTGTCGGAAGACGGTTACATTCTCACCAATGCGCACGTTGTCAGCGGTGCGGACAGGGTCACCGTTCGCCTGACGGACCGGCGTGAATTCCAGGCCGAGGTTATCGGCGTAGATCCCCGCACCGATGTCGCCGTCATCAAGATCGACGCGACCGACCTGCCGACGGTCCGCATCGGCGACCCTGAGGCCCTGGAGCCGGGCCAATGGGTGCTGGCCATAGGATCGCCCTTCGGGCTCGAGAACAGCGTCACCGCCGGCATCATCAGCGCAACCTCCCGCGCGGTCGGCCCCGGGAGCAATGTGCCGTTCATCCAGACGGACGTCGCAGTGAATCCAGGCAATTCGGGGGGGCCGCTATTCAACCTGCAGGGCGAGGTGGTTGGCATCAACTCGATGATCTTCAGCCAGACCGGCGGCTACATGGGTCTTTCGTTCGCCATACCCATCGACGTGGCGACAAACGTGCAGCAACAACTCGTAGAAACCGGCCGCGTGGTGCGCGGGCGCATTGGCGTCATCGTGCAGGACGTAAATGCGCAGCTCGCGCAGTCGTTCGGGCTGGACAGGCCGCGCGGCGCCCTCGTCAGCGGAGTCGAAGAAGGTGCTCCGGCGGCCGAGGCCGGGCTGCGTCCCGGCGACGTCATCCTGAGTTTGAACGATGAGCCGATAGAGCGATTCACCGAACTCGGCGCTGCAATCGCAGGGATGCAGCCGGGCACAGTGGCTACGGTCGGTGTCTGGCGAGATCGCGAGGAACGCGAGATAGATGTCCGGGTCGAGGAGATGGAGGACGCTTCGGCGGGGATTACCGCGGATGCGCCGGACGGGCAGGCGGAGGAACAACTGGGGCTGGTGGTGCGGCCGTTGACGGCCGAAGAGAAACGAATGACCGGCTCCGAAGGCAACATTGTGATCGAGCAGGTGCGGGGCGCGGCCGCGGCCGCCGGGTTGCAGCCAGGCGACATTATCATGGGCGTCAACAGTGAACGGATCGAATCCATCCGGCAACTGCGCGAGGCCGTGGAAGAATCGCCCGGCAACGTAGCACTGCTGGTCCAGCGCGATCAGGCGACGATCTTCGTGCCGGTACCGACCGACTAAAATGACGGCGTGGTTCGGGAATACCCCCTGGGTGTACTACTCCGGCGGTTCTCGGACTATGTTGATATTCGGCGTAATCCGCCCTGACCCGCTTGGAGCCGGGCGTGGTCGCCCGTGTTTCCGGATGAATCCATGCGTATGAAGAAATCATGATCCCAATCTCCATCCTGGACCTCGCGTTCGTGCGCCAGGGTGCAACGCCGGCTGAGGCTCTGAAAAACTCGCTCGACCTCGCGCAACATGCTGAAGGGTGGGGTTATCGCCGCTTCTGGCTGGCGGAACACCACAACATGATCGGCATTGCGAGCGCCGCAACCTCGGTCGTCATCGGCTACATCGCGGGCGGCACGCGCAGCATCCGTGTCGGCGCCGGCGGCGTCATGCTGCCGAACCACGCCCCACTGCTCATCGCCGAGCAATTCGGTACGCTGGAGACTCTGTACCCTGGCCGTATCGACTTAGGGGTGGGAAGGGCTCCCGGTACGGACCAGGCGACCGTGCGGGCGCTGCGGCGGTCTCCGGCGAGTGCCGAAAGCTTTCCACAGGATGTCCTCGAACTGCAGACGCTGCTGGGACCGCCACAGCCTGGCCAGACGGTACTGGCAGTGCCGGGGGCGGGACTAAAAGTGCCGTTGTGGATGCTCGGTTCCAGTCTCTTCGGAGCACAGCTGGCGGCAATGCTCGGCTTGCCGTACGCGTTCGCCTCACACTTCGCGCCAGGTGCGCTGATGCAGGCGCTGGAGGTTTACCGCGCACGTTTCGAACCATCGAAGCAACTCGACCGTCCCTGCGTGATGGTTGCGGCTAACGTGGTGGTGGCAGACTCGGACGCCGAAGCCCGGCGCTTGTTCACGTCTATCCAGCAGCAGTTCGCGAACCTCGTGCGGGGCAGCAGAAGCCAGTTACCGGAGCCCATAGAAGACATCGAAGCGTACTGGTCTCCGCTCGAAAGAGCCGAAGCGGAACGAATGCTTGCCTGTTCATTTGTCGGCTCGAAGCATACGGTGCGCGAGGGCCTCGACAATTTCATCTCGCGCACAAGAGCCGACGAGGTCATCGTCGCATCGGCCATCTTCGATCATGCGGCACGGCTTCGCTCCTACGAACTGCTTGCGGAGCTTATCGCAGAAGCCGCCCAGAGCAGTGCCGAGTCTTAACGGCAACGCAGGAAGGTGCACAGCTTTGCAATAATCCTTGCCAGCCTGCTGCTGGCTGCCCTCGCCACGGTACTGGTTCACGTGCTCAACTCGTTGCCAACGCTCGCTAATCGCACTCACACCACCGCGTTTACGGACACGCAGGATACGAGACTCGGCCAGGCAACGTCGCGACAGGCCGCGGAACACCCTCGGGCTTCCGGCATCTACGCGCTGCCCAATGCGCTGGAAGCGTTCGCCGCGAGGATCCTGCTGGCGAGGGCGGCCGAACGCTCGCTGGATATCCAGTACTACATCTGGCGCAAGGACATGACGGGAACGATGCTGTTCGATGCCTTGCGTGCCGCCGCCGACCGCGGCGTCAGGGTGCGCCTGCTTCTGGACGACAACAAGACGTCAGGCCTCGACGCCATACTCGCGGCACTCGATTCTCACCCGAACATCGAAGTGCGGCTGTTCAATCCCTTCGTAGTCCGCTGGCCACGACTGATCGGCTATGTCACCGACTTCTCCCGGTTGAACCGGCGCATGCACAACAAGTCGTTCACTGCCGATAACCAGGCGACGATCATCGGCGGCCGCAACATCGGCGACGAATATTTCGACGCCGTGGCAGAAGGTTCGCTGATGTTCGCGGATCTCGATGTGCTTGCCGCCGGTCCTGTCGTGGCAAGCGTCTCGAACGATTTCGATAAATACTGGGCCAGCGGCTCGGCATACCCCGCCGAGCGCTTGTTGCAGCCGGTTGACGCGCGGAAAATGGCTCGGCTGACCGAGGCTGCAGCTATGATCGAAGCTGATCCGGCCGCCACGTCGTACGTTACCGCGGTAAGGGACACTCCCCTGGCGCAGGACCTCCGGGAGGGCAGCGTCCCCTTTGAATGGGTGCCGACGCGAATGGTGAGCGATGAACCGGCGAAGGGACTGGGGCGCGGCGCTCCCGAGGGAATGCTGATGCACAAGCTTAGGGAAATCACAGGGGCGCCGGAAACCGAACTCGAACTCGTCTCACCTTATTTCGTGCCAACAGCAGCAGGCGTCGAAGCCTTCACATCGATGGCGAACGAAGGCGTGCACATAAGGATTCTCGTCAACTCGCTCGAGGCGACGGATATCGACGTGGTGCATTCGGGTTATGCGAAGCGGCGGGAGGCGCTGCTTGCGGCTGGCATCGAACTCTACGAGATGAGGCTCTTGCCGTCGGAGGCCGGCGACGATCGCAGGAGCGCCGGCTCATTCGGCAGCGGTGCCTCGAGCCTGCATGCGAAGACATTCTCCACGGATCGCAAACAGGTGTTTATCGGGTCGTTCAACTTCGACCCGCGTTCCGCCAACCTCAATACGGAACTCGGTTTCATTATCAGGAGCCCGGCTCTTGCCCGGCGCCTGGCGGAGCTTTTCGATAACGTGATTCCCGCTGTGGCCTATGAAGTTCATCGCTCCGACTCCGGCGAGTTGTACTGGACCGAACAGATCGATGGGCGGCTGGTGCGCCACGACACCGAGCCGCGCACATCCATGTTGCAGCGAGCCGCAGTGGCGTTCATGTCAGTGCTCCCGATCGAGTGGCTGCTATGAGTAAGACAGGCGCGAAGTTGAGCCGGCGCCTGGTCGCGAGGATCTTCGCGGGCCTCGCGTGGTTGGGATCGCACGAGCTTTCGGTACTTCTGTCGGCAGTGGTGCTATCCGCCGGGGCGTGGGCTTTCGTTGAACTCGCCGACGAGGTGGCCGAAGGTGAGTCCCTGAGCATCGATGAAACTGTACTCCTGTCGCTGCGAAATTCCGGCGACCTGAGCGACCCGATCGGGCCCGGCTGGGTGGAGGAGATGGGACGGGACTTCACCGCACTCGGCAGCATGGGCGTGCTGACGCTCATTACCCTTGCGGTACTGGGCTACCTGTTGCTGGCGGGGCGTAATCGCGCATCCCTGTTTACCTTGATTGCCGTCTCCGGGGGGATGTTGCTGAGCACGGTGTTGAAGATGGGCTTCGACCGCGCAAGGCCGGACCT
>DATGQI010000213.1:0-4489 GCA_035304285.1 Woeseiaceae bacterium
CGTGTTGCGATCGGTAACGTGTTGTCGCCCGTGGGACGGGCTCCTACAGCGCCCGATTCCATGCACCTCGCACACGGCCGGAATAGAAGGCTGTAGACCCGCGGGCGACCAGCACCCTTCACAGCTCGCACGAGGCGGGTAGGAGCCCGCCCCGCGGGACCGGCACCCTTCACAGCTCGCACAAGGCGAGAATAGAAGGCTGTAGGAGCCCGCCCCGCGGGCGACCAGCACCCTTTACAGCTCGCACAAGGCGGAATAGAAAGGCTGTAGGAGCCCGCCCCGCGGGCGACAACCGAACAGGACCAGCAGACTTTAGCGGGTCTTGAAAGCGTCCGGGTTCAGGTCGTGGCGGGCCAGGAGCTTGTAGAAATCCGTGCGATTGCGTTTCGCGAGGCGCGCTGCCTGGCTCACGTTGCCGGTCGTTATCTGCAAGATCTGCGACAGGTAATTACGCGTGAATTCATCGCGCGCTTCGCTGAACGACGCCAGCTTGCCGGCGTGCTCGCCCAGCGAATTCTTGACGAGTTCACCGCTGATTACCGGCGACCGCGATAACGCGACGTTCTGCCGAACCACGTTGTAAAGCTGCCGGATGTTGCCAGGCCATTCCGCCGTCACCAGCAACTCGACCGCTTCCGGCGCATACACCTTGCGTTCCTGCCCCGACTCCTTCGCAATTTCCTGCAGGAAGTGCGACACCAGTAACGGGATGTCCTCGCGCCGCTTGTCGAGCGTCGGGATGCGAATATTGACGACGTTCAGGCGGTAATAAAGGTCTTCGCGGAAGCGGCCGTCGCGCATCATGTCCATGAGGTCGCGGTGCGTGGCCGAGATTACGCGCACGTCCACCTGTATCGCTTCCGTGCTGCCGACGGGACGCACCTGGTGCTCCTGCAGCACGCGAAGCAGCTTCACCTGCAGGCGCATCGGCATGTCGCCAATCTCGTCCAGCAGCAATGTGCCGCCTTCCGCTGCCTGGAACAGGCCCTTGTGGCTGCGCGTGGCGCCGGTGAACGCGCCTTTCTCGTGGCCGAACAGCTCGGATTCGAGGAGGTTCTCCGCCATTGCGCTGCAGTTGATGGCGACGAACGGCTTGTTGCGGCGGGGACTGGCGCGGTGAATGGCTCTTGCCATCAGTTCCTTGCCGGTGCCGCTTTCGCCGGTGATGAGGACTCTTGCGTCCGTTGCGGCAACCATCTTCGCCTGCGCGAGTACCTCCCGCACACCCTGGTTCCGCGTGATGATTTCGGCGGCCCAGTCTTCCTCGACGTCCTGCGAACTGGAAACTTTCAGGGCACGCTCGATCGTGCTCATCAGTTCGTCCTTGTCGATGGGCTTGGTCAGGAAGCCGAAGGCGCCTCCCTGCGTCGCGACCACCGCGTCGGGGATGGTGCCGTGCGCCGTGATGATGACCACCCGCAGCCCCGGAGACTTTCCCTGCAGTTCCTTGAGCAGGCCTATGCCGTCCATCTTGTCCATGCGGAGATCGGTGATGACGAGGTCCGGGCGGAAGCGGTGCAAGACGGCAAGTGCGAGTTCCGCGCTTTCGACTCCCTCGACTTCGTAGCCTTCCGCCCGCAGCCGAATGCTAAGGAGCCGCAGCAGCCCCGGGTCGTCGTCGACGAGCAGGATCTTGCCTTTGGAATTTCTGATGTTAGCTATCATGTGGTGCCTGCCGGGCCGCCGTCACAGTACGCGCATGCTAAGTCCCGGTCATTGATCCGGCCGTATTCTAACCCGGTCGCGCCGCTGTGACGACTGACGCCGTCTGGCGACGGTGGTGCGGTGACCGTGAGGGGAGGCTGGCGTGGGGCGGGCGGTGACTTTGCGCAGTCGCCCGCAGGGCTGGCTCTTACAGCGGTCTATTCCGGGCTTAGGGTAGTCCTTTCAGGTTACTGCTGGTCGTTGTCGGCCTGTTCGCGAATCGAGCGCTCGATGGAGGTAATGGCGTTCAGCTTTTCCTCGGCCTCGGCCAATGATTGCCTGAGCTGACGGTTCTCCGACTCGACCGAAGCGAGGCGTTGCGCGAAGGCGGCTTCTTCGATGTTGTCCTGGCGCACGCTTGCGAGTCGCAGGCGTCGCGTTTCCGCGTTCAGCGTCAGGCGTTCCTCGACTTCTCGAAGGTGGATAGTTGCGAGTGATCGTTCCACAGGCGTTAGCAGTTCGGTTTGGGAAAGCAGCTCCCGAAGGAGGTTCTGCGCCAGTTCAGGATCGGTGCCGGAATGGCCGGGTGTCGCGAGTACCAGCGCGAATCGGAGTCGTGAACTCGTATCCGGTGCCAGCCGCGCCGCCGCAGCCGCGTCAGCGTAAATCTCCGCCTGCGTCGCAGGGTCGCCACTCGCAAGCTGCGACATCTCTCCTATGTAAGGAGCGAGATCGCTGCCATCGATGCCGTACGTTTCCTCCTGCGTCCCGCGCTCGCCGCGCAGCCAGTCGTTTACATGCGTGCACCCCGCAGTGCAGGCGAGGAGAACCAGCGCGGCTGAGAAATTTCTTGTGAATTTTCTGAAATTCGGTATCCGGCGATTTGCCGAGGATGTGTTAT
The DNA here is from genome assembly GCA_035304285.1 of Woeseiaceae bacterium. Lineage (GTDB taxonomy): Bacteria > Pseudomonadota > Gammaproteobacteria > Steroidobacterales > Woeseiaceae > IDS-8. The sequence goes on from DATGQI010000213.1 coordinate 2,546, forward strand.
GCACTTGCGGCCATCCTTTCATTTTGAATTGCCTGTTTTTGCGGGATTCGGATGCGAAAATGCGCCCCGGGAAACTCATCCGAATCCACCAGTTCTATGACACCGTCGTGTGCCTGTATGCACTCCTGCACAACTGAAAGACCTATGCCGGTGCCGGCGATGTGCCCCCCCTGTTTCTGCTTGCCTTGAAAGAACGCGTCGAAAATACGCGGTCCTTCGTCATCCGGAATACCCGGTCCGGTATCCGCAAATTCGAGTTCGCAGCTTCCTGGCTTGCTAACCGAACGGATGGTAACGCGCCCCCCCCTGGGGGTGAACTTGATGGCATTTGACAGCAGGTTGTCGAGAACAGTTCGAATTTTGTCCCGATCCGCCGTGATGACACAATCCTCGACCTGGAGTCGCAGCTGGATCTGCGCGCTTTTCAACGCCAGGCGCTGCGCTTTTGCCACGGAAACGATCAGCGCGCGCAGTGAAAACTGCGACAGGGTCAGCACCTCGTTCTTCGTTTGCCAGGCGCTGAAGCTCAACAGGTTTTCGATCAGCCGCTGCAGTTTCAGGCCGTTCTGCCGCAGGATATCGGTCACCTCCCGCTGTGACGCGTCCAGTTCGCCGACGGTACCGTCGAGCAGCAGTTCGGTTCCTTCGCGAATGTTTGCAAGCGGCGTCTTGAGTTCGTGCGACATGTGCCTCAAGAAACGGTTCTTTTCCTGGGCCAGCTCCAGCAAGCGCACGCGCAGCCACTCGAGCTGGCGTCCCAGTTTCTCGAGATCGGTCGGGCCCTTTACCTCTATCGGTTTCGAAAAGCCGCTTTGCCCGAGCTGGTTGATGGCCCGGTCGATCTGCCGGATCGGCTTCGCCACGAGCAGGGTGAAAAACAACACCACCACGACGGTCCCGGGCACGAGCGCCGCGGTTTGCCACGCGGACACGCGTTGTGCCCGGCGTATGCTTTCCTGCAGCGCGCTCAGTTCGAGTTCGATGTGGGTACTGATGATCGACGACAGTCGCGTGACGTCCTGCCGCAGCGTGGCGAACTCCGCAATGGCTTCCTGCCCGTCGTTTTCGCTGACGACGTCCTGCGACAGGACGTCCACAAGGCCCCGTGCCCGGGCGGGGATCGACTGGGCGAGTTCGGTGGCGTCGGCCATTGCCGCGAACGGCAAAATGAGCCTCATGATTTCCTCGATGGATGCCACGTCCTGGCGCGTGAGCGACAGGCTGTCTTCCGTCCGCAGTACGAGGTACTGGCGGGCGAGGCGTTCGAACGATGCCACCTGTTGCGCCAGCGCGCGGTTGTTTTCCGCTGCAGTCACGCCACTGACGACCAGCTGCTCGCTTTGCTCCGCCAGGCGGTCCAGGCTTACCAGCGCCCACACGACTGCCACCAGGAGCGGCAATGCGACGAGACCGAATCCTACGAGAATCAGACCATTAAGTGAGCGGGGGCGGGGCAGCGGCATGGCGGAAGTTTAGCCCGAAATCCAGCGGAACGTCGGGCCAATTGGCTTAACCTTCAAGTGTGTTCAAAGACATTCAGGCTGCCCAATACGCGGCCGGATCTCCGGCGGCGATCTTGCGCTCCCAGGCGAGGCTGGTACTGACGATGGTATCCAGGTTGTCGAGCTTCGGTTCCCATCCGAGCACCTCGCGGATTCGATCCGCCACGGCAACGAGCTCGGGAGGATCGCCGGCGCGGCGAGCTTCTTCGGTAACCTTCAGGGGCTTGCCGTTCGCTTTTTCGACCGCGCTTAACACCTCGCGAACACTGTAGCCGTGCCCATAGCCGCAATTGAGGGTCGTGGATTCGCCTCCCTTGCGCAAATAGGCCAGTGCGTCCACATGCGCAGTTGCGAGGTCTTCGACGTGTATGTAGTCGCGCAGGCCCGTTCCGTCCGGGGTGGGATAGTCGGTGCCGAAGACGGAGACATGGCTGCGACGTCC
>DATGQI010000214.1:0-4141 GCA_035304285.1 Woeseiaceae bacterium
CCAGGTGAGCGAAAGGCCGGAATTGGCCCAGCCGATCTCCTCGTTGCTGAGGCCGAGATCGTCCTGCACGAACGGCGCGAGAAACGTCAGCGCCATGCGGTCGAAATAGGCGAACCCGAAGGCCAACCCGAGCAGCACCAGTACGCGCAATTCGTAGCGCCGCTCGGCCTTGCCCAGCGGCATAGACGCCGTCGCCATCCCCGTACCTCCCATATTATCGTTTTGGGTACAGTATGTTGGCCGTGCTCGCGCGTCTAGGTATCCAAGAGGATGCGCCAGTCTACCGTGTATTGCCAGTAACGATTAGGAGACGAAGTGTGTTGCTCGATTGCGACACCTCCCCGTTTTAGGGGGAGCCATTAGGTGCCGCGGTCTTTGTCACACCCCATTCTTGGGTTATCTTGGCCCAAGGAGGAGGGAGGGGGTCGCACCGGTGCTTGTTTACTCCGGGTTCTTACTTTGCCTGCCATTAGGTACGAGCCGCCGAAGGCTCGAACCGGGAAGGGGAACACCGCGGGAGCCCGAAGAGGCTTTCGCCTGGGGAGGAAGCCTGATGAAGTTCAAGACGCTCAGCGTCGTATCGTCGCTTGCACTCGCGACGAGCCTGACCACACCCGCCTACGCCCAAGACCAGAACCAGTCGCCGGAGGTCCAGCAATCTTCGGACCGCGACGGCCGTACCAACGAAATCGTCGTCACCGCGCAATTTCGCGAACAGAATCTTCAGGATACGCCGATCGCGATCACTGCGATCAACTCGGAGATGCTCGAAGCGCGCGGCGCAACGGACATCACGGCGGTTGCGGCACAGGCTCCCAACGTCACGCTGAAGCCGCAGCCCCAGAACGGCGGCTCCGGGCTCATCGCCTTCATCCGTGGCGTCGGCCAAGTCGACTTCAACTATGCGCTCGACCCAGGTGTCGGCGTTTACATCGACGACGTCTACATCCCGACCCTGTCAGCCTCGCTGCTCGATCTGATGGATCTTGATCGGATCGAGGTACTGCGCGGCCCGCAAGGAACTCTGGCCGGAAAGAACTCGATCGGCGGCGCGATCAAGCTGTTCAGTGCCAAGCCGACCGGGAACGGCGAAGGCTCCCTTCGTGCAACTTACGGCTCGTTCAACCGGATCGAACTGCGCGGGATGGCGGACTTTTCGATTACGGAGAACCTGTTCGCTCGCGTCTCCGGCCTCGGGAGGAGCGTCGACGGCCACGTCCAGGTACTGGACTATGGCCTGACACACCCCGACTCCAACGTGCCTGCGAACAATGCCCGCGGCCGCGGAAATCCCGATCACACGACTCAAGGAGGCATGAACACCACGGCCGGGCGGCTTGCGTTACGCTGGGTTCCAACCGACCGGCTCGAAGTCAATGTGTCGGCTGATTACACGGCACAACGCGGTGAGGCAGGGCCCACAGTGGTAATTGCCGCCGGCGCTGTTGCGGATACGGCGGCCGAGTTTGATCCGTTCTCAACCAATCCGGCAACCAACGCGAATGGCGGCGCCTGGCTGGTCGGACGCGATGGTAGCCCGGTCCCTTTGAACTGCGCTTTCGTGCCTGCTGGTCCGTACAGTTGCGACACCCTGACCGGGGACTACGGAGACCGGCGCTACATCAGTTACGCCAACTTCATCGATGCGATGGTGCCGACCTCGCAAGCACCTTTCAAACCCTATGTCGCGCTCCAGAACCAGGATTTCACCGGCTGGGGCGTGCATGGAAATGTCGCCTACGAACTAGCCGACAACTTCGAGCTGGTGTGGATCAGTTCGTGGCGCGAGTATGAATCGAAGTGGGGCCAGGATCAGGATTCGACACCGATCCCTGTCGCCCAACTCGACAATCAAATGAACCACCGTGCCTGGAGCCAGGAAGTCCGCCTCAACGGGGAACTGGCCGACGGTTTGCTGGAGTTCACAGTCGGCGGGTTCTATCTCGACCAGGACGGCGAATACACGGCACGCGTCGATCTGAACTACGCGGGCATCGACTTCATCCATGGTCCGGACACAACCCCCAGCACCACCAAGGCGCTGTTTGGGACGGCGACAATCCGACCGACCGATGCCCTCAGTCTTACCGGCGGCATTCGGTATACGAAGGACAAGAAGGTCTACACCTACTTCCGGAGCAATCCGGACGGCACGGTACCTTTCGAAGGCACGCTGGCGCCGCCGGCTGGTCTTCCGCCGATCTGTGAAGCCTTCCTAGGCCTTCCTCAGGTAACCATTCCAGGCGTGCCGACCTCCATCGGCAACTCGCCCAACTGCTTGCTGACAGGGCTTTTCGGAATTTCCGACGCGTTCGAAGGCGATCGCTGGGACTGGCGTGCTGCGGCCGACTACCGCTTCTCCGACGAGTTTCTCGTCTACGCGTCGATCTCGACAGGCTTCAAAGGCGGCGGCGTGAACCCGCGTCCATTCTTCGGTCCATCGGCCGGTGAGTGCGATGCACCGGGCTACGTGGCCCCCGCCCCCTGCAACCAGTTGCGTTCGTTCGATCCGGAAACGATCACAACTTACGAGATCGGGTTCAAGTCGGACCTTCTCGATCGCCGCCTGCGCTTGAACGGCGCCGCCTTCTACAATGAGTATGACAACATCATCCTGCAGTTGTCTGCGTGCCCTTCGATCCCATGCCAGCAGCCGCGCAACGTCGGCGCAGCCGAGGTGAAGGGTTTCGAACTCGAGCTGGCCGCTTACCCGGTCGATGGACTCTCCATCGACGGCAGCTTGAGCTACATCGATTTCGAGTACACCGATGTAGGCACCTCCGGTGTTCCGCTGACTGCAGTCACTCCTTACACCCCCGAGCTCACCTACGGGTTCGGGATACAATACGATCACGAGATCGACGCCGGCACGGTCATGTTCCGGTTCGACGGGAACTACCAATCGCACGTGTTCAACGAGAGCTTCAACACGGAGTGGGCGCGGATCGACGGCTACTTCCTGGGAAATGCTCGTCTCGGATTCACCACCGCCGACGAGGATTGGAACATCTCGCTGGAGGTTCAGAACGTGTTCGACAAGTTCCACTTCCTTACAAAGAGCGACGTCACGACGGCCTTGGGTGTGGTGACCGGTGTCCCAGGCCTGCCCCGCACTTGGGCGCTAAGCGTCAGGCGCAACTTCTGATCGGCGCCGCTTCGCGCATCAGAAAGGGGCGCGGATCTTCGGATCCGCGCCCTTCTTTTTTGGCCGATCGGCAAAAGAAAAAGGGCCGCGGTCAAGCGGGCCTTGGACTCAATCTTCAGCGTGGGGCCTCAGTCGGCGTTGAGCCGCTCGCGCATTTCCTTGCCGGGCTTGAAATAGGGCACGCGCTTGGAAGGCACGTCGACCGGATCGCCCGTGCGCGGGTTGCGACCGACGCGGGCATTGCGCAGCCGGGTCGAAAACGTGCCGAAGCCCCGCAGTTCGACGCGGCCGCCTTCGGCCAGGCGCGCGCCGATCTCGTCGAAGAAGATGTCGACCACCTGCTCGACCTCGTCGGGCCGCAGGTCTGGGTTCTCGGCGGAGAGCGCTTGCAAGAGCTCGGATCTGATCATCGACTTTTGGTCCCCGTCGCGCAGCCCGATACGGCCGCGCCAGTCATGTAGCCGTCCCATTATGGGTACGGCAGCCCGCCACCCGCTTGCAATTTGGCAGAGAGCCCGCGCGTGTGCAATCGGGCGCACGAACAAAACTTGATTAATGTCAACTTGTGATTTCGGGTTCGCCCAGCACGTCCACCGGCTCGATGCCGAGGCGCTTCATCCGGCCGCGAATCTCCGGCCATTCCTGTTCGAGGAACTGCGATCGCTCCGAAGCCCTCAACTGCTCCGCGGCGCCTTCGCGCACGAACATGCCGACACCGCGCTGCACCCGGATCAGCCCGTCGGCCTGAAACTGCTGATACGCCTTCGCCACCGTGAGCGGATTGGCCCCCTGCTCCGCAGCGAAAGCGCGCACCGAGGGCAGCATCTCGCCTTCGCCGTAACGGCCCTCGATGATCGCCGCCGCGATCTCGTCGCGGAGGCGCAGATATACGGGGCGATTGTCGGCCATGGGTGATGCAGTGCCATAATACAGCGCTGCGGGTCAAGCGCGCTCGGCGAGGGACAGTTTCCCCTGCAACAAAAATGCCTTCACAGG
>DATGQI010000215.1:0-9988 GCA_035304285.1 Woeseiaceae bacterium
TCGCCCGCAATGCGGGCTCCTACAGCGCTCTATTCCACAACCATCTCGATTTCATTGCGCGAGGGCGATGTAGAACGCGAGGGTGCAGATTACGACCACGGCTGAGGCCTGCTTTGCGTAGCGCCACGGTTCGAGATCTACGGCCGACGCCGTATCGACGGCCGGCTTCCACGGGGACGGCCGCAGCTTGCTGATCACGATCATCAGCACGACCGTCAGCACGAATACGAACGCGAGGAAGTGCAGGAAGTGCACCGGCTCATCCGCGCCGAAGCGGGTCATCAGCAGCGACTGTATCTCGTCGAAGAAGGCGAAGTTGATCAGGTAGAAAACAAAGGGTCCGGCAATCAGCGCCGTCTTGGCGGCAGCAGCGGAGATGCGCCGGGTAAACAACGCCGCCAGGATGACCGCCAGCATCGGGCCGAAGAAGGTGGCGTTTATCTGCTGCAGGTAGTTGTACAAGCTGCCGCTGGTGTCGATCGAGGGCGCGGCAAGCATCGCCGCGATCGCCAGCACAATGCTGCAGGTGCGGCCGGCCACGACGAGCTGTCGCCCCTCCGCGTTGCGGTTGATCGCGCCCTGGTAGACGCCGAGGCTGAACAACGTGGCGGCGCTGTTCAGGACACTGTTGAACGTGCTGAGCACCGCGCCGACCATGATGGCGGCGAACAGCCCCGCCGCTGCCGCCGGCAACACGGCTTTCACGAGCGACGGATAGGCCAGCAGGTAATCCGACGGCGCAAGGGTGCCCTTGAACATGTGCCACGCGATCACGCCCGGCAATACGATGATGAGCGGCGCGAACAGCTTGAAGAATGCCGCGATCAGCACTCCCTTCTGGCCTTCTGCAAGGTTCCTCGCGCCGAGCGCGCGTTGCAGGATCGACTGGTTGACGCACCAGAAGAACACCTGGTTGACGATCATCCCGGTGAACAGGACGCCGAACGGCAGGAAGCTTCCCGGCTCGTTGCCCGTGATGTCGAACTTGTCGTGCTCCTCGGTGTAGACGTTCTGCAGCCCTGCAACGATGTTGCCGTCCCCGACGGCAGCAAGCGCGAGGAAGGTCACCAGCAGTCCACCGATCAGGAAGCCGATTGCGTTGAGGGTGTCGGATATTGCGACCGCACGCAGTCCGCCAAAAATCGCGTAGAGCGAACCCAGTGTGCCTACCCCCCAGATGAGGAGCCATCGCGCCTCGCTGACGGAGATGCCGAGGTTCGCGGAAACGTCGAACAGCGTTTCCAGGCCACTGGCGCCGAACAGCAGCACCACGGGCAGGATTGCAATGGCATAGGAGATAAGGAACAGCAGGGACATGATGACGCGGGTGGGGCGGTCAAACCGGTTCTCCAGGAAGTCGGGGATGGTGGTCAGCCCTGCGCGCAGGTACCGCGGCAGGAAAACCAGTGCCGTAAGCACCATTGCCAGTGCCGCCGTCGTCTCCCATGCCGTCACCGCAATAGTGTGCTGGAAAGCATCGCCATTGAGCCCGATCAGATGCTCCGTCGAGAGATTGGTCAGCAGCAGCGAACCTGCGATAACCCAGGCGCTCAAACTGCGGCCACCGAGGAAATAACCTTCCGGCGTTGCCGTGACCTCGTGCCGGCGTGTCGCAAACCACGTGATGAGCGCGACGCCCAGGGTGAATCCGAAGAAGCCGACGAGGATCATTTCAGGTCACGTCAGGTCAGGATGATGCCGCACGTCGTGCGGCCATCACTGCGACGCGACCGTGGAACTCTTGCCGGAACGGCGCTCGAAGCTCTTCGAGTACTCGACTACCGGCTCGCCGCTGCCGGAGTTCGGCGTGGAGACTATCGTCACGGCTGCGGTGTCACCCTCGAGCTGCAATTCCGCAAAACCCCAAACGAGTCCTCGCGCGTACCAGGTTTTCTTCTGCGGGAATGCCCGGTCCTGCCAGGCCATGAAAGGCGTGTGCGCGGGCCGTTGCTTGCCGGCAGCGCCGGATACCACCTGCACGAGCGGCGGAAGATTCCGATACTCGTTGCCGGCGTCGCGGCAATCGTCGCTGTGCAACTCGAGCGTATGGTCGTGTCCCACGATGTAGGCGTCGGCGTAGCGACACAGCATCGGCAGCAGCACCTCGCGCAACACTTTCCCTTCTTCATGCTTGGTGCCGGAGGAAGACCAGATCGGATGATGCGCAATCACGATTTTCCAGCGCGCATCCGATTCGGCGAGCGAGCGTTCGAGCCATTCAAGCATGCGCTCCTCTTTACCCACGGGTTCCGCCCAGGGCTCATCCTTGTCGAACTTCCCGGTATCGATCGGCGTTCCGTCCGGCGCGAGTGCATCGTCGTAGACCGGCAGTCCGTTCAGCAGCACGGTAGTGTCAATCGCGAATACCTCGACGTCAGGGGCCGCACGCTTGCGATAGAAGATGCCGTCGAGGTCATAAAGCGGCGACTGCTCGAGATACGCCACCTGCGCCATGGCTCCCTCACGCGAGGTATCCCAGTCATGATTACCAAGCACGGGGTAGATGACGAACTGCGGGTCCTGGTCCTTCAGCCCCTTGTAGGGCTTCCACAGGAGGTCATCGAAGCGTTCCCCATCGTCGCGTCCGTCGGCTCCGACGGTTGCTCCGGATGGATAGATGTTGTCTCCCAGCATCACGCCGAAGTCGCACTTGTCTTTTGCTGCGCACCAGTTGTGGACTGCCTTCGACACCGGCCACATTCCGCTGGCCATGACGTAACCGCCGGTCTGCTCCGCAAAATGCATTGGCGGGATGGCGAATTCCTCGATCGGCCGGTAGTCCTCGATCCAGTCGTCGAGTTCGTTGATCACAAACTCGCGCCCGGTGAAAGCGTCTTCGTAGTCGTCCTCCTCCAGCCAGTCGTAGTCGTAACCGGTATCGCCGAAGAGGAGAATGCTGACAGCATCGGAATCCGCGGCCTTCGTTGAACCCGTTCCGGGTTGTGCGGCACAACCAAACAGGAAAGCGCAGGCGAGGACTCGTGCAAGACGATTCATGCGACGCTCCCGGCTGCCGCGCGGGCAGCACCGTTGCGATACTTCGCTGCGATCAGTGCCTCGACGTCTTCCCGTGAGCGGTTCACCGGCCCTTCACGTTCGAGCTTCAGGCTCGTCACGGCCGCGGCCCAGATCGTGGAATCCTCCGCCGTCGCATTGAGACGGCTGGAGACGTAGGACCCCATGCAGGTATCACCGCGGCCACTGCGGCCGCGAAGCTCATCGGGGTGGAAGGCAGCCTCGTAGTACTTTCCGCCCGAGAGCACGAGAAGCCCGTCCCGGTGCGTCAGCACGATGTCTTCGGGGCCGAAGGTGGCAAGCTCCGCGGCGGCCTGGTGAATATCATCCTTGCCAGTGATGAATTCCGCTTCGACCGCATCGGTTTTCAGGATGTCTACCAGGCCGAGGATTTCCGCCTGTTCCGGCCACGGCCGATATTCGAGTTGCCCCGTATCGCTCACGACCCTGATGAACCCTTGCAGGTCCGCGCACAACAGCCCGCCTTTCGCCTTCAGGGCCTGCATGACTTCTAGCGACGCTTCGCCGCGGGCGGAGCCGTTGACCACGAACGCGCGAGCCTTGAAGTCGCGAAGCAATTCCGGCGTGAAAGGGTCGGCAACGGCGGCGACCGTCAGTGTTCGTTCGTCCACGTTGTCGGTGGGGTACTTAAGGCACATCAGGGTGGAGTGGGGCGACTCGATAATGTGCACGTCGATACCCTTCGCCCGCAGCGCGTCAGTGGACCCGCGATCCTCGGCAGCCAGGCGCGTCACCGCGGCGATGGAGATGCCTTTCAAATGAGCGGCATGTGCGGCGTAGCTGTAGCCGCCGCCGTCTACGTGGCGCGTGCCCGCGGCCGACACGATGGTGTCCTTCGTGTAATTGCCGATGGTGACCAGGTCGTAAGTTCTCAAAGCGGACTCCCGTTGAATGTTGACCCGGACTATTCATGAATAGTCCGGGTTAATCAGTCGCGCAGCTTGACGCGCCACAGTGTCGCGGCCAGCAGCATCGATACCACGGATGCACCCAGCCAGAAGTAGATGACTTCCGAAAAATCATAGATGCGGGTTTCGCCAACTATCGTCGTGCCTTTCTGGATGAGATAGCCGCTGACGTTTTCCTGGATGCCGGCCCCGATATAACTGAAGATACCGACGAATCCCATGATCGCGCCCGCGGCACGTTTGGGCGCGATATCCACGCCGAACAGCCCGCCGAGCGACGTTACCAGGCCGTTCAGCCCGATGCCGTAGAGTATGAAGGCGAACACGAGCACCGGCGTGTTCTGCGGCCCGAAGAAAATCAGCACCAGGGCGATGATCTCGAGGATGCCAAACAGGAGGTTTGCCGGCGGCCGTCGCGCGTTGAATACCTTGTCGGAGATATAGCCGAAGGCAATGCAGCCGACGATGCCCGCGATCGTATTCGCCATCAGCAAACTGCCTGCTTCGACCAGCGAGTAGCCGCGCGCTTCCTGCAGGTAAAGAATGCCCCAGCTGTTGATGGCATAGCGAACAATGTAGTTCGTGGCACTCGCCAGCGCGAGAATCCAGATGGCCGGCAGCGCCAGGATCGAGAACTGCACCTTGAGCAGGCTTGGCTTCTCGTGTAGTTCGTCTTTCTCCCAATGGTCGTTGTGCCAGTCGTTGATCTCCGGCAGGCCCATCGTCCGTGGGCGGTCCTGCATGAAATAGTAAAGCCCGATGGCAACCGCAACGCACAGGAGTCCCGGACCCCAGAACCCGTAGCGCCAGCCGAAGTGTGCGACGAGCGCGGCGACGGCGACGAACGTGAGTCCCTCGCCGATGGAATGCGCGGTACTCCAGATTCCATAGAAGCGGCCGCGTTCGCTGTTGCTGTACCAGTTCGCGAGCGAGACGATGCCTGCCGGCGCGCCGAAGCCCTGGAACCAGCCGTTGAACGCCCACAGCAACACCGAGACAGTGAGCGCCGTGGAAAACCCCATGCCGAGATTCGCGACCGCCGAAAGCATCACACCGAACGCAAAAAACACTTTCATGTTCGCGTGATCGGCGAGGAAGCCGTTCACCAGCTTGCCGACGGCATAACCGTAGAACAGCCCCGCACCGATGAAGCCGAGTTCGACCGGGGTGAAGATACCCTCGTCGATCAGCGGTTTTTTCACGACCGACAACGCGAGCCTGCAGGTGTACACGAGACCGTAACCCAGGGTGATCGCAATCAGCACGCGCATTCGGTGCCGCCGATACTGGCGATCTATTTCGTCGCGGTCGGACAGGAGAGGCTGGTCCGCACCAGTGCGAAAGTAGTTCAGGAATGTCTGCAAACCGACGGAACCCCCTTTCCTGTTACGGCCCTGACCGCTTTGATAGCGCCTGCCTGTAACCGGCTTACTGATGAAGGCGCCTTGAAATTTTCATTCGATTATAATAGAAAATAGAATACACGTTCCAGTTTGATTCCCCCCTCCCGGGGGGAGCCTGGGATACTTGGGGGAAAGCCATGCAAATCAGGTTCTTGTTCGTGGTTCTTGCGGTAACACTTACAGGGTGTGACCAGCCAACGGTGGACGAACAGGAGCAGGTTACAGGTTCGCAGGCGGAACCGGCAGTGATCCCGGGCGCGTCCACGGCAGCCGTGGAAGAGGGGGCCATCGTCAACGCTGCCTTCTGGAAGAACCCGGCGGCAGGTAAGCCGAACCTGATCCTCGGGGCCGTCGGAAGCGGCGGCATAGACTTTTACACTCCCGGCGGAGACCGCGCGGGCAACTTCCGCGACGTGCAGGCTGGCTTCGTGAACGTGGTCGATGGCGTCTCGCTCGCAGGACAAACAGCGCCCCTGGTCGTCGTGTACGACAGCGATTCGTCCACGATAAGAGCATACAGGTTGAACAGCGACACGCTGCAACTCGATGACGTCATGCAAGAGCCGATCCCGGTAAGCGACGAACTCACCGGCATGTGCCAGTACTCGAGCGCGCTATCCGGCAGTAACTATCTTTTCGCCGCGACGGACAGTGGCTTCACATATCAATACGAACTGTTCGCGAGAGGAGACGGCATCGCCGGACAGCTCCTCCGTACGATACCGACCGGCAAGGACTCGGGCTTCTGCGCCGTCGATGACAGGACCGGTATGCTCTACATCAGCGAAGAAGGCATGGGCATCTGGCGACTCGGCGCGGAACCCGAGAGCGACACGGTGCGCGAGCCGGTCGACCTGCGCGCGCCCTGGGGAGCCTTGAGCGACGACATCAAGGGTATCGCCGTCTACAACGGTGATGGCGCTTCCTGGCTGGTGGCGGCCGACGTCGGTGAAAGCCGCCTCGCCGTATACCGCCTGACGGACCTGGAGGCAGTCGGCACGATAACGGTTGAGGGACTTGCGGAAGCCGAGGGCATCGCCGCAACGAGCTCCGCGTTCGGCGAGTACCCGCAGGGACTCCTTGCGATCGCCGACGAAGACGAAAGCGACGGTGCGACCGATCTCAAGCTCGTGCCGTGGGACGCCTTTGCCGAAGCGCTCGGATTGGACACGAGGGATGCGACTGTGCCCAGCACAACCGGCGCACCCGCCGTGGTGAGGCCAACCGTCGAGACAGAACCCGTCGCAACCTTCGGCGATGCGGCAGACGACCCCGCAATCTGGGTCCACCCGACAAATCCGGAGCGAAGCCTGGTAATCGGCACCAACAAGAAGCGCGGGCTTGACGTCTACGACCTCGAAGGGCGCACCGTGCAAACGCTGCCGGACGGCAACATGAACAACGTCGACCTCCGCTATGACTTCCCGCTCGGCGGAGAACAGGTCGCGCTGGTCACCGCGAGCAACCGCAGCAAGGACAGCATTTCTGTCTACAAGGTCGACCAGGATGCCTTGCAGCTCGTCGAAGTGGCCGACGGCATCATCCCGACCGGCTTCATCGACCCCTACGGTCTCTGCATGTACAGGAGCGCCGCCACAAGCGAGTACTACGTCTTCATCAACGAAGGCGGCGAGGGCAACTTCCGCCAGTGGCGACTGTTCGACAACGGACAGGGCCGCGTGAGCGCGGAGCTGGTGCGGGAATTTCCCGTCGGTTCGCAAACCGAGGGCTGCGTCGCCGACGACGAACTCGGCTTCCTCTACGTCGGCGAAGAAAACGAGGCGCTCTGGAAATACTCGGCCGAACCCGATGCGGGCACCGACAGGGTCATGATCGACTCCACCGGCGATGACGGCGGCCTCGATGCCGACGTCGAAGGTCTTGCCCTCTGGATCGGCGAGAACGGCACCGGTTATCTCATCGCCTCCAACCAGGGCGCCGACAACTACGCCGTCTACCGCCGCGAGGGCGACAACGAATACATCGGCCACTTCCACATCATCGCCAACCCCGAACTTGGGCTGGACGGCGCCTCCGAAACCGACGGCCTCGAAGTCACCAGCGCAGCTCTCGGCGACCGCTATCCCGCCGGCCTCCTTGTCGTACAGGACGGCCGCAACATCGCACCGGAAGAACCGCAGAACTTCAAGTTCGTCTCATGGCAGGACGTCGCACAGGCGCTGCGACTCGAATAGGACTCCGTTTGACCTGCAACGTTACGTATGTGTCGCTGGCGTGAAGGTCAGCGAGCATTATTCATGAACATGTAAAGTTGGGAGGCGGTACGGAGCCCCGGCGGGTGGGAGGCCTGTTTAGCCCGGAAATCTCACCGGTTCGCGGTTTCTCGCTTGCCCTTTGTCCGCACAGCGACTTTTCCTCACTCGGAAATACACTCGGGTATTCCGCTCGATCGGAAAATCCGCTGTGCGAACAAATGGCTGCCCGAGAATCCCGCGAACCGATGAGATTCCGGGCTAAGACCGCCGTAAACCCATCCATGGAGGCTTTGCGCGAACATCCCTGTTCGCGACAATCCTGGTCAGGCCTCCCACCCGCCAGACCTCCGCACTCCAGACGTCGTCGCGTGTTCATGAATAATGCTGATCGACGTGATCGCACTGCCCGCGCTCGTAGGAAGGTGCGCGCGATTCTTCATCGTGAGCCGTCGCTCAACGCAAAGTATCCAGACGCACCACCAACGTTTGCAGCACGCAGCACACATGAACACGCCGGCCCCAGCATAGGAGTCGTGGACGGGGAAGGGAGGCCTTTCAGGATTGTCGCGAACATGGATGTTCGCGCAAAGCCCCCATGGATGGGTTTACGGCGGTCCTGAAAGGCCTCCCTTCCCCGGCCGCGGCTCCGCACCACAGGTCCCACTCTCATGTGTGCTGCGTGCCGCGCAAACCTCACAACCAACGAACCACCCCCCTCCATTCACGTGTGCTGCGTGTGCCGCGCAAACCTCACAATCAACGAACCACCACCCTCCATTCACGTGTGCTGCGTGTGCCGCGCAACCCCGCAATCAACGAAGGACCATCCTCACATTAACGCGCGTTGCCTTCGGTTAAGCGAAGGATATGTGACGCATTCAGTATGCCCCTGCCCTTAGGTCCGACAGAATAGTCACGTTTTGTGCGTAAGGATCGAAAGGTACAGGGATGAGGAATCTGCTGATCTGGGCCTGCCTGCTCGGCGTGATCGGGTACTTCGGCTCCAAGTTCTACCTGCATGACAAGGTGAGCCGGAACCTCGACACGGTTCTCGCAGCGGCGCAGCCGTATGTTGACGTTGAGTACGAAGACGTCAGCTCGACCCTGTCCGGGACGCTGAGCATCGACGGCATCACCGCGCAAGTGGCGGGATTCTCGGACCCGGTGCGAATTGAAAGCGTCAGCATAGTGACGCCAGGTTATTTTCACCTGCTGGGACTCGCCGGCATCGGCGGCGACAAACCCGGCGACTTCGAAATTCCGGAGGCGCTGGGCATCGCGTTCGACGGCATCAGCGTTGCAGTGGATGCTGATTTCATGAACGTGATCGAGGAAGCGCGGAAGGCGCAGTACGGATCTCGGGATGCGGCAGACCCGGCTTCGCAATGCGTGGGGAAGAACGGTTTCTCGGCCGATACGCTCAAGCGGCTCGGTTACGACAGTCTGGTTGTCGACGCAGCAGTCGGCTACCGCAAGGAAAGTGGTCGGCTGGTGTTCGATTTCTCGACGGACATCGAGGATATGTACGACATGGCCGTCGCGCTCACGTTCGATGGTATGCCGACGCCGCAATCGGTCATGACCGGTTCGTTCCAGCCGCGCCTCGTCAAAGGACGGATGGAGTACGTCGACCGTTCGCTCGAGGAGCGGGTCATGAAACTCTGCACCGAAACGGAAGGATTGCCGGCCGAGACGGTCATCGCCGCCAGGGTTGACGCCTTCCAGGCGGTCGCGTCCACCAACGAGATCGAGTTCGACGAATACGTCATCGACCCCTACCTGGAGTTCCTCAACGGCGGCAAGCAACGTTTCGTCATTACTGCGCAGCCGCTCGAACCGGTAAACCTCACGCAACTCGGCTTATACAAGCCAAGCGACGTGCCGGCGTTACTGAACCTGACCGCAGAAGCCCTCTAGCAATCGCGGCGATCGATCGCAGCAGCGACAGTTTCTGGGACCTCGGCGAGCATCATTCATGAACAGGTGAAGTTGGGAGGTGGTGCGGAGCCCCGGCGGGTAGGAGACCTGCCCAGGACCGCCGTAAACCCATCCATGGGGGCTTTGCGCGAACATCCATGTTCGCGACAATCCTGGTCAGGTCTCCTACCCACCAGACCTCCGCACTCCAGACGTCATCGCGTGTTCATGAATAATGCTGATCAACGTTGGTCGCACTGCTCGCGCTCGTGCGAACGCAGCGCCGTCTTCATCGTAGTCTCATCGCTCGACGCGACGTATCCGAAACGTGTCACGAACGTATCCAGCGCGCAGCACACATGAACGCGCCAACGTTCACACAGGAGTCGTGGACGGGGAAGGGAGGCCTTTCAGGATTGTCGCGAACATGGATGTTCGCGCAAAGCCCCCATGGATGGGTTTACGGCGGTCCTGAAAGGCCTCCCTTCCCCGGCCGCGGCTCCGCACC
>DATGQI010000216.1:0-20540 GCA_035304285.1 Woeseiaceae bacterium
AAAGCAGCGAAGGAAGAATGCGACCGGCCGGTTCGGGAAATTCCGCAGGAAACTGTGCAGCTGCTCCTGGGCCTGGTACATCAGCGTGCGCACCGACCACTCCACCAGCGGCAGGTCCGACGCGGGGCGACCCTGGTTCTCGAAATGCTTTAGTACGGTCGACGCCAGGTACATGCAGCTCAGGACGTCGCCCAGTCTCGCGGAAAGCAATTCCTTTTGCTTTAGCTTGCCGCCGAGCGTCAGCATCGCGAAGTCGGAAGCAAGCGCAAACGCCGCACTGTAGCGATTGATGTTCTGGTAGTAGCGCCTCGTCGGAGTGTTCAGTGGTACGCGGCTGAACTTCGCGTGTGTGAGGGCGAGAAAGAACGCGCGCGCAAGGTTGCTGATAGCGTAGCCCACGTGTGAGAACAGGGCGTCGTCGAATTCGAGCAAGCCGCGTTCCGCATCCTCGTCCTGCGCCGCATAAAGTTCGCGCAACACGAAAGGGTGGCAGCGTATGGCGCCCTGGCCGAAGATGATGAGGCTACGAGTAAGGATGTTAGCGCCCTCGACCGTAATCGCTATCGGCGTGGCCATATAGCTGCGGCCAAGATAATTGCTCGGACCCATCATGATGCCCTTGCCGCCGTGCACGTCCATCGCGTCGTTGGCAACCTTGCGGCCGAGTTCGGTGCAGTGATACTTGAGGATCGCCGCCGGCACTGCCGGCTTCTCGCCCTGGTCGATAGCGCCCGACGTCACCGACACGGCGGCGTTCATGATGTAAGCGTGACCGGCAATGCGAGTCAGCGCCTCGCCGACACCTTCGAATTTCGCAACCGGAAGATTGAACTGTTTGCGCAGCTGCGCATAGGCGCCGGTAGCATAGGCCGCTGCCTGTCCGCCACCAGCGGCTGTGGAAGGAAGAGTGATTGCCCGGCCCACCGACAAGAGCTCGACCAGCATCTTCCAGCCTTTCCCCGCCATCTCCTTGCCGCCGATGATGAAGTCGAGCGGGACGAATACGTCTGTGCCGCTGGTCGGTCCATTCTGGAACGGCGTGCTGAGCGGCAGGTGGCGGCGCCCTATTCGTACGCCGGCGGTGGAGGTCGGAATGAGCGCGGCGGTAATGCCGTATTCTTCCTGTTCGCCGATCAAATGGTCAGGGTCGTAAAGCTTGAAGGCGAGGCCGAGGACTGTGGCGACCGGCGCGAGCGTTATGTACCGCTTGTCCCAGTTCAGCCTGATGCCGACAATTTCTTCCCCCTCCCAGTCGCCCTTGCACACCACCCCGCTGTCTATGATCGCGGCGGCGTCGGACCCGGCCTGCGGAGAGGTGAGCGCGAAGCAGGGGATTTCCTCCCCGGAAGCCAGTCCAGGCAGGTAGCGCTGCTTCTGTTCCTCAGTGCCGTAGTGGAGGAGCAGTTCGGCCGGTCCCAGCGAATTCGGTACTCCCACAGTCGATGATGCGGTCGTACTTCGACTTGCAAGCTTCGTAATGATCATCGCGTTCGCATACGCCGAGAACTCGAGCCCGCCGTACTGCTTCGGGATGATCATCGCGAAGAACCGGTGCTTCTTGATGAATTGCCATACTTCCGGGCTCATGTCGCCGCGCTCGTGGGAAATCTCCCAGTCGTCGAGCATTTTGCACAGTTCTTCGCAAGGTCCGTCGAAGAACGCCTGTTCCTCATCAGAGAGCTTCGGTGCCGGGAACGACATCAGCCGGTCCCAGTCCGGCATGCCGGAAAACAATTCGCCGTCCCACCACACATTGCCGGCCTCGAGTGCATCCCGCTCCGTATCCGACATTGAGGGCAGCATGGTGCGATAGATGTTCAGCGCAGGGCGCGTAATTTTCTCGCGACGGAAATCCTGGAGGTTGGGAACGACCATCACTCCGAACAGCAGCCAGAGAAACACCAGCCAGAGAAAGGATCCCGACCCGAAGATCGTGTAGGCGAGCAATGCTACGCCTGCCGCAAGCGTTGCCGCGAACAGGTTGACCCTGTTGTAGGCGAGATAGATGGCGCCGCCAAAGAACAGCAGGAACCAAAAAAGACTTACGAGGAAACTGGACATTTAGTTCCTTTGCTACAGCAGATTTTCGATTGCTTCGCGTTCGCTCTTCAGCTCCGCTTCCGTCACCTGCATCCGTTCGCGGCTGAAGTCGCTGATCTCGAGGTCGCGCACGATCTCATAGCTGCCACCCTCGCACCGCACCGGGAAGGAATACACGATACCTTCCTCCACGCCGTAGCTGCCGTCGGCGGGCACTGCCATGCTTACCCAGTCGTTCTCTTTGGAGCCCAACGCCCAGTCGTGCATGTGGTCGATTGCCGCGGACGCAGCCGATGCGGCAGACGATGCACCGCGAGCCTTGATGACCGCCGCCCCGCGCTGTTGCACCGCCGGGATGAATTCATCCGTGTACCACGCATCTTGCACCAGGTCCGTCGCGGGTACCCCGCGCACGGTTGCATGATGGATGTCGGGGTACTGTGTGGCGGAATGGTTGCCCCAGATAATCATCCTGTCCACGTCGGTGACGTGCGCTCCTGTTCTCGCAGCGAGTTGCGCAATCGCCCGGTTGTGGTCGAGCCGCGTCATTGCCGTGAACTGCCGCGGGTCGATGTCCGGGGCGTTAGAGCGGGCGATGAGGGCATTGGTATTGGCAGGATTTCCCACCACCAGGACGCGAATGTCACGGCTCGCGCTTTCGTTTATTGCCTTACCCTGCGCGGAGAAAATTTGCGCGTTCGCCTCCAGGAGGTCGTTGCGCTCCATCCCCGGGCCGCGGGGGCGAGCGCCTACGAGCAGGGCGAAATCGGCATCCTTGAAAGCTTTGCCCGCATCATCAGTCGCCACGATGTCCGCGAGGGGGGCGAAAGCGCAGTCATCGAGTTCCATGACCACGCCTTTCAGCGCCGGAAGCGCGGGTGGTATCTCCAGTAGCTGCAGGATCACCGGCTGGTCGGTACCGAGCATCTGTCCTGATGCGATACGAAACGCCAGCTGATAGCCGATCTGGCCGGCGGCGCCGGTGATGGCGACGCGAACGGGTGCTTTCATTCCATGACCTTAAAATGTTGGTTCGAAGGTTGATTTGGCCGTGAAGGAGGGTCTCCGGGCGGCTCTCACTGTACACAAGCGGGGAGAGTGGCCGCAACGACCGCCGTCTCCGTTTCCAAGGCGCCGGCGGACGGCACGTCTTCTGACGGGCCCTTCCAGCTGGCCCCGGCCTGCTCCCGGCTCCGACGGGAGCAGACTAATTTTCGCATTCCCGGCTTGCATTCTGGCCATTGGGTGTTATAGTTCACTATAACAGTAGGTCACCAACAGAGAGCGAGGGCGGGCCTCGCAAGCGGAGTGTGAGATGAGAACCAGAATCGGCAATGTACCGGACAGCCTGATAAGCGTGTCGCTGCTAGTACTGTTCCTGATCCTGATGGCGGCCTCGGTCGCCGGGCAGGCGCGGGCGAATTTGCACCAGGAGGCGCGGGCGGATGGCTGTTTCGCGGCTTCAGTGGAAAGGCCGGAAGCGGCCGACGGGACGGAATGAAAAGCGCCTGGCCATTCGCCCCGGGAGCGGTGCCAAGCGCCCTGAGCCGGGTCTCCTGCGGTCGTGCTGCTAACATAGGGACGCAGACTAAGAGGCGCCGGCGGGTATTTGACCGTTTTGCCCGCGCCTGCCGACAATAACGAATGACAGGCGCCAGCTACGCAATGGACCCCAAATGGAACGAAGATGCTCCGATCTACCGTCAGCTGCGGGATCGGGTGGTCGCAATGATTCTGGAGGGGGTCTTGAGCGATGGTGACGCCCTTCCTTCCGTACGCAACGTCGCGGCGGAATACCGGCTGAACCCACTGACCGTCCTCAAGGGATACCAGGAACTGGTCGACGAGGGCCTCGTGGAAAAGAAACGCGGCCGAGGTATGTTCGTCACCGACGGTGCGCGCAAGAATTTGCTCAAGGACGAGCGGCAGCGTTTCGTGGAGAAGGAATGGCCGAAGATTGCTGCAACGATCGAGCGACTGGGGCTCGATGTGGGGGAACTCCTGGCTGGCGTTGGGCAGGCGGGCGCGCCGTCAAAGGGAAAAAACAATGAGTAGCCTCGTAAGCGCGCGCAACGTTTCGAAGTCATTCGGTTCCGTGCGCGCTGTCGACGATGTCAGCTTCGACATCGATAAAGGCAAGATCATGGGCCTCATCGGCCCCAACGGCGCCGGCAAAACGACGCTGCTGAAAGCAGTGCTGGGCCTGACCGACTGCGAAGGCAGCCTCTCAGTACTGGGACTGGATCCGTTTCGCCAGCGCAAGCAACTGATGCAGAACATCTGTTTCATCGCGGACGTCGCTGTGCTGCCGCGATGGATCCGCGTGAACCAGCTGCTCGATTTTGTCGAGTCTGTGCACCCGCGCTTTTCGCGCGCGCGCGCCGAGGAACTTTTGAAGCGGACGAAAATCCTGCCGCGCTCGAAAATCCGCGAACTATCGAAAGGCATGGTGACGCAACTGCACTTGTCTATCATTACCGCGATCGATGCCAGGCTCCTTGTTCTGGACGAGCCCACGCTCGGCCTCGACATCATCTTTCGCAAGGAGTTTTACGGAAACCTCCTGAATGACTACTTCGACAAGGAGCGTACGATCCTCATCACCACCCACCAGGTCGAGGAGATCGAGAACCTCCTGACGGACGTCATGTTCATCAACGACGGCCATATCGTCCTGCATGCCAGTATGGATGCTCTGCCGGAACGTTACGTGGAGCTGATGACGTCGGGTGAGAACGCGGAACGGGCACGGCAGCTGAACCCGATATTCGAGCGCGACGTATTCGGCAAGAAAGTGTTGACCTTCGAAGGCATTGGTCGCGAGAAGCTGCACGGACTCGGCGAGTTGCGCACGCCGGCGATAGCCGATCTCTTTGTCGCCAAGGTCAAGGGAGCCGCGGCATGATCGCCAACCAGGTGGCGCTGATCAGGCGTGAACTGTGGGAACACCGGTCGATCTATGTCACGCCGCTGGTGATTGCGTTGATCGTGTCGATCATGGCGATTACCGGGCAGGCCGTAGTGTCCGCGTTCGACCAGGCGGTGGACATCGCGATCATCGGCGCAACCAACCTTGGGCCCGCGGAGCGGGCCGCAGGAATTACCGTACTGATGACCGGAGTAGCCAGTCTCCTGATGATGGCTATGTGGGTGTTGACGGTCTTTTACTGCCTGGATGCGCTGTATGCGGAGCGGAAGGATCGCAGCATCCTGTTCTGGCGCTCACTGCCGTGCACGGATGCCGAAACGGTCGTGTCCAAGCTTCTGACGGCGGTAATCGTCATCCCGCTGGTCACTTTCGCCATTATAGTTGTCACTCACCTCGTCGTGCTTTCGATCGCGAGTGCCTGGCTTGCGTTCCAGGGGGCGAACGCATGGCACCTGATCTGGCGCGCGGCGCCGCTCGCGAACAACTGGACCGGGACGCTCATTGTCCTGCTGGCGCTGCCCCTGTGGCTGGCCCCGTTCATCGGCTGGTTCCTGTTCGTCTCCGCTTTCACCCGCAGGTCGCCGCTGCTCGTGGCCATCTTGCCGGTCGTCATCCTGCCGATGCTGGAGAAGAGCCTGGTCGGGACCAGTGTCTTCTTCGATGCTTTCTTTGTCCGCACCGGCTCAATGCCGTTGTTTAAGGGGGTTAGCACCGGGGACATATTCGCTTACCGCGGCGACGAGTGGAGCCTCAATGGTGAGGTGCCCTCCGGTCTGCTGTCGCTTGTGGACCTGTCCAGGTTCTTCGGCAGCGGTTCTCTCTGGATCGGGCTGGTGGTGTGCGCGCTGTTCGTGACTGCGGCAATTTACGTGCGCCGCTACAGGGACGAAAGCTGATCGTGTGATCTGCTGATCTGCCCAGGCCAGCACGGCGTCTTTCGCGTCCAGCAATTCTCGAGCCCGATGCTCAGGATGCCGGCTATTCGACGCTTACGCGATCGAGACCATGTTTCCGTATCTTTCCGCGCATCTGGTGATAACTCAACCCCAGAAGCGCGGCCGCGGCCCGCTGGTTGAAGCGGGCTTTCTCGAGAGCCGTATTCAAAAGCTGCTTCTCGGTTTCTGCAAGGTGCGATTTAAGGTCGAGAGGGAATTTTGGCGTGCGCTTCTGCGCTGACGGCGCCGGCGCCACCGTTTTACTCGCCTCCGGCGCTTTCCGGTCCCGCAGCCTGAAGGGTGAATCGAAGGGGTCAAACGCAATGCGTTTGACCTGCTGGTCTGCCTCCGTCGAACGATAGATGGACCGCTCTATCGCGTTCTTGAGTTCCCGGACGTTGCCTGGCCAGTCGTGGCGCAGCAGCGAGGACGCGGCGCGGGGACTGAAGCCGGGGAAATACTGGCGCTTCAGCTCGCTTACCATGTTAACGGCGAAAGCATACGACAGCGGCAGGATATCCTCGAGACGCTCCCGGAGCGGCGGTACCGTGATGACGTCGAAAGCGAGCCGGTCCAGCAGGTCTTCCCGAAACCGGCCGTCGGCGGCGAGTTCCTGCAAGTCTGCATTGGTCGCGCCCACTATCCTTACGTCCACCTGGATGGTGTTGCTGCCACCAACTCGCTGCAACTCGCCGTACTCGATAACCCGCAGGATTTTTTCCTGCATCCTGAGAGAGATCGTAGCGAGCTCATCAAGCACCAGCGTGCCGCCATCGGCGCGTTCGAAGTGACCCACGTGAGTCCTGGCTGCTCCGGTGAAAGCCCCGGCTTCGTGACCGAACAACTCCGACTCCAGAATCGACTCGGTCAACGCGGCGCAATTGACCTTTACGAGGGGTTGCTCCCAGCGTGCGGAGAGGAAGTGCAGGCGGGAGGCGATCAATTCCTTGCCGGTGCCGCGTTCTCCCACTACCAGCACCGGTTTGGCCAAGGGCGCTGCCCGGGACACGTGTTCCAGCATTTCCAGGAAGGCGGGGGCTTCACCGATGATCGGTTGGACGGGTCGGTCTCTGCTCATTTGGTGTATTTCACCATTAGCTAGCGAAAAAAGCTAATTTATGGCTGGATGAGCTGGCCTGGGACGCGCGCCTGGTTTTGCCCAGACATTTAAAACAATTTTATAATCAGTAGCTTGCGGGATTTCCAGCAGCTTGGCACGGTCCCTGCAATAACGAAGCCTGACTGACCCTTACCAGACAACAGAGGATCTACCTATGGGAATTTTCACGAGATTCAGCGATATCGTGAATTCGAATATCAACGCCATCCTGGACAAGGCAGAGGATCCGGAAAAGATCGTTCGCCTGATGATCCAGGAGATGGAAGACACGCTGGTTGAAGTACGTTCCGCTGCGGCGCGTTCGATCGCGGACAAGAAGGACCTGAACCGCAAGCTCGAAACCGTGGAACGCGAGCAGAAGGAATGGGATTCGAAAGCAGAGCTCGCAATGCGCAAGGGGCGCGAGGACCTGGCCAAGGCGGCACTGATCGAGAAATCACGTACTACCGCGGCCGCGGAAGCGATCAAAGGAGACTACAGCGCTGTCGATGAAAGCCTGACGAAGCTGAATGACGACATCGCCCGCCTTGAAAGCAAGCTGCAGGATGCGAAGGCGCGGC
The DNA here is from genome assembly GCA_035304285.1 of Woeseiaceae bacterium. Classification (GTDB taxonomy): domain Bacteria; phylum Pseudomonadota; class Gammaproteobacteria; order Steroidobacterales; family Woeseiaceae; genus IDS-8. The sequence goes on from DATGQI010000216.1 coordinate 7,585, forward strand.
AGAAATCGCTGCTCGCGAGGCACAAGACCGCCAACAGCCGGCTCGCTGCCAGGAAGAAGATCCACGACTACAAGATCGACGATGCGCTGGTGCGGTTTGAACAGTACACGCGTCGCATCGATGACGTGGAGGGGCGTGTCGAGGCGTACGATTTGGGCCTGCCGAAAGACCTGAAACATGAATTCGTCAGCCTGGAAGCCGAGGAAGCGGTCGCCCGGGAGCTGGACGAACTCAAGGCCAGGGTAGCCGGACGACCCGCGGGGCAAGCTACAGAACCCAAATAATAGAAACTAACGAGGGGCGAAATTGAGCGAATACATTGGCATTGCCTTAATCGTCTTTATCGCGATCCCGGCCCCGCTGTTCATAATTCTGTACTTCATCACGGAGTGGAAGCGGTCCCGGGAGATTTCGGGAAGTGACGAAAAACTGCTCGAGGACCTGTGGCTCCTGTCGCAGAGACTCGAAGAGAGGATGGAGTCACTTGAAACGATTCTTGACAGTGAAATGCCGGAGTGGAGGCGGAAATGACTAAGGAAACCTTGGGCCCCGGGATTGCGTCCGGACTTTACCGGGATCGGGAGAACGGCTGGATATTCGGGGTGTGCGCGGGAATTGCGGACTACGCAGACATCCCGGTGGTTGTCATAAGAGTCATTGCAGTGGCCGGCTTGCTGATGTTCTTCTGGGCAACGGTTCTGACGTACGCCGCTGCGACGCTGCTGTTGAGGGAAAAACCGCTGACCTGGTCCGGGCAATGCCAGGAACACGAATTCTGGTGCCGCCGCAGGTCCGACGACCGTTGGAGTCATCTATGAGCGACTATAGTTCCATCCGGACACGACGATTCTACCGTAACCGCGACCGCGCCATGATCGCCGGCGTCTGCGCCGGCTTTGCGGATTACTTTGGCTTCAACCTCAAGGTGACGCGGATACTGGTAGTCATAGCATTCTTCATGGCGATGCCGGTGACGTTGCTCGTGTACTTTGCCACTGTGTTCCTCGTGCCGTCCGCGCCTGACCCGGGAAGAAAGGCCGATTACGATCCCGAGTTTCGCCGGGCGTTGCGATCGTCACCCAGCCAGACGCTTGGAGATGTTCGTCGGCGCTTCCAGTCGCTCGACAGCCGGCTCGCGCGCCTCGAACGTTACGTCACCTCATCCAGGTTCAACCTGGACCAGGAATTCAGGAAACTCTGACTAACTGCATAAGGAACTTTAGATGAACGTCTTTACGTTTGCCTTTCTGACAGTCACCGTCGTACTTTTCGCGAAACTGATCCAGACGTGGATCGAAAACCGCAGCAAACTCACTTCAGAAAGCGAAGCGGTAAATGAGACGTTACTTAAAATCGACCGGCTTGAGGAGCGAATCCAGGTGCTGGAACGGATCATTACCGAAGATCGTCACGACCTGAAAAAGAGGATCGATAACCTCTAGGGAGCCTCTTGTACAGAGGCTCCCCCTGGCAGGGCGTCAGTCGTTGCGTGCTTTGTAGGTTTGTACCTCCACGTTGAACTTCGCCGCAACCTGCTCCATCTCTTCTACTGCCGCATTGTATTTCTTCGTTAGCAAATCTTCCCGTTGCTGCTCGTCTTCCGGCTGGAGATCTTCGATAGCCGCACGCGCAGCTTTCTCTTCCTCGACGATGCATTCGAGGTACGCTTCCATCTCGGCCACGTAGTTCTTGACGCCACGCTGGCCCTCGATCATTTCTTCCTGGCTTGCCGTACTGCCGTTTGGTATCGGTGCCTTGGTCGGATAATCGCACGCCAAGCCCGCCTGTGCCGCAAGCAGAAACGAAGCACAGCATAAATATTTTACGAGTTCTTTCATTGGTGAAATCCGTTATTGATTCAGGAAGAGATAAGCAATGGATCCGCATTGCGGGGCTGACATTATTTAATCATGTTGCCTGCGTTTAGTGTACCCCGTAGTAATCAATCATCCATCATGCGCAACGGGGTCCACGCCAGGGAGCCGGAAATTACATGAACGTCAGCATCTTATCCTGAAAAGGCTCCAGGAGATCAGGCGAACAATGCCCGATGCGTATCCGTGCCCTCGGCCTGCGCGAGCAACAGTTCCAGGTAGTTGTCAGAGCTCATCGGATCGCCGAACAGCAGTCCCTGCACATAGGTGCAATCCAGGGTCTGGAGAAAGTTGAGCTGGTCTTCGGTCTCCACGCCTTCCGCGACGACGTCCATCTTCAGGCTCCGTCCCATGTGGATGATCGTCCCGACGATGGTCGCATCGTCGGCATTCGTGGCGACGTCACGCACGAAGGACTGGTCGATCTTGAGGGTGCTGATCGGGAACTGTTGCAATGCGCTGAGGGAGGAATAGCCGGTACCGAAGTCGTCGATCGCCAAATGCAGCCCGAGTGAGTAAAGCTCATCCAGTAGCTTGATCGTACGGCTGGGATTTTCCATAAGGGTGGTTTCGGTAATTTCGAGCTCCAGCGACGTTGGAGATACTTCGTACTTTCGCAGGATAGCGTTGATGCGGCTGATAAAGTTTGGTTGGCGCAACTGCTTGAGCGACAGGTTCACCGAGACGCGTCCGGGATACGAAACGGAACGCTGCCAGTAGCGGAAATCCTCGCACACCCGGTCCAGTACCCATTCGCCGATCTCGACGATCAGGTTCGTCTCTTCGGCAATCGGTATGAAATCGGACGGCAGGATGATCCCTCTCTCCGGCAGTTCCCAACGCACCAGCGCTTCGGCCCCCACCACCTCACCAGTGACGATGTTGTACTTCGGTTGGTAGTGCACGAGCAGCTCATCGCGTTCGAATGAGCGCTTCAGCTTGCTCTTGGTCATCAGCCGTTCGACGGCGGCTTCGTTCATCTCCGGGACGTAATAGGCATGGATGTTGCCGCCGCTTTTCTTTGCGTGGTAGAGCGCGGCGTCCGCGTTACGGATGAGATCGATCACGTTCGGGGCATCGTCCGGATAACGGGCGATACCCATGCTTGCAGTCATGAATACTTCATGACCCTGAACGTAGAACGGATCGGCCAGCCGGTCCAGTAATGTCCTCGCAAGTTCGTCCAACTGGTTCCGCCGGTCGTCGCGCGCATCGTTGCCGTCGACGATAACGGCAAACTCGTCGCCGGCAAGACGACCAATAATGGAATCGGAGGGCAGGGCGGTAGTGAGGCGGTCCGCGACCGTCTCCAGCGTCGTATCGCCGGCGAGATGGCCAAAGGTATCGTTGATCTCCTTGAAATGGTCGATGTCGATGTAGAAAAGGTACAGCGACTTGCGGGCGCGCCTCGCCCGCGCAATGCCACGCTGCAGGAGGTGCTGGAACTGCATGCGGTTCGGCACCTTCGTCAGTGCGTCTATTCGTGCAAGATACCGGATCCGCTGTTCGGCACGTCGACGTTCCGTGATGTTCTGGGCGGCATAAATGCGGTCGCCCGGAGATACGTCGTCGCCTTCGATGGTCGAGCCCGTGTATGACACCGGAACCGACTCCCCGTTGCAGGACAGGAGAAACGCTTCTCGTGGCATTCCGGCTGGCGAATCGATCACCAGTGCGCCGCTCTTCTGTTGGTCCACGATAAAGTCGATCGGCTGGCCGATAAGCTCGTCCTCGCTGTATCCCAGCATGCGCATGGTGGCTTCGTTCACGCGCGTTATGACGCCGTCAGCGTTCGTCACGATGACCGCCTCGTTCATGCTCGATAGCACCCGATCCACGTAGTCCCGGGACAGCGTCGTTCGCTGCAGCTTCTCCCGCATGCTGTTGAATACTTCCGCAAGGTCGCCGAGCTCATCACCCTTCATGACCTTGATCGGCTCGCCGAAGTCGGCATCGCTCAACTTCTCTGCCTGCACCCGCAGTTCCCGGATGCGACGAGCCTGGGAACGGGATACGCCCCAGATCACCGCGAGGCAAAGCAGGAGTGCAAACCCGGTGGCGCCCGCGATCCAGGCGAAACTGTCGCGACGGTGCTGCGCCTCCTCTCCCTGCAAACGTCCCTCGAACAGCGCCGATTCCTCGCGCAGCGCCGAGAGCTCAAAACTGCTGGCGAGCATGCCGAGCTGTCGCTCGCCGCTTACGACGGGATACGTGACGTAGACCCGGTTCGCTTCCCATCGCGTCTCCGTGCCCGACATCTCCGTGAGTTCGCCGGTCTGGATGTTCACGCCATCAAGACGATCAAAACGCAACCCGACCAGGTATTCATTACTGCGGACAGCACCTTCGATGATGGCCAGCGCAGTGACCTCGTCTGCTGCGTCCGGCAGTGAGGCCAGTTCATCCGCGATCCGATGCAATGTGCCGCGCGCCCTGCGCTCGAAGCTCGCCTCGAGGCTCAAATCGTGTTCCCGGACACTTGCATCCACAATGCCGTCCGCGAGCCAGCGATACTGCCCGTAAAACATCGTCAACATGATGCCCACTACGACGAGCGCCAACGTCGAGGCGAGGATCAGGTATCTGGGCAATATTTTGCGGGCCATCTTGTGTGAGACTCTGAGGTCCGGGGCGGATTCAGTAATCCGTGGTGGTCCTTCTCGTTTCTTGGTTCTTATTCTTTATAGGCGCCGCATAGGCGCCGCACCTGCGCACCCTTTGGCGCGGCCTCCGCCCTGGATTCAAGGGTCGCCGGTAGTTTAACACCCTGCCATTTTGCTACCGCAAGTTTTCGATAGCGGTAACAGTCACATCCTCCATCCGGGTCACTCGTTCAAAAGGCGCAGGATCAGCTGCCATCGCCATCCTAAAGTACGGCGGGCAGGAACGGAAGCACGCGTTTCTGCGCAATAACTGTGGTTTCAGGACCAAATACCGTGATCATCTCACAGCATGGGGACGCAGGGAGCTGAGAGGCCTGCCTTTTAAGGGGCCCCTCCTTCCGCCTGCTCGGCTAAACGTGAACCAAGTACGGGTATTCTTTGCGTAACATAATCAAAGTCGGGTTGGGCAAACCCTTAAGGTACCAGTGACGTGAGAAAGAGTGCGTTGATCGTCGACGACTCAAAGTCGGCGAGGGTCGTGCTGAAACGCATGCTCGAAGTGCACGAGCTCGACGTCGACACCGCCGAATCCGCGGAGTCTGCGCTCGAGTATTTGAACGACCACCGCCCTGACGTGATCTTCATGGATCATATGATGCCGGGAATGGACGGCTTCGAGGCCGTTACCGCGATCAAGAACAATCCTGACACGGCAACCATCCCCATCATGATGTATACCTCCCAGCAGGGAGAGCTTTATGTAGGGCAGGCGCGGGCGCTGGGGGCGGTGGGGGTGCTGCCCAAGGCGGTCGAGCCCGTGGAAGTTTCAAAAGTACTGGAAGCGCTGCACGTTATCGGCGAGCGGGTCGAACGGGAGAAGCAGGCGGTGCGGTCCGATCCGCAGAGCTCTTCCGCCCCTGCACCCTCCGCTGATTCTCTGGACCGGGGCATACGCGAGCTCATCCAGGATCTGTTCGACCAGCAACGGGCCGTCATACGGCGCGACCTCCTTGACAGCTACGAGGCGATTGCCGCCCGAGTCGCCGACGAAATCCGCGTACCCGATTCCGATGACCACCCGGAACCGACGGCACACCGCGGCAACGAGATACCGCCGCGTTTCCAGTTGATCGTTGCCGTCATGGCGGTGGTCATCATGGTGTTTGCGTGGCTGTACTGGCAGCGAGAACAGGGATGGCAGCAGGCCCGGCAACAGAACGCGACACTGCTGGCGGCGCTGGAGCAACAGCGCTCCATAGAGGCCGACGGCGCGATAGAGGTGCAACGACGGCTCACCAACTACCAGCAGACGCTGGGCTCCACTTTCTCCACTGCGCTCGATGCCGTTGAGTGGGCCATCAACAGGTCCGGCGGTTACAGGTTCGATGAATTGCCGCTGGGCGACGAGCGCCTCGCTCTGGTCGAGGAACTTTCATCGAGGTTGATCGGACTGGGGTTCTCGGGCGAGGTGCTCGTGGAAACCCACGTCGGCAATTTCTGCATGGTGGACGGTGGCGCGGATGGCCTGGCACTCGCGAATCCGCAGATGCGGGTTTCGGACTGCACGAAGATCGGCTTTGAAAGCAGTGAAGCCGAACAGCGGGGCTTGCGCCAGTCGGTAGCGTTTGCCAATTTCGTGAATGTTGCCGAGGAACGCACCGACGGCCAGATCCGTTACCGGGTAACGTCGCTGGGCAACACGCAGCCGCTCCTGCCGTATCCCGCAACGATGGATGGCCCGGCAGCAAGCTGGAATGAGATCGCTCTTGTTAATAACCGGGTACAGATAACGCTGATGCCTGACGGCTTCCAGTGAGACCTTGAGCTGCTAAAGCGTTTCTTCCGGCTCGTGCAGGGTCTCCCCGGCCTGATCGTCCTGGCTTTCTTCCGACCTTCTTTTCTCGACGAAACCCGTGGGCTTGCTGCGTCCGGTCGTTCTCATGATCCCTTCCACGACGGCTCCCTCCGCAACGGCGATCGCTTCGCCGGTCACAGTGCCGGTAATGCGTGCAGAGTCCGTTATCTCGACACGCCCGGTTGCCTCGATGTCCCCCTCCACCGTCCCGGCGATGATCACCGAAGCGGCTTTGAGCGTTCCGTTCCAGGCACCCTGCCTCGTAATGGACACAGAGCCGCTAAGGTCGCAGTCGCCCTCGACGGTGCCGCTGATCATGAAATCCCCCTGACCCGACAGTACCCCCGTGACCTTGCAGCCTTCACTGATCAGCGTCGCAGGGCCGGTCGCGCGGTCACGAAGTCGCCTTTTTCTGAATTCGGAAATCAACAGCACTCTCCATCAGGGGAATCTCATCGCCAGCAACGGCGCACTGGCTCCGTGGCAATGATAAACGCATCGCCGCGCGAGATTTGTGATGCGATCGCAATTGCGCTACTTGCGCTTTTTCTCGAGATAGCCGTAACCGAGGGTTTCGACGTCAGCCAATACGCCCCCTTCGAACCTCAGCCGCCGCATGAGTTTCCGGGGACCGAAGTTGTAGATGTACTCGGTCACCAGCACTTCCTGGTAGTAATTTCCGGCCCCGTAGCGGAACAGCACGCCGCCATGCGGTGGCCGGTGCCCGAGTGGATGAAACGAACGCACGATGAACCCCAGGTCTCGTACGGCCGCAGGCTCGCCGCAGTGCTCCAGCACCTCCGGTTCCAGCATGCCCTCGAGTACCAGCTTGCCGCCGCAACGCAGCGCGTGGGCCGGGTTGCTGGCGAGGGCCAGCACGGCAGCGAACAGGAGCGCGGGCAGCGTTCGCGGGAAATGATTTACAGGAGACATTCGGAACATTACCGGGTGAGACTCGCCCAATGCTTCGGTGTTCATACTAAACCATCCCTTCAGCATGCCGTTGGCAGGTATTGGAGCCGCCTGTATAGTCCGCCGTTCGGGGCACCTGTGGCAGCATGATGAGACGTCCCGAAGCCGGCCCGGATCCGGTTTGCCGGAGTGTCCCGATTGACGACCTTATTCGACCGACGAATCAACAGGCTGGTAAACACAAGCCCGGCGGGCACGCTGCGCGGCGGACTCAAGGGTGTAGAAAAGGAATCCCTGCGTGTGCGGCCGGATGGAATGCTGTCCGACAGGCCGCACCCGGCCGCGCTAGGGTCACCGCTGACAAACCGCTACATCACCACCGACTTTTCTGAAGCGCTTCTGGAGTTCGTGACGCCGGCTTTCGGCACAACCTGGGAGACATTGCGCTTCCTGTGCGATATCCACCAGTTCAGCTATGAGCGGATGGACGACGAACTGCTGTGGGCAACGAGCATGCCGTGCAAGCTTCCGGCGGAAGAGGCGATTCCGCTGGCGAGATACGGCCATTCCAACGTAGGCCGCATGAAGACGATCTACAGGCGTGGCCTGGGGTATCGCTATGGCCGGCTCATGCAGACCATAGCCGGCGTGCACTTCAACTATTCGTTGCCGGAAACGTTCTGGCCGCTGTTTCAGGAGCATGAACAGCGCACGGACACCCTGCAGGCATTTCGTTCCGAAGCATACCTCGGGCTGGTCAGGAACTTTCGGCGCTTCGGATGGCTGGTGCTCTACCTTTTCGGTGCGTCTCCTGCGGTTTGCAGGTCTTTCGCAGGGGCGACAGCCGGGCTGTCGATGCTGGATAACGAAACGCTTTACGAGCCTTATGGCACATCCCTGCGGATGAGCGATCTCGGATACAGCAACCGAACCCAGTCCAAGATCAACATCTCGCTTAACGATCTTGACGGTTACATCGCGGGTCTTGTTGAAGCTATCCGCAGCCCCGAGCCGGCCTACGAAAAAATCGGCCTGGAACCCCGGGTCGATGCGGACGAGGGTGACTATCGGCAGCTCAGCGTCAATCGACTGCAGATCGAGAACGAGTATTACAGCGCGATCCGCCCGAAGAGAGTCGCCTATTCCGGCGAGCGACCGACTGAAGCGCTGCGTCGCGGTGGCGTCGAGTATGTCGAAATTCGTTCGTTGGACCTCAACGTGTTTGACCCGGTCGGGATAAACCAGAACGTCATGCGATTCATGGAGGCATTCCTGATCTATTGCCTGCTGGTTCGGAGCGCGCCGCTGGATGACGCGGGACTCGACGAAGCAGCCAATAACCAGTTACTTGTTGCAAGGCGCGGGCGCGAGCCCGGGCTCAGGCTGACGCGCGAGGGCGTCGCCCTGTCCCTGGCCGACTGGGGCGGCCAGATAATCGACGGTGTGCGTGCGGTTGCGGAGCTTTTGGACCGCGGGCAGGATAGCCGCGAGTACGCGCTGGCTGTCGATATCCAGTCGGAATCGCTGGCACATGCCGAAGCAACACCGTCGGCGCGACTACTGCAGGAATTAGAGGATCGCGGGAGCGGGTTTTTCGCCTTTGCGATGGAGGCTGCGCGGGGTCACAAGGAGTATTTCTCGGCGCTGGCCTCACCGAACCCTCAGCACCTCGAACTGGAAGCGCTGGATTCGCACCGGCGCCAGAGGGAAATCGAAAGTTCAGATACGCTTAGTTTCGAGCAGTACCTCGCCAACTACTTCGCCGACGCCTGAGTCCGCTGAGCCTCAATCGCGGCCGTTCCTCGGACAGCAGGAAGACTGTGACGTCTCCCCCGCGCGCCTCCGCAGACTGTGCGCTGTTTCACAAATCTCCCGTCACGGCATGTGAGAGCAGGGCAGGTTCACTAAACTCTGCCGGGCGTGCTGCTGAAGCAGCCGGAAAACCAATAGCAACCATGGGGCCGCTTGTGTTCAAGTCGTTCGTCATCGGGGTATTGTCAGGCGTTGTCCTTGTCGCCTGCCTGCTGCATTTCGTCCCGGTAGTGGATCAGCATCGGGAAGCGTCGTTGATATCGGTGCAGGCGAACGGCGGCAACACCGAATCGTTTCACGTGAACCTTCCCGATGACCGGATCGTCCTTGGCGGCGCGGGTAAGGAAGTCATTCCCGCTAACCTCGAGTGGCCCGAGGTTGCGGTGCTCGGCGATGCACAGGCCGAACTGTTCAAGATTCGGAACCGCAATGATGTCGTCGTTGGTGTCGCGAGCAGGATTTCCGGTACGGGGAGCGCGACCGGCAACGTCGTGGAATGGACCCTGCACTTGCCGGCGCGGGGCACGCTGTATGCAAACCTGCAGCCGCTGCCTGACGAGGGCGGTAGCCGCAGTGGCCGCCTGCGCGCCGGTACCCGCGAATTTGCATCAATGCAAGGGAGTATCAACGAACGCACCCGGGCCATCGAGGATGGGCGGGACAACGACTCCGGACCCGTGGGGCGCATCGAGCTCGTGACCGCACTGGTACGCGAGGCGGAGGGCAGCTGATGAGATACGCACTGCCATGGTTCGCCGGCGTTTTGGTCGGCGCACTTCTCTTCCTGGTCGTTCTCTATTACAACCCGCTCGCGAACGGTCACGCCATGTCTCCGCTCGCGGTGTCGGGACAGCCACTGGTTGATCTTGCGTACTCCAGGGTTCCGGCCGAGGCGATTGCATACACGAATAACGGTGACAAACGATTGAAGCCGTATCCCGAGAAGATCGGGGAACTCTGGGAACCCACGATCCGGAAAACCAGTGTGCTGGTTACGTTGCTCTCAGACGGCAGCGGGACCGCGAGGGGGCTGGGCGTCAAGTTTGCGTCCGAATCGGAACGCACGACCCTGCTCAAGGGCGAGGCTCTCATTGACAGCGCCTGGCACGTGTTTCTCCCTGATAGCGGTTCGCTGTTCATCGACCAGACAGAGAACATGTGGTTCTACGTGCGCGACATCGTTCTTCCTGCCCGGTGGAGTTCCGCCGACAGCTGGCGGGGGACCTGGTACGGTGTCACCACCGCGGGACCAACCGCGCTCGGCACTGCGAAAGTAGCAGGCGGTACCGGCAGGTTTGCGGATGTCGCAACGGAAGCTGTCGAGGCGATCAACGCTCGCGCTTATTCCGCGTTGCAGGGTCCCGTATCGGCCACCGGTAGCCTCACGATAGTCGCCGTGGAGCCTGTGGCACAGCAGTAAGCGCCGACACCCTGACCCGGCTGAAAGTTCGGCGAACTAGGCAGCCAGGTCTTTCAACTCGATGCCAGCGTCTGCGAGACGCTCCAGGTTCATTGTCGCCCGGTCGGCGATCAGCTTCTTCGACTGCAGGAAATCCTTCGGACTGTTAACCGCGTCGACGGCAAGGATGCGGCCGCCGGAGAGGTAAACGCAGGAAAAGGAGCGTTTGCCAGGATCGCCCCGTACGACAGCCTTGTCGTAGCCCTGCGAAAGGCCGGCGATTTGCAGCTTCAGGTCGTACTGGTCGGACCAGAACCAGGGAATCTCCGCGTACCGGGAATCTTCTCCACAGATATTGGCTGCGGCAGTTCTCGCCTGCTCCAGAGCGTTCTGCACGGACTCGAGCCTGAGACTTCTGCCGATGAGCCTGTTGGGATGCATCGTGCAATCGCCGATGGCGTATATGCATTCATCGGAGGTTCGGCAACGCTCATCGACGACGATGCCGTCAGAGACTTCGAGTCCGGCCGCGGTGGCGATTTCGGTGTTCGGAACGATGCCGATGCCTACCACCACGAGGTCGGCCGGCAGGATCGACCCATCAGCCAGGATGACTCCTTCTACCTGCTCCTGCCCGCTGAAACCTGTGAGACCGGTCTGCAGCAGGAGCTCAACCCCGTGTTCCCGGTGTTCGCGCTCGTAGAATGAGGATACAGGCGGGGCGACGACCCGCTTCATGACGCGGTCCTGCATCTCGACGACCGTCACTTTCAGCCCGAGACTGCAGGCAACAGCGGCAACTTCCAGGCCGATGTATCCGGCGCCAATGATGACGAGATTGCGACCGTCTGCCAGCCCTTGCCGGATTTGCTGCACGTCCTCGACATTGCGAAGGTAGTGAATGCCGGCGAGGTCGCCACCCGGTAATGGCGGCAGTCTGCGGGCGCGCGCGCCAAGCGCGAGGATGAGCACGTCGTAGCCGAGGCTGTTGCCACCCTCCAGGGAAAGCATTTTTGCTGCGCGGTCGATCGCGTCGACCCGGGTCTCCAGTTTCAGCGTGATCGACGTGTCCTCGTAGAACGCCGGCGGCTTGACGTACAGGCGCTCCGCCGGCAGTTCTCCGGCCAGGAACTTCTTCGACAGCGGAGGGCGCTGGTATGGAAGCCACGGTTCCTCGCCCACCAGCACGATCTCGCCGGGCCACTTTTTCTGGCGAAGTGTTGCAACGGCCTGCCCGGCCGCGTGTCCCGCCCCCGCGATAACCAATTTCCGGGTCACTCTCTGCCGCCTACATCGCGCTGATGCCGCCGTCGACACGGATTTCCGATCCGGTCACGAAAGCAGATTCGTCGGAAGCCAGGTAAAGAACGGCGTAGGCGACGTCATCCGGACGGCCCACCCGGCCCAGCGGGATCTGGCGCGACAGCTTTTCGAGCGCCACCGCGCGGTCCTGGCCCGCAGCGATCCTGTCGAGGATCGGCGTATCTATGAATACCGGATGCACCGAGTTGCAGCGAATCCCGTTGCCAGCCTTCGCGCAGTGCAGCGCGATGGACTTGCTCAGGTGCCGGACCCCAGCTTTTGCCGAGTTGTACGCCGCGAGGTTGTGCCCGGCGATAATCCCGGAGATCGAGGAGATGTTAACAATGGATCCCCCTCCGCTTGCCGCTATCAGGGGGATGGCGTACTTGCTCCCGAGAAAAACGCTGTCCAGATCGATGGCATGAACGCGCCGCCAGTTTTCGAACGATTCTTCTTCGATGTTCGCGACAGAGCCGACGCCGGCATTGTTGACGAGTATGTGCAGCCCGCCAAAGCGGCTACGCACCGACTCGATGGTCTGAATCCATTGATTCTCATCAGTAACATCCTGTTCGAAAGCCTCGACACTGCCTGGTTGCCGGGCATTGATCTCTGCGGCCTGCCGCTCCACGGCTTCGACGTTGATGTCGGTCAAGAGCACCTTCGCGCCCTCGCGGGCCAGGAGTTGGGCAGTGGCAGCGCCAAGGCCCTGGGCGGCGCCTGTCACCAGTGCAGTCTTGTTCTCAACTCGCCCCATTTCCCTTACCGGATGCTCGCAATACGCGAGGCCGCCAGGGACTCGCCTGGCGGCGATTCAATCATGAACCGGCATGAATCGCGAGTACGCGAAGGCACCTGAGCAGTATGGCGGGGAACCCTGGGTCCAGATCGTGAAATATCCGGCGTTGCGGCGTCGCATCGACGGTCGCGGGAACGTTCGTCAAAGGCCGCCGGCTTCGCTATGCTGCCTCCTGTTCAGTGGTATTGATATGCAAAACCATGGCGATGCAGCGATGACGGACAAGACGCGGGCAATACGAATATACGAACACGGCGGGCCTGAAGTACTTCGCTTCGAGGAGGTCGACCTGCTCAAGCCGGCAGACGGTGAGGCGCGCATAAAGCATACGGCGATCGGCCTCAACTACATCGACACTTACCACAGAAGCGGCCTGTATCCGCAGCAGCTGCCGGCGGGT
>DATGQI010000217.1:0-50910 GCA_035304285.1 Woeseiaceae bacterium
GGATCCATCGACGGCGCAGGCATGAAGGCAACGTATCGTCAACGCAAGTGAGCCATCATGCGTTCTCACCGGATGAGTGGCACTTGCCCGAGCTCCCAACCCAATGGGAGAGGCAACAAGGAATCGCTTTAGGCGAGAATATAGTCGGGATTGATAACCTGGAGCGGTTCCGGAATTTGACTGGGGGTTACCGGAATTTTGGTGTCCCAACAAAGTTCCGGTAAGGCTCCGCGCTCCGAGTTGCGACCACAGGCGACGCAATGAGCGAAGGCGGATGATGTGCTCGATGGGTCGCGAATCCAAATGCCGCTGCGACGCATCTGGAAGCGTAGCCACCGATCTTGGAGCAATTATGAGACGAATAATCATCTCCCTGCTTGCGTTTGCAGCATTGACGCAGCCTGTCGCCGCGGTAGAGGCTGCTCACTCCGTTGAAGTTCAAGAGTCGCCTTCGAGCATAGCTCCTCCGGGCTCCTGCGAAGGTGGTAGTTACCTTATGGCGGACGGGACATCGGTTGACGTCGGACCTGCCGCGCCGGGGCAACTTCGCTGGAGGCGCCAGGATGGACGCACGGGTGCCCTGACTCCGCAGGACGATGGTCGCTGGACCAGCACACTCGGCTGGACGGACCGGCCTGATGGGCACCACGTCTGGTTTTCCGACTGCGAGCGGGGCGAGATTCGTTTTGATCATGTCACGGGCCGGCGGCAGCCCTTGGTTCAGATCGACACGCGGTTCCAGGGTAGCGGGGTCATGTTGGCGGGGCGGATGACGCTACCGCCTGGCGAGGCGCGTGTCCCAATCGTCGTGTTGATCCACGGATCGGAGCACTCGTCGGCGATCGAAAACTATTCATTACAACGTCAGTTCGCCAGCGCAGGCATCGGCGTGTTTGTCTACGACAAGCGCGGTACCGGTGCTTCTGGAGGCCGCTACTCGCAGAACTACCTGCTGCTTGCAACCGACGCGATCCTCGCCACGCGTGAAGCGCGGCGTCTTGCTGGCCAACGCGCAGGACGAGTGGGATACCAGGCCGGTAGCCAGGGGGGCTGGGTGGCGCCGCTGGCGGCGCAGATAGAGCCGGTGGACTTCGTCATCGTGAGCTTTGGACTCGCGGTCTCGCCAATGGATGAAGACCGTGAGGCAATCCAGTTCGATATGGAGCGTGCAGGCTTCGGTCCGGAGATCAAGGCCAAAGCCATGGAGGTCGCTGATGCGTCGGCGAGGATTATCGAGAGCAACTTCACCGAGGGTTTCGAGCAGCTTGAGGCCGTGAAGCGCAAGTATGGCGTCGAACGCTGGTTCAAATTTGTCCGTGGCAATCTCACGCAATATCTGCTTGCCGAATCACCCGAGGCGGTGCGCAAGGAATTTCCACGTTTGCTCGAAGGGATCCCAGCACAGTACGACCCGATGCCGGTATTGACCAACCTCGAGGTTCCGCAGCTGTGGATACTCGGGGGACAGGATCGCGATGCTCCGCCTGGAGAGACCATTCGCCGCCTGGCCGCACTGCGAAACGCCGGCCGTCCGATCACGACCGCCGCCTTCCCCGATGCTGATCACGGGATGTACCTGTTCGAAACACTTCCAGATGGAGAGCGCGTCTCCACGCGGCAGCCGGACGGTTATTTCGACATGATGAGGGACTTCATCAAAGGGAAGGCCCAGGCCGCGCGCTACGGACGTGCGGAGATATCAAGCTGTGCGGCCTCAACGTCCGGCAACGGGCACGGCCCGGAACACACGCACGGGAAGGAGTGGTGTAGCGGGACAGAAGGATAGGTACGTGGCCTGCGAGAATGTGCCGAACTGAGGGCCCACGGGGCATTTTCGCGGCAGCTGCTCGAATTCAAGCGTTGCCAGAATTTCATGAGGGGTTACCGGAATTTCTTCCTCGGAGCGACGACTGTCGGGCCAACAAAATTCCGGCCGAGGAATAATCGAACGTATCCCGGTTGCGGGAGTTGGAAGAAATACACGAAATCGATTGCCCCCGTACGATTAACACCATTCGCTTGGCCGCACACTGAAATCATCTTCTTTGGGCCTGAGAACAAGTCCGAGGATCGGCATGGTGACGACTCCAGCTTAATGATGAGTCATCATGCTTCAGCTCTTGGCGTTAAAGGAAGCACTGTTAGAACGCCTTGGGTACAGGTCACGAGCTGCTGACAGTTCGGAGGCTTCTGGTAGCGTTTACTTCGGGGTACTGTCATGGCCGAGATGAAGAGGAAACACAAGTTGTTCTGGGTTGGCTATACCGCGCTGCTTATTCTTTGTGTGGCGCTAACGTTCGCATTTAATCCAGGCACTATAAGGTCCTTGGTCGGATCTATTATATTCATTTCCTCATTGTTGCTCGTCGGCCTTGCGTTTAAGAAATGGTTCGACGAATGGTACGACAAGGAAGCTGGGGACGATTAGAATGTTCCGGCTGCCACCTTCGTATATTTGTTTCATGATGGTGAGGCTAACGACATTCGCTTGAATATTTGGTATAGAACTACAACACCGATCTGATCTTCGCCAACGGCCGGGGGAAAATGCTGACACTCAGAACAGGCGGCCGCCATGGACTCCCTGCTGCAGGATGGCCGACTCCGGCGTGCAGTAGCAAGTGCCCGCCGTGTACGGAATCGGCGTTCGCAGACGTACATATGGCGAACCGGGCACTGAGGCTGAGCCCGCTGTTCGCCCGCCGTCGAATAAGGAGGCCTCAGGCCATGATAACGCCCAACATACGAACTCACCGGTTTCGCTCGAAGTACTGTTCATCACGCTCACCTTGATTCTGGTTAGCGGCTGTGTCGCTGTGCGTCCGTCACGATACCGGGCAATGCGGAACGCGAGAAAATTGAAGATTTGTCATGCATCCGATGAGGAGCGGTGATTCATGCGACACCTGGATCTCGCGGCGTTGAGAAGTCTGGTATCGATCGCAGAAACGCGCAGCGTGACGCAGGCGGCGGCGATGAACTTCCTGACGCAGTCTGCCGTCAGCATGCAAGCTTTACAGGCGTTTCGAACGAAATGCTCTCGAAAGCACTTCAGTTATAACCTCTATTTGATTGAAAAATAAAAGGCTAGTGCAGGAAGGGTTACTGGAATTTCATTAGGGGTTACCGGAATTTTGGTGGGCCGACAAGGGGATCCGAGCAAACGGTACATTCATGCGATACTTAACATAATATACATTATGCGCATCAAAGGGTTCGGAGCTCAGGGGGCTCGGATCCATGTCGTTCTACTTGTGCCAGTCGCAGTCAATGATGCGGTGCGTGCTCCCGGCCGGACTGTGGGCGAGATCTGTCCGTCTTCGCAGGAGCGAAAATCACCGGATCATGTATGGACCTGCCCGCCATGCTCTCGAACTCCACCGGATCGTGTGAGCAAAAGATTTCAACATCATCCGGGTTCTCACGCCGCAGGTTGCGCAGGCGTTCCTGGTTCCAGAGCCTGGCGCGGCGGTTCTTTTCCATCATCTTCTGGTAGAAGCGCAGCCCGGGTGTGCAACTCGGTGCCTCGATGTCCATTTCCTTGTGATAGAAGTACGCATCGCCTGCCAACAACAACCAAATGTCGCCGCAGTCGACGGCCACCCCGGCATGACCGAGCGTATGGCCGATCAGTGGAACCAGCAGTACGTCCGACGTGACGCCCTCGAGCTCTCGTACGCAGCTGAAGCCGAACCAGCTGTCGCCCTCGCCGGCCCGGTAGCCACGCCAGTTCTTGTGCGTCGACCACTGTTGTGGACGAAAGCGTTGCCGGTCAAGCCAGGTTTTCTGCTGCGCCGCGTACTCATGTTCCGAAGCGAGCATGTGCACGGTGGCATGTGGAAAATCGTCGAGACCGCCGGCATGGTCGAAATCAAGGTGAGTCAGCACGATGTGCCTGACCTCCGCAGGATTGAAACCCAGGCGTTCGATCTGCCTGATGGCCGTCATCTCTTCGCGAAGTTCCGGACTGAGGAGCGAAAGGAAAAAGCGGCTGAGCCGGCTGTGTGGGTTCGCGACGTCCTTCATCCCGAGACCAGTGTCGATGAGAACCAGCGAATCGTCCGTTTGGAGCAGCAGGCAGTGGCACGCCAGCTCGGCACGGCCGATCAGTGATGGTGTGCGGCCGTCCATCAGCTTGCCGCCGACGGGGCAGGTAGAAATGCAATTCAGATGATGGATCTGCATGAGCTGGCTCCGGGTAAGGAAAGGAGGGTAGCTGCGCCCTGCCCCAGCCCGGCCGCATGCACTGAAAAGCTTTAGACGTAGAACTCCGAAGGGAGTTCGAGCAGGCGGAGACTAAGGGTGTTGGCAGAAGGGAGCAATCTAACCCTCCGGCGCCACCGCGGCCTCGACTTGCGGATGCACCAACAAACGATCCACCCTGCGGCCGTCCATACCCTGTACTTCGAACTCCCAGCCTTGCCAGGCGAAGGTTTCGCCCTGCTCCGGTATGTGACCGAGCATGTCCAGCGCCAGTCCCGCCACCGTGTGATATTCGCGCGTGGATGCATCGCGAATTTGCAGCAGCCGCGCAAGCTCCGTCAGTGGCAGCGTGCCGGGCAACAGCCATTCATTCTCGCCCACGGAAATCGGCCCGCCGTGTTCGTCCATGGTATCGCTGAAATCGCCGGCGATCGCGGCGAGGATATCGGAAACGGTAACCAGGCCCTCGATGCTACCGTACTCATCCACGACGACGGCGAGCGGCACGGTTTGCGTCCGCAACTGCTCCAGCACCTGCATCGCCGACATGCCTTCGTGAACTACCAGCGGCTGTGTGACGACACTCTTGACGTCCAGTTTGCTGCCATCGATACAGGTGCGCAGCAAGTCGCGACTTTGCACCACGCCTTCCAGTGCGTCGAGGTCGCCGCGCGCTACCAGCAGCCGCGTGTGCGGCGCGTCCCGGACCTCCGCAAGCATCGTTTCGTCATCATCCTCGAGATCCAGCCAGGCGATCTCCGGACGCGGCGTCATGACCGATTCGATCCGGCGCTGCGACAACTCGAGCACGCGGCGAATCATTTGCCGCTCGCTCGGCGCAAACACCATGTCGGCGCCCGCCGTGATGGTATTGAGGGGTGCGTCGGCTGCCGGTCGACCTCCGAGCATGCGCAGGATGGCGTCGGCGGTGCGCTCGCGCAGTGGCCGCGTCATCGCCTGCTTGGCGCGGTTGCGCCTCGCGGTCTGGTTCAAGAATTCTATGAGGACGGAGAAGCCAATAGCGGCATACAGGTAACCCTTCGGTATATGCATGCCGAAGCCTTCAGCAAGCAGGCTGAAACCGATCATCAGCAGGAAAGCGAGGCAGAGCACGATGACGGTCGGATGCGCGTTCACGAAACGGGTCAGCGGTTTGCTGGCGATAATCATCAGGATGATCGCAACAACGACCGCGGTCATCATTACCCAAAGCTCGTCGACCATCCCGACAGCGGTAATTACCGAGTCCAGCGAAAAGACGGCATCCAGGGCAACGATCTGCGCCAGTACGATGCCGAATCCGGCATGCGCTTTGGGTCCCTCGGAATGATGCGAGCCGCCTTCGAGGCGCTCGTGAAGTTCCATCGTCGCCTTGAAGAGCAGGAACAATCCTCCTCCGAGCAGGATCAGGTCCCTTCCGGAGAAACCTTTGCCGAGTATCGAGAACAGTGGGTTAGTGAGGGAGACCAGCCAGGAAATACTGGCGAGCAGCGCGAGCCGCATGAACATAGCCAGGGTGAGGCCAATAACCCGCGCTTTATCCCGCTGGTGCTCCGGCAACTTGTCCGCGAGTATCGCGATAAAGATCAGGTTGTCTATGCCGAGGACAACCTCGAGGACAATCAGGGTCAGCAGGCCGAGCAGGATGGTCGGGTCGAGAAGTTGTTCGATCATGAGGGCCAGGACGTGGGGGCTATGGCGGAGTATGCCACGAGCCGGGAGCAGCCCCTAAATTCGCCAAGTTCCTGCCGCTCCCGCGGCCGCACACCTGCGCCTGCAGCGGAAGATGCCGCTGCAGGCGCCCCTCAGGTCACCCCGTCGCGCTCAGTTCGCGGTCCATCACCGGCGGCCGCCAAAACCCGCTCGCGTGCCAGGTATCGAGGGCGCGTTCCCACGGTGACGTTTCCAGCCCCTGCCGCGCAAGCCAGGAGCGGTCGTCAAGCGTACCCGCGTAACGCCTGCCATCGTCGCAGATCAACGTGGTCACCAGACCCCTCTGGAGCGTCGCCAACAATTGCACCGCACCAATGAGGTTGCATCCGGTGGACACGCCGACCGGTTGCTCGAGCTTCGCCGATAGCCACCGGGCCGCACCGTATGATGCCGCGTCCGGGATGACACTCATCCTGTTCACGAGCGAAGCGGTGAACGAAGGCTCCACTGTCGGTCGCCCGATCCCTTCCACGCGGGACGCGCACAGGCAGCCGCCGGGATGACAGCCGTGCCTGTGGTAGTTGTAGAAGGCAGAATCTTCCGGGTCCACCACCAGCAGCTGCGTCTCCAGATTGCTATTGCGGAAATAGCGTCCGGCGCAGGTTGCCGTACCGCCGGTGCCTGCGCCCATCACGAACCAGTCCGGGTCCGGTATCGCATGCTGGTGCAGCTGGTCAAACAGTTCCACGATGACGTTATGTGCCCGCCAATCCACGGCTCGCGCGGCGTTCGTGAACTGGTCGAGAAAGTAGCCGCTATTGCGAGCCGCCAGGCGAGCCGCTTCGCGCTTGCAGCATTGGCCTTTGGGCACTACGACAAGCTCGCCGCCATACTGCCGGATCAGTGCCTGCTTGCCCGGCGACAGGCCTTCCGGGACCACGGCGAAATACGGCAACCTCAGAAGTTGGGCGAACCATGCTTCGGCGATAGCCGTGTTGCCGGACGACGCGTCGAAAAGTGGCGTCCCCTCCCCCACAGCGCCACTCCTGATTCCCTGCAACAACAGCGCCCGCGCCAGCCGGTGCTTCAGGCTGCCGGTCGGGTGCGCGGATTCGTCCTTCAACAACAGGCGCCGGCCCGGCAACGCGGGCAACGACAATTCGATCAGCGGTGTTACGCGGGCGACATTTCGTTCGCACAGCAACAGCGAATCTGCATTGCGTTGCCAACGAGTCGCGGCTGGAAGTCCCATCTCCCTAGAGCACCCGTGAGTACTGCAGGCCGGTTTTTCCGGGACGCGATGCATAGGCGTCGAACGCCATCGCGACGGTGCGCAACAACAGCCGGCCTCGCGCAGTTACGGTCAGGCGGTCCTGGCCTATCTCAACCATCCCGTCGTTTTCAAGCTGTTCGAGCTGCGCCGCCGCGGTGCTGAAGTAGCCGAGGAAGTGCGCGCAATCGGCGAACTGGAAGTCGGCGAATTCGAATTCGCCCTGGCACATGATTCGCTGGATGATCTGGCGTCGAAGGCGGTCGTCTGCGGATAGAATCACCCCGCGGTCAATCGCCAGTCGACCCTCATCGACTGCGGCATAGTATGCGTCGAGGTCCTTGGCATTCTGGCTATAGGTATCGGCAATCTTGCCGATCGCGCTCATGCCGAGCCCGATCATGTCGCAATCCGCACGAGTCGAGTAGCCCTGGAAATTTCGCTGCAGGGTTCCGTTGCCTTGCGCTACCACCAGTTCGTCATTCTCCAGCGCAAAATGGTCCATGCCGATATAGGCGTAGCCTGCCGCAGTCAGCCGATCGATCGCGGTGCGAAGCAGAGCAAGCTTTGTCGCGGCGTCCGGAAGCGTTTCCTTTCGTATGCGGTGCTGCGCCTTGAACATCCGCGGCAGGTGCGCATAGCTGTACACGGCGAGTCGCTCCGGTCTCAGGCCGATGACCGTGTCGATCGTCCGCGAGAATCCTTCGACGCCCTGGAACGGCAACCCGTAGATCAGGTCGAGGTTGATCGAGGTTATGCCGGCGTGGCGCGCGCTATCGATGACGGCGGTCGTCTCTTCCACGCTCTGCACGCGGTTCACGGCCTCCTGCACGCGGCGGTCGAAGTCCTGTACGCCGAGGCTGATGCGATTGAAGCCGATTTGCGCGAGACGCGTCATCGAGTCGCCATCGACGGTACGAGGATCGATCTCTATCGACACTTCGGCTGCTTTGTCGATCGCGAAAGCACGGCGTAACCGGCTCAGCAGGATCGCGATGTCATCGGCGTTGAGAAACGTCGGGGTTCCACCGCCCAGGTGCAGCTGTCCAACGATGCGACCGGATTCAAACAGGTCGGCCTGCAGCTCGATCTCGCGGTACAGCCGATCGAGATATCGCTTCGCTTTGAGCGGGTCACGGGTAATGATGCGGGTGCAGCCGCAGTAAAAACACGGGCTGGCGCAGAACGGGACGTGCACATAAAGGGAAAGCGGTTTGCCCTTGCGATTGCTCCGCGCAACGGCACGGCTGTACTCTGGTGCGCCGAAGCCCGGGTGGAACTTGAGGGCCGTCGGATAGGATGTGTAACGTGGTCCGCTGACGTCATAGCGCCGCAGGAGGTCTGCATCGAATGTCACTGTCTGCTGCATGGTTCCTGGCTCTGATGGCTCGAGGCTCAACATGCCGAAACAGTAGCGGCCGGCAGCGTCACCGGCCTTGATCCAGGTCAACCTCTCCTGCTAATGGTTCTAAAGTATTTGCTATAAGCTTTGGATATATAACAAGTTCCTGTCCTGTTTCCGCGGGTGCCATGCCGGTTCATCCTAAACCTCACCCGGCTGCAATAACCGCAGGCGCTACTTGAAAGACCGCTCTTTTGCCACAAAATCAGGCACCTGTAACCTGGAGGGAGTTTTTGATGTTCAAGCGCGTTGTCCTGTTTATCGCCACCAACCTGGCGGTGATCCTGGTGTTGAGTATCGTTCTGCGCCTGCTTGGCGTGGACAGGATCCTCGACGAATCCGGCACCGGCATCAATTACGAATCTCTGCTGATCCTGTCGCTGGTGATCGGTTTCGGAGGCTCATTTATTTCGCTGGCCATCTCGAAGTGGATGGCGAAGCGCACCACGGGTGCGCGTGTCATCACCAATCCCTCCAATAACACCGAAGCGTGGCTGGTCGGCACTGTGCAGCGGCTGTCGCAGCAGGCCGGCATCGACATGCCGGAGGTCGCGATCTACGACGCACCTGATATGAACGCGTTCGCAACCGGTGCGCGAAAGAACAGCGCGCTGGTCGCCGTCAGCAGCGGACTGCTCCAGGGAATGCAGCGGGAAGAAGTCGAGGCGGTACTCGCTCATGAGATCTCCCACGTCGCCAACGGGGACATGGTGACTCTCGCCCTCGTGCAGGGCGTGGTAAACACGTTCGTCATCTTCCTCTCGCGCGTCGTCGGGCATATCGTGGACCGCGTGGTGCTGAAGAACGACCGCGGTTACGGCATCGGGTATTTTGTCTCAGTGATTGCAGCGCAGCTGGTGCTGGGCGTTCTCGCGAGCATCATCGTGATGTGGGTGTCACGCTACCGGGAGTTCCGCGCGGACGCAGGTTCCGCCCGCCTGAACGGCAAGAAGCCGATGATCGACGCCCTGGCGCGTCTCGACCGGACCTCGCGTCCCGCCGCGCTCCCCGAAGCCCTGGAAGCGTTCGGGATCTCGGGGCGGCAGGCAATGGGCTTCAAGCGTCTGCTCATGAGCCATCCGCCGATTGCGGAGCGCATAGAAGCCCTCAGGACACTACCGTAGCCGCTTGATCCGCCGCCGGGGCGTGACCCGTTGTTGCGTGCGGGTCTTGCCCCTTTCGGTTCGCCTCCCCGCTTTCTAGTACCTCACCAGTGCCGAACCCCAGGTGAATCCGGCGCCGAAGGCTTCGAACAGCAGCAACTCGCCGCGCTTTACGCGCCCGTCGCGCACTGCGACGTCCAGCGCCAGCGGGATCGAAGCGCTGGAGGTGTTCGCATGTTCGTCCACGGTCACCACCACCCGTTCCATCGGCAGGTCCAGTTTTTTCGCAGCGGCGGCGATGATGCGCAGGTTTGCCTGGTGCGGGATGAGCCAGTCGATGTCTTTCGTCGATATGTCGTTGCCTGACAATGTTTCCTCGGCAATCAGCCCAAGGGTACTGACGGCCTTGCGAAAAACCTCGTGGCCTTTCATCTGGATGAATGCAGCCTCCGCCCGCACTTTCGAGTAGCCGGAGGAGATCCCGGCCGGCACGTGGAGAAGATCTTCGTACTCGCCGTCCGAGTGCGCGTGAGCCGAGATGATGCCGGGCTCTTCGGATGCGCAGAGCACCACCGCCCCTGCCCCGTCACCGAACAGCACGCAGGTCGAACGGTCGTTCCAGTCGAGGATCCGCGAATAGGTCTCCGCGCCGATCACCAGGGCGCGGGTCGCACCGCCGGTCCGGATGTAGCGATCCGCGACATCGAGCGCAAAGATGAATCCCGAGCAAGCCGCATGCACATCGAAGGCTGGTATGCCGTGAATATCGAGCTTTCGCTGCACGATGCATGCAGTGCTGGGAAAGACCTTGTCAGGTGTCGTCGTGGCAACGATGATCAGGTCTATGTCCCCAGCGGTGACGCCAGCCTGCTCCATCGCATGGCGGGACGCAGCCACACTCATGTCGGACGTCGTCTCGTTGTCCGCCGCGATATGCCGGCGCGATATGCCGGTGCGCTCGCGGATCCACTCGTCCGATGTATCGACGAATGCCTCGAACTCCCGGTTGTGCATCACCTTCTCGGGCAGATAGCGGCCGGTACCTGCTATTTTTGCGTAGATCATTCGGTTCCTGTCAAAGCGCGCTCAGCGCTGCAGAAATGCGGCCAGCTGCCGTATCGTCGGGTAATCGAAAAGGTCGCTGATGTCGACCTTGCCCGGGTGCTTCTCGTCTATCGCAAGCACGATCTCCGTCAGGGTCAGCGAACTCACACCAACCTCGAACAGGTTGTCGTCCGGACCTATCACCCGGTCTTTCGCGAACTCGCGGCAGATCTGCTCGAGCTCCAGGATCAGCGGGTCTTCCTTCGCGCCTTCCGGAGAATCCGCCGGCGCCTCGCCGGAAGACGGCTCGATCGCGGCGAGAACCGAATCGAATTCGCCATCCAGGTAAGCCGCTGCCAGTTGGCTGCGCTGTATCTTGCCGCTCGTCGTCTTCGGGATGCGCGCAACCGGAATCACATGGTCAACCTCGAGCCCCGTGTTCGTCCCCACTCTCGTGCGGACGCTGTGCGCCAGTGCCGGGAAATCATCGAGGTCCTGACGATACAGCACAAACACCAACAGTTCCTCATCCGGGCTACCGGCACGGCTGGTCCCGCATGCCACGACTTTGCCCAACTCTAGCCCATCAGTGGCCGCAACCACTTCCTCGATGTCATGCGGATAGTAATTCTGGCCGTTGACGATGATGATGTCTTTCGAGCGTCCGGTGATGACCAGTTCGCCATCGACGAAAACCCCGACATCGCCGGTTCGCAACCACCCGTCTCCGGCGAACAGGGCCTTCTCCGCCTCCGCATCATGGTAGATGCCACTCGTAACGTTCGACCCTTTGACCTGGATGTTCCCCACTACCATCGGTGGCAACTCCTGGTCATTGTCGTCGGTGATGCGGACCAGGCAATCCCGAACGGCACGTCCTACCTTGACGAAACTGACGGCCTGCTCGTCACCCGGTTCCGCCGGTTGGAACCGCGCACCGATGCGAAGGCTGTGCCGGTCGACCACTATCCGCGAATATTCCGCGCCGACTTCGGGGAAACTGACGGCGACGGTCGCTTCCGCCAATCCGTACACCGGGAACATCGCCGTTCTCTTCAAACCGAACGGATGCAGTGCCTCAAGGAACTGTTCGCACAGCTCATATGAGATCGGTTCAGCCCCGTTCATGATCAGGCGCACCGCCGAAAGATCGAGCCCGTCGGAGCCTTTTCGCAGGAACATGTTGAGGAAGTGTTTGAAACCAAAGTTCGGCGAGCAGAGCTGCGTCGCTCCGAGCGTGCTCGCGCGTGTCAACCAGAAGAGCGGACGGCGCACGAACAGGCTGGTATCCATCACCGCATGATTCATGTGGGCAGCCAGAACGCTCAGGTGGAACCCGATCAGCCCCATGTCGTGGGTCAGCGGCATCCAGCTCAGGCTCTGGTCCTGGTCCGTCCAGCGAGCCCCTTCGACAATGGCGCGGATATTCGTCGCCAGGTTGCGGTGAGTCAGGCAAACGCCTTTCGGTTCGCTGGTCGAGCCGGAAGAGTACTGGATGAATGCGACGCTGTCGGGATCCGCTTCGAGGACGTTGCCTGCCGTACCGGACCTCATCTCCCTGTCCAGCATGACCTGGTCGCGAAGCACCGCCTGCACGTCCCGGAGTTCATGGCTGGCGGCGAAGTCCGCCAGGCGTGCTGACAATTCGCTGTCGGTCAGCAGCGTGGCCCGCTGCAACTGCGTCAGGATGCGAAAGAGTTTCAGCCTGTGCTCATCGCTGATGCCCACTGCAACCGGAACCGGCACGATACCGCCAAGGAGCGCCGCCCAGAAGGCGACGACGAATGTTTGATTGGAGCGGGTGAAGATGACGAGTTCGTCGCCGGGTTTCAAGCCGCGCGCTTGCAAGGTGCCGAGCACGAGTACGGCCTGTTGCCACAGGTCTGAGAAACCCAGAACGCTCTCGTCCTGCTCGCCATCGATGAACCGGATGGAACGGTCTTTTGTTCCTGCGTCGCGCAGGATAGAGGTAAGGCTGTCGTATAACTGCATTGTCAGGACTTACGAAGGCTCGGTCGAAGATGAATGTCGGTAGCGGAACGCAGGTTGATGCCGAGGTCCAGCGGAGGGACTTCCGTGTCGATGCAGCTCATGCTGAACTTCCGCGCAAGCAGCCCTAGGTGAATCTTCATTTCGAGGAACGAAAAGTACTCGCCGAGACAACGCCGCGGACCCAGCGAGAACGGGAAATACGGCCGTTCGGCCTTCTTCATGTCGCCCTTGCTCGTCCCGGGGTTGGCACCGAAGCGGCCGGGGTTGAAACGACCGGGTTCCGGCCAGAACTCCTCGCTGCGATGGAGGATGTATGGTGACAGATAGATATCGGTGCCCTCCGCTACATCGAAATCGGTGAGCGAGTCGTCCTCCGCGGCACGCCGTGTGAACAGCCATACCGGCGGATAAAGCCTGAGCGTTTCCTCGAGCAGGGACTGCGTGTAGGTCATTGCCGCCACGCTTTCCGCATCTATCTCATCGATATCAGGCAGGTGTTTACCTGCGTCGTCCACCAGCAAGTCGTGGCACTCGGGGTTGCAGGAAAGCAGGTACCACGCCCAGTTGAGCGTGCCGGCGGAAGTTTCGTAACCGGCAACGATGAGGGTCACCAGCTCGTCCAGGAGTTCGCGGTCTTCGAAGGCCTTGCCGTCCTTGTCCCGCGCCGCAAGGTAGATCGAGAGGAAATCGAATCTGGCAGCACCACCAGATGCCCGCCGCGCCTCGACGATCTGCAGCAGGAGTTCGCGAAGCTCGCGTACCTTCAATACCACGCGCAAATCGCGGGTGGAGTCCTCGCTGAGAAAGGCAAAGGGGTTCGTACCGCTATTCAGCAGGTAACGCTCGTAGTCCTCGCCGAACATCGATCGAAGGATCAGCTCCAGCGCAAAGTCACTGGTCTCCTGCGTCATATTGATTGCGCCTCCCGCTTCCTCTACCGCAGACCAGCGGCGTTCGCGTTCCTTGCAGCAGGTTACGATCACCTCGATCAGGCGATGCATGTTCGCGCGGCTGAACGCCGGCTGGATCATCGTTCTCGAACGCCGCCACACGTCGCCATCGCTTACGATGAGCCCGTTTCCAAGCAGCATCTTGACGCGTTCGAACCCCGGCCCCTTGCGGTACCTGGCGTGCTGTCGAACGAGGATCCTGCGAATTTCAGCCGGGTCGTTCACGAACAAAGCGGGACGTCCGTTCGGGCGCCGGAGCGCCACCACGTTGCCGAAGCGTTCTCGCGCCTCGAGCAGGATTTCGAGCGTTTCAGGGTCTATGCCCAGCATTACCGGCTCGTCGGGTCCGGGAGGACGCCGGTTTGCTGCAATCGCTAAAGTCATCAAATACGGGAGTTTGGGGCCTGAAAGTTGGGCGGACCGGGTTTTGCAGGCGCAATAGTACATTGACCGGCTGCCGTCCGATACCGCAAACTCCCACGCCGTCGT
Source organism: Woeseiaceae bacterium (assembly GCA_035304285.1). GTDB lineage: Bacteria > Pseudomonadota > Gammaproteobacteria > Steroidobacterales > Woeseiaceae > IDS-8. The sequence continues at coordinate 14,107 of DATGQI010000217.1, forward strand.
TCCCGGGAACGGCGCAGTTCATCGCAGGTTCAGGCGCTTTCCTGCATCTTACAGTTTGTGCCCCGGCGCACCGTTTGCGCTTTGAGCGTGCCTTACAGTTGGCCAAATGACCCAGCCGAGCCTGAAAACGAATTTTGCAGACATCGAGTCGCGCCGGAGCAGGTTTTCGACGCGCCGAATGTCGTCTCCGCGACGTCTCTACTACTTTCTGGGCCTCCCGGTGCTCAGGGCCGCGTTGCGGATGCTGTGGTGGACGTACCGCGTCGAGAAGGTTATCGGTGCGGATATCGCCGACAGGATACTGGCCGAGGGAAAGGCATGCGGCCCGTGCTACTGGCACCAGCATCACATCCTGTGCACGATCATGATACGGGAGTGGATTCGCCGAGGATTCAAAGCCTGCTTTCTCGTCTCGGCGTCGGTCGATGGCGACGTGCCGGCGCGAATAGCCCGTGCCTGGGGCGCGGAGGTCATACGCGGTTCGGCAAACCAGACCGGCGCGCTCGTGCTTCGCGACATGTACCAGGCCATGAAGCGGAACGTCTCGATCGTGACAACGGCCGACGGACCCTCCGGGCCGCAGTACCAGTTCAAATCCGGGGCAGTCCTGATGGCAAGAATTGCGTCGGTGCCGCTCGTCCCGATGGCTTGCGCCGCAGACAGGGCGTGGTATTTGAAGCGCTGGGACGCGTTCATGATCCCGAAACCCTTCGCGCGCATCGTGCTGGCCGTGGGCGAGCCGGTTCACGTACCGCAGGACACGCCTCTCGACAAGATCGACGAGTACCGTGCAAGTATGGAAAATGCAGTAATGAGCCTGATGGAACAGTCAAAGAGGGAACTGGCAAAGTAACGGGAGCCGATCAAGGTGATACTGGTGCATTCGACAATCAGGACCGCTGCAACGACGTTGCTCGCGGCGACCGGCCTGCTGCTCGCCGCATCCGCTTTCGCAGACGGCAATCTGACGCCTCACAAAGCCAGTTACGACGTCAAGATCTCCGTCCTTAGCGGTACGCTCGTATCCGAGGTGACGCACGCAGGGCCCGGCTACATGGCCAACACCGTAATCAAACCAATCGGCATCTCGCGCATGCTTGCGCGCGGTGTGATCCAGGAGAGCTCCTACTTCCTGCCGGACAACGAAGGCGTGCTACCGGCCCAATACCGCTCCATCGATACACTCTCATCTGAGGATGCCGTCGTCTCCCTTGACTTCGACTGGCGGCAGCAGCAAGTCGAAGGCGTCATCAACGACGAGAAGTTCGAGTCAGAACTGGATGGCCGCGTACATGATCGGGTTTCGATCCAGTACGAGCTGATGCATGACCTGCAAAACAGCACCGCCGAAGAACAGTACTGGATGCTGGACGGAGACGAGCTGAAACTGCTGAATGTGAACAGCGTGGGCACCCGCACGGTCAAGGTGCCCTACGGCGAGTTCGAGGTTGTCGGTATCCAGCACAGCAAGGAGAATTCAACCAGGGTTACGACTCTCTGGTGCGCGGAAGAACTCGGTTACCTGCCGGTCATCATCGAGCAGCATCGGAAAGGCAAGCTCGGAGTCCGTGCCGTTTTACGGACCTATGAACCCACGTCAGAGTCGGTCGCCGCCCAACATTGACAAGGGTGCAACTGGCAGAGACTCCCTGGTTCAGCCCACCAGGTCGAATGTCTGCACCAGTGTTTCTTCTTCGTTATTCTTGCTGCGAAAGACGATCGTGCGCTGAAGCATATGCTTGTTGATCAACGCGAATCTTTCCGTCAGCTTCATCCGGTTTTCATCCAGCGTCTCGGCGACGTATTCCTGTCCTTCCCACCCTGATACCCGAGCCGCGACTACCGGCCCGACCCGCACCTGCCGGTTTTCGCCGAAGCGGTACTCCACGACCACTGCACGATCGAAGCTCAGGAACAAACCGCCCGTCGTCTGGGTTATTTTCAGTATGCTTCCATTCTCCAGGAAGACGTGAACGAGCCCGCCAGGATTGCGCCGTGGACGCGCCGATCGGCTGCGCTGGTCCTGCGGTTCCAGGGGCCTCAGGATTATCCTGTCGTCCACACCGTCGGTGCGCCGGATTGCTTCGTTGATTCTCCGCTGCCCGTCACTCTCGTCCCGGCGAAGCCGCCAGGTGCCCGAGAGATCGACGCCAGCCGGCGCAACACCGCCCTTCGGTGCCAGTACCTCGCGCGCCGCGCAGGCATAAAGCAGGCAGGCGAACAGGCAAAGGACGAATCTGCCGGAGGGCATCAGTTTTTCGGACATTCCGCCATCAATTTAAGGGATGCTGCATCGGTTGGACCAGCGCCATATAATCGCCCGCCAGCTTCACTCCATTAGACCGAAGTTTCCCTTTTGAGGTCAATCTCCTGCGTGCGGGATGCTCTTGCTGGATGGTCACAGGTCACATGGCTCGACGAATGGCTTCAAGCAAAACAACAATACTCGTCATCGGCGCCGCGATGATCCAGCAAATTGCTTTTGCCGAGATCCCGGTGACCGTGCAGGACCTGGGTGAGACGCTGGTTGCCCGGGAATTCCGCGCGCCCGCTTCCGTCATCACCGCGAATCGCACGGTGGTCACGTCGCAGATAACGGCACTGATCGAGGAGATCACGGTCGATGTCGGGGATGAGGTAGAGAAGGGACAGCTTCTGGTGAAGCTCGACCAGGCGGATACACGCCTCGCTCTTGCGGAGGCCGAAGCAGCGCTGGCCGCCCTGGATGCGCAACTGCTGGACGCCCGGCAGAGGCTTCGGCGAGCCGAAGACCTGCTGGAGCGCTCCTTCGTCTCGGAAGACGAACTCGACGTTCGTCGCACCGAGGTTTCCGTCATCGAAGCCAATCGCGAACGACAGCTCGTCGCCATACGGGACGCCCGCCTGGCGCTCGCACGAACGGAAGTTCGCTCGCCCTTTGAGGCGGCGATTGTGCAGCGCCAGGGCCAGGTGGGTAACCTGGCCACGCCGGGAACGCCCTTGCTCACGCTCGTGCAGACCGCCGGACGCGAGGTGGATGCGGAGGTGGACCCGCGCCATTCCGACCAGCTTAAGGGAGCGTCCGACCTGCGTTTCGTCAGCAACGGGCAGGCATGGCCGGTTGAGCTCGCGCGCCTTTCAGCCGTGATTGAAACCGATACCCGAAAAGTCCGCGGCCGATTCCATTTCCCCGACGCGGTGGCACCGATCGGTGCTACCGGCGAAGTCGTGTGGCGCGAACCGTCGTCTATGGTTCCCGTATCGCTGATCGTCCAGCGTGGCACTGAGCTCGGCATCTTCGTCGCCAGCGACGGCCGCGCCCGTTTCGTCGCGATACCGACTGCACAGGAAGGACGACCGGCGGAAGTCGACCTGCCGGTTGACACGCCGATCGTCACGAGAGGCCACGTGCGCTTGCAGGACGGAGACGCCGTACAGATCACGCGGGAATGAAACTGCTCCGTACACTGTTGACCAACCATCCGCTGGTCAACATCTTCTTCGTGGTCGTGCTCGTGATGGGCTCCGTCTCGTACCTGCAGCTGCCGCGTGAGCAGGACCCCGAGGTCAACTTCAACTTCGTCAACATCAACACGGTGTTGCCCGGCGCAACCGCCGCCGATGTCGAGGAGCTTGTCACGGGGCCGCTCGAAGACGCGCTGCGGAACGTGCAGGACATCCGCTTCGTCAGCAGCTCTTCTCGGGAAAACGTCTCTGACATCCTCGTGCGCTTCAACGAGCTTACCGAGCGCGAGTTTGACAAGCGGGTCGTGGACCTGCGCCGGGAAATCCAGAGCAAGACGAATGACGAATTGCCGGACGACGTCGAAGACCCCTATGTCCTCGAGGTAACGACATCGAACGGCTTCCCGACAGCCACGGTCATCGTCGCCGGCCAGGCGGACGACGAACGGTTACGGCGCCAGGCAAAGATCGTCCGTGACGAACTGGAGCGCCTCACCGGCGTCGATCGCGTGCAGGCGTTCGGCTTCAATGAACCGGAACTGCAGGTCGAAGTAGACCCGCAGGCGCTCGCCGCGAATGGGCTCACCGCCACGGATGTCGCGGATCAGCTCAGGGAGGCCTACCGGGACGTGACGGCCGGCGAGATGCAAGTCGGCGACGAAGCCTGGCTGATCCGTGTCGAGGGGAAAACCGTGCTGCCGGAGGAACTGGCTCAGTTCCTCGTATCGCCCAAGAACCTGCCGCAGAGCAAGATCGCTCTCGACCGCATTGCCGAGATCCGTCGCGGCAGGCAGGAGGAGCAACAGCTGGTCAGCTTCAACGGACGTCCTGCTGTCTCGATGTCTATCACCAAGGTTGCATTCACCAACACGCTGGAGCTCGTCGACGGTATCAACCAGTACGTCGACCAACGCAATCGGCAGATGGAAGGGACAGGCATCGATCTTTACCTCGCGGATGACCAGACGACGCAGACGCGCGAGGCATTGTCGGTGATGCAAAGGAACGCCCTCCTCGGCCTGTTCCTGGTACTTGCGGTATGCTGGATCTTCCTCGGCATTCGAATCGCTTTCTTCGTAACGCTCGGCATTGCGTTCTCCATCGCCGGCACTTTTTGGCTCCTGAACATCAGTGGCAACACGCTGAACGTTCCCGTCCTGCTCGGCATCGTCATCGTCCTCGGAATGCTCGTGGACGATGCTGTCGTGATCGTGGAGGCGATGTACTACCGGCTGCAGCGTGGCGAAGAAGCTTTGCAGGCTTCGCTCGACGCGCTGCGGGAAGTCGGCCAACCGGTGACCGCCGCCGTGTTCACGACAATCTCGGCCTTCGCACCCCTGATGCTGTTGCCGGGCATTCTCGGCGACTTTATGAAGATCATCCCCCTCGTGGTCACGACCGGGCTGCTCGTCAGCCTGATCGAGGCGTTCTGGATCCTGCCTTCTCACGTCATCACGTCCACCTCGCGTGTACAACCTGCAAGCGAGCGGTTCAGTCACTGGCGGGGCCGGTGGACGCACCTCGTTCGAGTCCGGTATACGCGCGCGCTCGCGTACGTCTTCCGGCGGCCGAAGCGCTTCTTTCTCGCGGGCCTGCTCGCGTTCGCCCTCTCCATCGTGGCCGTCGCGACGGAGCAGGTGCGTGTGGAATTTTTTACGTTTGATCCGTTCCGGTTGTTCTACGTCCACGTCGAGATGCCGCCGGAAGCGCCGCTCGAAGATACCCTAGCGCAGGCGGAACGGGTCGAACAATGCATTCGTACACTGATCGAGGAGGACGAGATTCGCGCCATCACGGTAATGGCCGGCGTGAAGTTCACCGACGCCGAGGCGCTCTTCGGCGACCAGTACGGGCAGATCCAGGTGTCGTTGATGCCGAAGACGCCGGACAACCGCGCAGTCGGCGACATCGTCGACGCGATCCGCGACGTTGCGATGGCGACGCCCGGGAACGCCGAGGTTTCCTTCTTCGAAGTCTCCGGAGGGCCGCCGGTCGCGAAGGACGTCAGCGTCAAGGTACGCGGCGACGACTTCGAGGAGCTGCGCGCGGCGGCTGAAGAAGTGAAGCGCATCGTCAGCAGCATCGAAGGCTCTTCGAACGTCATCGACAACGATGTTCCGGGACGCTACGAGCTGGCGCTGTTGCCCGACTTGCGCGCCATCCGCCAGGCAGGTCTCGCACCCGGCGAAGTGCTGCGCCTGCTGCGACTGCACCTGGATGGCGAAATCGTCGCCTTCACCCGCGATGGAGGCGAGAAAGTCGAGCTGCGAGTGCGCGGTCCGCGCCGCACGGTGGAAGATGCAAGCCAGATCCTGGCGGACCCGGTGGCACTCCCCGGGGGCGGCACGACCACGCTTGGAGCCCTGACGAGCTCGAGGATAGAGCGTGGCAGCGGCACCATCCGACACTACAACTTTCGCCGATCCATCACGGTGGAGGCGGACCTGGACGATGAGGTCATCAACCAGGTTGCGGCCACCAACCTGATTATCGACGAATGGGAACAGGTCCGGCGGCAGTACCCGGAGATAGTGCTGGATTTTTCGGGCGCCTTCGACGACATACAGGAGAGCCTCGATTCATTGCTGATTCTCGGGCTGTTCGGAGTCGGGTTGATCTACCTCATTCTCGCCACGCAGTTCCGCAGCTATTTCCAGCCGTTGCTGATCCTCGTAACGCTGCCCATGGCGTTCACCGGCGTGATCGTCGGGCTGTGGATCACGCGCAATCCCCTGAGCCTCTATACGCTCTACGGCATCGTGGCCCTGGCAGGGATCGCGGTGAATGCTGCTATCGTGCTCATCGACGCCGCCAACACGCGCATACGCAGCGGCATGCGGCCGTTGCACGCCATCATTTACGCAGCGCGGCGAAGGGTGATCCCCATATTGATGACGACCCTGACGACGATCGCCGGCTTGTTCTCCCTCGCAACAGGCCTCGGCGGCAAGTCGCTGTTGTGGGGTCCCGTCGCGACCAGTATGGTATCCGGCCTGTTCGTCGCGACCCTTCTCACGCTCTTCCTGATGCCTATACTTTTCCGGACGTTCATGCGGCTGCGAGATCACCGGATCCGCGCTGCGCTGTTTCACGTGGTGCAACGAGGCAAGACCGCGATAGCGGGAAAACGAACATGACGAACGAAGATACCGCGAATACCGTTTCCTCGACCTGGGACAGGTCGCTCAGTCCTCCGGCCGGCGTTCCCGCTTCGGCCGACGTCGTGATTATCGGCGGCGGCATCGTCGGCGTCTCCACCGCGTGGTTCCTCGCAAAGCAGGGCGTCAACGTCGTGTTGTGCGAGAAGGGCCACATCGCGGGCGAGCAATCCGGCCGTAACTGGGGCTGGGTGCGCCAGCAGGGCCGTGACGTTCGTGAGCTGCCGATGATGATCGAGAGCATGGACATCTGGCGTGAGCTCGAAGCCGAGATCGGCGAGGATGTCGGGTTTACACAGGGAGGCTGCCTGTTCGTCGCGCGCAAACAGAAAGAACTGGATGAGTTCGCCGAGTGGCTGAAAATCGCGGAGCAGCACGGGCTCGATACGCGCATCATCACCGGCCGCGAACTGGAAGAACAGGTGGGTCCCGCAGCGTCGCAATGGCTGGGCGCCATGTACACGGCGAGCGACGGCCGCGCGGAACCGCACAAGGCAGCGCCTGCCATCGCCCGGGCCGCGGCGGCGAAAGGCGCGCAAATCCTGACGGCCTGCGCGGTCCGCGGACTCGAGACCGAAGCAGGCCGCGTCTCGGCGGTCGTTACCGAGCACGGCAGGATCAGGACATCCACCGTTCTGTGCGCGGCCGGCGCGTGGTCCTCGCTTTTCTGTCGCTCGCTCGGCATCTCGGTGCCGCAGCTCAAGGTCCAGGGAAACGTCCTGCGAACTGCCCCGGCGAAAGCCGTCTTGAACGGCAACGTGTTCGACTGCAAGGTCGGCATTCGCCGCCGGCAGGACGGCGGTTACACGGTGGCGCACGGCGCGATCCTGATGCATCCGATTACGCCGTCCACGTTTCGCTACGCGTTCAAGTTCCTTCCTGCGTTGCGGCAGGAGATCAAGGTGCTCAGGTTGTCCATCGGCAGGGAGTTTCTCACCGAATTCCGCATGCCTTCGCGATGGGCGCTGGACAGCGTCTCACCGTTCGAGAAAACCCGGGTGCTCAACCCCAGGCCTTCGCCGTCAGTGATCGCGAAGATCAGGGTAAACCTCGCCGAGACGTTTCCGGACCTTGCTGACAGCCCGATAGCCGAGACCTGGGCCGGTATGGTGGAGACATCTCCGGACGTCGTTCCGATGATCTGCCCCATCGAGCGTTATCCCGGTTTCTATCTCGCGACTGGTTTCAGCGGGCACGGTTTTGGCCTGGGTCCGGGTGCCGGCAAGGCAATCGCGGGCATGCTCACGGGTACGGAAACCGGCATTGACCTGCGCCAGCTGCGACTCGAACGCTTCTTCGACGGCAGCCCGATACGTCCGCTGTCGACGGTCTGAGGCAATGCCGTTCCGGCACCAGCCCGAACTGGAACTCCTCAGGCAGGCGCTCGACACGCTCGAGACCGGCTTCGACGATTTGGCGGACAGCGCTTCGCATTACGATCTTTCGGGAGTAGCAGGCGTGCTGCAGGAGACCGCACGCCGCATGCAGGACAACTACCCGTATCACCACCCGCGTTACGCGGGACAAATGCTGAAACCGCCCCACCCGGTTGCGCGCCTTGCCTACGCGCTTTCGCTCTGGCTCAACCCGAACAACCATGCACTGGACGGCGGCCGGGCGAGTTCCGCCATGGAGCTCGAGTGCGTCGCAGCCATCGCGCGCATGTTCGGCATGAAGGAATGGCTGGGGCACCTGTGTGGCGGCGGCACGATGGCGAACCTGGAAGCACTGTGGGTTGCAGGCCAGCTGCGACCGGGCTGCATTCTCGCGTCGCAGCAGGCGCATTACACGCACGCGCGGCTGAGTGAGGTGCTGAAGTTGGACTTTGCTGCTGTCCCCGTGACTCCCGCGGGGGGCATGGACATGGATGCACTGCGGCGCCTGCTGCAGACGCGGCAGGTCGGGACTGTGGTTGCCACGATCGGCACGACCGGTGTCGGGGCTGTCGACCCGCTTGCCGACATACTCGCGCTTAGAGAGGAATTCGATTTTCGCGTACACGTGGATGCCGCGTATGGCGGCTACTTCCACATCGCCGCTGAACTGGCCGACGTGAACCGACGGCACTACGACGGTATCGCGGAAGCCGATTCCATAGTCATCGACCCGCACAAGCATGGGCTCCAGCCGTATGGGTGCGGGTGTGTGCTGTTCACCGACCCTGGCGTAGGAACCCTGTACAAGCACGATTCCGCCTATACTTACTTCACGTCAACCGAGCTTCACCTGGGCGAGATCAGCCTGGAGTGCTCGCGACCCGGCGCTGCCGCGGTGGCGTTATGGGCAACTCAGCAGTTGCTGCCGATGCAACGCGGCGCCGCATTTGCCGAAGGCCTCGATCGTTCATTGTTGGCCGCCCGCAGGTTCAGGGAGCGTATCGCAGCGAGCGAGAACTACCTCGCGCTGATGCCACCAGAACTCGATATCGTCGTCTACGCCGTCAACGCACCGGACGCGACCACTGCGAGTGAACGGGCTCGCGTGATTTTCGAGCGAGCGGCGGATGCGGACCTGCATCTCGCACTGATCGAGCTTCCGGCCGCTCTCGTCTCGCACTACCGTCCGGAGCTCGAGCTGAACCGAGACACCGTCACCTGCCTGCGATCGTGCCTGATGAAGCCTGAGCACCTGGACTGGGTGGACGACGTCTGCGCGACGCTGGACGATATCGCCGAAAGGCTGGCGTGACGGCCGTCACACTTCGGTGCTTTTGCCGCTGCTAGACTGCAAGCGCCGCCGAGGCATGCAAGGGCGCGATCATGGCCGGACAGAGTACTCGCGAGACGGACATCCACGACCTGTCACTCAGCGTCATCCATGCGCTGGCGATGGTTGATGTGAAGGTCCTGTCCTACATACAGCTTCGTCGCCTCTACGCCGCCCTCACCCACGCCCGCGACGACGTCGAACAGGAAACCCTAAGACGCACCGATGCAGACGTCTACGGCGACGTGGTGAACGTCCCGCCACGGGAACCTCTCGACGAATAATCCTTCGGCGCACAATCGTCGCCCGTGATACGGGCGACAGCAGCCGCGCACTGCGCGGATAGTGAGCTGTAGGAGCCCGCCATGCGGGCGAGTGCGATGATGCGTATCGCACTCGCCCGCGTGGCGGGCTCCTACAGCCTTCTATTTCTTACAGGTCGTGCACCGGCGGCACCGCAGACGTTAGAGAGATCGGCACACCTACGGCACTTGCTTTTCGATGACGATATCAACGGGAGCGGAACCCGGTTGCGACACCGTGTGTTCTCCGTACCAGTCGCCGGTCTGCGCTGCGGGTGCGCCAGACAGCGAAACGCGCGCAACGATCTCCAGCTGGTTGAACGCCGACAGAGGGCGTCCGGGCATCATCGCGTCGGCATCGCTCAATGACACCTGGGCCGGCAGTTCCGACACCCTTCGTCTCGCGGCAGCGATCGGCGGAGACGGCTGCGCCGGATCTCGTGCGATGATAAATACGGTTGCGTCGGGAGCGACCGCGGCAGCGGCCCCCGGCGCGAGCGACACGTTCGCGACAACGATCGCCTGCGCGGAAGCTGCATCGGCCTGGGCTACCGCCTGCATTTCGCCGCGCCACTCGGCGACCCGCTGCCGAAGGACGCCTTCAATTTCGGGCGGCGGCGACAACGCGAGAAGCGCCTCCCAGCGATCGGCTGCCAGGTCCCGATTGCCGCGCTCGATTGCGATGATGCCTCCGTAGAACAAGGCTTTCGGGTTTGCAGGCTCCAGCGATAGCGCCGATTCGAAAAGCTGCGACACCCGCGCCGCGCTCGCACTGCCCTCTTCGATCAGCAAAGCTTCGCCGAGAGACGCCATGGTTTGCGCAGTAGGCGTCGTTTCCAGTTCGGCTACCTTCTCGAACGCGGCAATGGCCTTCGGGTAGTTCTGCAGCTGCATGTACGAACGTCCGAGCATTTTCCAGCCTTCGATATCGGAGGGATCGTCCTGCAGGCGCTGTTCGAGCGCAGCCGCCGCATCGGTGAGGCTTGCTGGGGGCTCGGGCGGTATTGGCGTGCCGATGCTCGAGTAGACGACCGCGGATACGCCGAGCACCACCACGACGGACGCGATTATCCCGGTCGACACACGCTTCTCCACGCGATACATCGGCCACGTAACCACGAGCGCGGCTGCAAGAAGCATTGCGCCGAACAACAACCAGATCACGTGCGGTCCGTCAGCTGAACATCGTCGTCGGCGGCATCCGCGACAGGCAATGCCATCCGTCCGCGCACAACCCGGAACGCGATCACACCGCCCGCCGCGATCAAAAACAAAGGGGCCAGCCACAGGAACAGCGTCTTGCCACTCATGCGCGGACGATAAAGCGCGAACTCGCCGTAGCGCTGTACCAGGAAATCGTAAATCTCGGCGTTTGTCTTGCCCTCGCTCAGCAAGCGCCGTATCTCCCGCCGCAGGTCCACTGCAAGGAACGCGTTGGAGTCCTTCAGGCTTTCGTTCTGGCACTGCAGGCAGCGCACCTCGGAGATAATTTCCTCGTACCGCGCCTGGAGCACCGGGTCGTCAAACGCTTCACCCGCATCGATCGCGAACACGAGCGGCGTGAGGCTGAGAAGAAGCGCTGCGACGAATGCTCGCATCACTTTCCGCGAGCCGCTGCAATCTTCGGCACGAAATCCTGCTCCCAGCTCTCTTGGGCCAGTGGCCCCAGGTGCTTGTGCAACACGGTACCATCGGGACCTATCAGGAACGTCTCCGGCGCGCCGTAAACACCCCAGTCGATCCCGACCTTGCCGTCGGCATCAAACGCAGAAGCCACGTAAGGGTTTCCCAGTTGCTGCAGCCAGAGAACCGCCTCTTCGCGGTTGTCGCGCCAGTTGAGGCCGTAGATCGGGATTTCTTCGCGCGCGGCCAGCGTCAGGAGAAAATCGTGCTCGTGACGGCAACCGACGCACCAGGTCGCCCAGACGTTCACCAGCGCCACCTGTCCCTTGTAATCCTCGCTGCTGACAGTAGCGGCGGGATCTTCCACGCTTGGCAGCGAAAACGACGGCGCCGCCTTGCCGAGGTACGGAGACGGCACGGTGGACGGATCGCGTTGCAGGCCAATGAAAAAAATCGGGATCAGGACTCCCAGCGCGATGATCGGCACGAGGTAGCGAAGCCTCATACGGGCCTCTCCGCTCGAGCCTTGCGCCGCTCGCGCACCACCACGTTGACACGGTATCGCCTGTCGCTCGCAGCAATTACGCCGCCGAGCGCCATCACCAGGGCGCCGAGCCAGATGAAAACGATCATCGGCTTGTATTGCAGGCGCACGCTCCAGGCGTCGCCCCCGAGTGGGTCGCCAAGTGCGACGAACAAATCGCGACCCAGCGCGGTGTCAATTCCGGCTTCCGTCATCGGGCTCTGCTGCACCAGGTACGTTCGCTTCTGCGGACGAAGTACCGCGATGAAATCACCGTCCTTCCGGACTTCAACCTGGCCCTCGAGGGCGCGATAGTTCGGTCCCTGCACATTGCGCAGGCCCTGCAGCTCGAATTCGTACCCGGCGATCTCGACTTTCTCGCCGGGCGCCATGCGCACGTCGGCTTCAACGCTGAACGCGGAAACGATCGCGACGCCGAGAACAAAAATGCCGAGACCCATGTGCGCAACCGCCATGCCAAGCACGCCGCGTGTGATCCCCGGCGTGCCGGGTGTGCGCCGCCACGAGCGCACCGGGTACACCAGCGACGATGCGATGATCCAGATCGCCGCAACGACACCGACCGTCACCAGCAATCCCGAACGCCCATAAACGAGTGCCGGAATCGCAATGCCCGCCGCGACCGCTATGATCGCCGGCCACTTGAGCAATCGAAGCAGACCCGCGGCGGATTGCGACCGCCACGCGCTGTGCATGCCGATCCCGAGCAGGAAAACGAGAGGCAGCATCGGGATCGCAAACGCAATTTCGAACCATGGCGGCCCGACAGAGATCTTTCCCCCCGTCATCACTTCGATGACCAGCGGCGACAAGGTGCCAATAAGGATCAGCGTGGCGGCTATGACCAGCAAGACGTTATTGAGAAGCAGGAAAGTTTCCCTGGACAGCGGCCGGAAGCCCGCGGACGAATCGAGCGCGGGCGCGCGCCATGCGTACAGCGCAAGCGCACCGCCAATGACAACGCCCAGAAAGATCAGGATGAACAGCCCGCGAGCAGGATCGGTAGCAAATGCATGCACCGATACGAGGATGCCGCTTCGCACCAGGAACGTACCCAGCAGACTCAGCGAGAATGCGGAAATCGCAAGCAGCAGCGTCCAGCTCTTGAACAAACCGCGCTTCTCGGTCACTGCAAGAGAGTGAATCAAGGCCGTCCCGACCAGCCATGGCATGAAGGACGCGTTCTCGACAGGATCCCAGAACCACCAGCCGCCCCAGCCAATCTCGTAATAGGCCCACCAGCTGCCGAGAGCGATGCCGGCGGTGAGAAAAAGCCACGCCCAGGTTGTCCATGGCCGGGTCCAGCGCGCCCACTCCTTGTCCAGGTGACCGCTCAGCATGGCCGCCACGGCAAAGGCGAAAGCGACCGAAAACCCGACGTAGCCGGTATAGAGCACCGGTGGGTGAATCGCGAGCCCGGGATCCTGTAGCAGCGGATTAAGGTCGGCGCCGTCAGCCGGAGCCGGGAAGATGCGATCGAAGGGATTCGATGTCAGGAGGGTGAACAGCAGGAAGCCGCAACTGAGCAAGCCGAGAATTCCGATGACCCGCGCGGCGAACGAATCCGACAGTTCCTCGCTGAAGCGTCCGACAGCCACCGTCCACACCGACAGGATCAGGATCCAGAGGAGAAGCGATCCTTCATGCGCACCCCAGATCGCCGAGAACTTGTAGACGGTCGGCAGGGCAAGCTGCGAGTTGTTGGCAACGTAGAGAACCGAAAAGTCGCTGGTGAGAAACGCATAGGCGAGGCACATGAACGCGATAACGACAAACACGAACTGCCCGAGCGCGGCCGGCCGTGCCACCGCCATCATCGCCGCATCGCCGCGGTGCGCGCCGAGCAAGGGCATCGTTCCCTGGCAAAGTGCGAGCGACAGCGCGAGGATCAGCGCGAAATGTCCGATCTCCGGAATCAATTGTCGCTACCGGCCCCGGCAGCGGCGGCTTTTGCCTCGGCGTGTTTGGCCAGCGAATCGGCGACTTCCGGAGGCATGTAGGTCTCATCATGCTTTGCGAGAACCGTATCGGCGACGAACTGCCCGCCATCGTTCATGCGCCCGTGCGCAATGATCCCCTGCCCCTCGCGAAACAGGTCCGGCAATACGCCGCTGTAAACCACCGGCAGTTGGTTCACCGTATCCGTCAACACGAACTGCACGTCGAGTTCGCCATCCTGCCGCTTGAGGCTGTCCTCGACGACGAGACCGCCGACCCGGAAGTTTCGATCCTCCGGCACGTTGCCTGCCTGAACCTCGGATATCTCGAGGTAAAACATCATATTGTCCTGGAAAGCTCGAAGCGTTAGAGCTGTGGCAATAAGCAGCCCTGCTGCGGCCAGGCCGACCGCGAGCATCCGTTGCTGTCTTGGTTTCATCTACTTTTCTCCGCGGCCGCACGATCGACGAGCACACGTGCTCGCAGTTCACTCATAACCCTGCGGTGGCGACGCCTGCCCTGTGCCACGCAGAGAATGAGCACTCCGAACGTGAGCGCGTAGGCCGTCCACACATATGCACCGTACCCACCCATAGACAACACTTCCATCAGGCGGTTTCCTCAGGATATACCAGTTTGCGTACCCACCTCGCGCGCCGTTCACGAATCAGCACCTCGGTGCGCACCCGGCCGAGGAGAAGCGCCGCGAAGAGCAGGGAAAAGCCGAAGATCATCGCCAGCAGCGGCCACAGCATCGGTCCCGCGATGGCGGGTCCGCCGGCACGAATGAGCGTCGGTCCCTGGTGCAGGGAACTCCACCATTCCACGGAAAAGTGGATGATCGGGACGTTGACGGCACCCACCAGGGCCAGCACCGCGCTGGCTCGGTCGGCCTTGGTGGTGTCGTCGATGGCGGCCCGAAGCGCCATGTAGCCGAAATAAAGGAACAGCAGGATCAGCTCCGAGGTGAGTCGCGGATCGCCCCATTCCCACCATGTGCCCCACATCGGCCGGCCCCAGATGGCGCCGGTTATGAGAGCAAGAAACGTAAACCACGCACCGAGCGGCGCGGCGCTGGCCGCCACCGCATGCGCCAGTTTCATGCGCCAGATCAGCCCGATGCCGGCGGCGGTTGCCATCACGACATAGCCGAGCATCGAGAGGTAGGCCGCCGGCACGTGCACGTAGATGATGCGAAACGCGTCTTTCTGCTGGTAATCGGGTGGCGCGAAGAAAAGCCCCGCAACGGTGCCGTACCCGACGAGCACAAGTCCCGCAACGGCGAGCCACGGGATCATCGACGCCGCCAGTTTATAGAAATACGGCGGAGAAGCGAGCTTGTGCAGGAACGTCCACATATATCTTCGGTCTTCGTCGAACCTACTCGTTGCTGATGCGGAGCGCGGCGGCCGTGGCAAACGGAGCCAGCGACAGGGCCAGCACGCAATACGCGCCGAGGAAGTAGATACCGGCTGATGCGGCATCGCCTGCAGCGGCCAGTGACACCGTGCGCGCGCCGAAAATCAGCATCGGCATCGCCAGGGGCAATATCAACAAACTCAGCAGTGCGTTTCCGCGGTTCAGGCCGACGGTCAGCCCCGCCCCGATGGCTCCAAGCATGCTCAGGCTGACGGTCCCCAATGCGAGGGTGAGCATCATAACCGTTGTCGCCCTTGCGGGCATTTGAAAAGACAACGCCACCAGCGGTGACACCAGCACCAGTGGGAGACCGCTCACAAGCCAGTGCGCTGTGGACTTCGCCAGTGCGAGAAGCGGCAGCGGCTGCGGACTCAACAGCAACTGGTCGAGCGTGCCATCCTCGTGGTCGTTCAGGAAAACGCTGTTCAACGAGAGTAACGCTGCCAGCAGGGCAGCAACCCAGAGGACGCCAGGACCGTTCAGCGCAAGCTGGTCGGCATCGGGCCCGACGGCCAGCGGGAATAACGTGCTGACGATGGCAAAGAAGAACAGCGGGTTCAGCACGTCGCCAGGCCGGCGCCAGGCAAGATGCAGGTCGCGCCGCACGACCGCTGCGAACCCGGCGAGCAGTCCCGGCAATCCTGGCTCCGGCTCCGTCACGTAAGCTTGATCCGCCGGATAGTGGCATCGAGTTCGAAACGCTGGTGCGTCGCCATCACGCACAGCCCGCCGTCCTGCAAGTGCTCCCGCAGCACGTCGACGACGAGCGCCTGCCCTTCCGCATCCATGTTGGTGAACGGCTCGTCCATCAGCCAAAGCGGCGCATCGGCAAGGCACATCCGCGCGAGGGCAACCCGGCGCTGCTGGCCCGCCGACAGGGCGCGGAAGGGAATGTCGACAAGCTTCGATATCTTCAGGCGCCGGAGCTGATGCTCCGCCGTCGACATCGTCATGCTGCGCAGGCCGGCCTCGAAACGCAGGTTCTCGATGAGCGTCAGGTCGCCTGCGAAACCCGGCCGGTGCCCCATCCAGACGAGCAGTGCATGAAAGGACTGGCGATTCTTTTTAACATTTGTATTATCCCAGCGGACCACACCCTCATCCGGGTCGATAAGGCCGGCGATGGCGCGCAGCAGACTGGTCTTACCGCTGCCGTTGGGTCCCTCGACCATCAGGAGTTCGCCGCTACCGACGGTGAAATCCAGGCCCTGGAAGAGGCAGCGATTACCGCGGATGAGCGTCAGGTCCTGGCCAGACAGTTCAGCCATTCACGCTGTCTCCGGCGCGTGGATTCGCAGGCTCGTCCCTGGAAGCGCGTGGAGTTTGGTTGTAATTACAGTCACTTGGGGACTTTAGTTAACGCTTGACATCGTTAATTCGTTTTAGGTTATTGAAGTTTCGCACCCGCACCAAACAAGTTTACAAAACGCAGCGCTTGACCTTAGACTTCGGTGTCAGCTGCCTTTGAACTTTAAGAAGAACGGGAAAGTAACTGTATCAGAATGACAAAACTTTCCTGATAAAAGACAAAGCAGGTTCAAGAAAATGGAACTGAGCGACGCCGGACTCCGGCAACAACCTTTTCGTGCTCACGGCAATCCTCTTGCGGCAGTCACCTATGCCGCCCAGGTTGCGGCACTCAACTTCCTCGCGGCCACTTATGCGGACGATCACGGGCTCGGCCTGTTCCAGGGCCCGCCGCTGTCCGGCAAGTCCGTCATGATAAAACAGTTCACCGAATCGCTAGGCGACGAGACCGCATTCGCGGTCGTCGACGGAGCGGGCGCTGAAACGGATGCGCTCCTCCGGGACATACTTCGACAGTTCGGGTACGACCTCGAGTTCGATACGGTCAAGGAATTGACCAATATGCTGAAGGTGTTCGTCGTGCAGCAGACCGTGTCCAATCACGCGCCATTGCTGGTTGTAGAAAACACGCATGCGATGAACCCTGCGGCGCTCAGCACCCTCTGCGAACTGGTGACGCTTAAGGTACACGAAAAGAGCGCGCTTCGAATGATCCTGGCAAGCGACCGCTCGATGGCAGCGATGGTCAGGGCTCCTGCGATGTCATGTATCGCAGCGCGTGTGACCGGCAGCTTTTTCGTCGAGCCGCTCTCGGACTTCGAGACCAAGAACTACGTCTACGAGAAGATGCGTGCCGCCGGATGCCCGGCGCCGCAAACAGTATTTCCGGCGGATGTATGCTTAGCCTTGCACTCCGCCGCCGGGGGATGGCCAGGCATCGTCGACCAGCTCGCGCTCCAGGCACTACGCAAGGCGGAGAAATTTCCGATCACCGCAGAGTTGATTGAGCAACCGTCGAAGCCCGAGGACATCCGGACTGCCTCCGACGCTGCCGCGTCACCGCCGGCTCATGGGGTGCCGAAACTCTTCGTGACGCACAACGGCGAAACGATTGCGGAGATTGACTTCCAGGGCGAGCGTCTGCTCGTCGGACGCTCGGAGCACAACGAATTGCGCATTAACAGCCGGTTTATCAGCCGACACCATGCCCTGTTCGTCAGGCACGAGAACTCGACCTTCCTGATGGACCTGAACAGCACGAATGGCACGTTCGTCAATTCGCGCCGTATCTCCAACCTGATGCTGAAGAACCAAGACATCGTGCTGGTCGGCAATCACCGCATCAAGTTCGTTGATCCTACCGCGACGGAGCGCACGCCGCTGGATGATGCCGGCTTCAGCGAGACCATTGTCATGAAGAACCTCGACGACATCCGCCAGCTGCTGGCGCGCGAACAGATCCGCAAGGACACCGGCAACGCAGGCGAGGCCGTGCCTCACTCCCGCGCCGCCGACGGCGGATAGCGCAGTCAGCTGACGGCGCCCACCACGCGGGCGATGCGCGCTTTCTGCGTCTCGTCGACCATCTCGCGGTAAAAGTTTTTCCGGAAGTGCTTGCGGCACATCGAGATGTACCGGTCGTTGCCCCCGATCTCGACCTGCGAGCCCTCGGTAACGGCATTGCCGTTCTCGTCCAGCCGGACCACCATCGTAGCCTTGCGGCCGCAGTGGCAGATGGCCTTCAATTCGATCAGGTTGTCGGCCCAGGCGAGCAGGTAACCGCTACCCTCGAAGGGCTCTCCCTGGAAATCGGTGCGAATTCCGTAGGCTAATACCGGGATCTCGAGTTCGTCGGTTACTTCGCCGAGCTGGAAAACCTGCTTCTTCGTCAGGAATTGCGCCTCGTCGATCAGGACGCAGTGCAAAGGGTCATCCGCACAGCAGGCGGACACGATGTCGAACAGGTTGTCTGCCTTGCCGAACGCCGTCGCGCGGGCTTCCAGGCCGATGCGCGAGGTAACCCTGCCGACGCCATACCGGTCGTCGAAGTCCGGCGCCAGGATGAGCGTGTTCATTCCCCGCTCTTTGTAGTTGTAACTGGACTGCAGCAGCGAAGTCGACTTGCCCGCATTCATCGAGGAGTAATAGAAATAGAGTTTGGCCATGACCGTTACTTGAAAAGCCACCGGGTGAAGTTATTCCAGATCCACGGCGTGGCCGCGGATGGCGTCAGGGCCATTCTGACACTCGGCGCGGCTTATTGCACGAGAGCCAGAATGCCCTCGTTCCCTCGCAGGAGCAGCGGTGATTGCACGCGCTCCCCCTCCCGGTCGCTGTAAGTGGACAGCACAATTCGTGCTCGCGATGGTACCGATAACTGCGCCGGGGCCGAACCGAGGTTCAGGGCGACGAGAACCCTCTCCGATGCCGCTTCGCGCGCAAACGCCAGCACGTCGCCGGATGCTTGCAGCGATATGTAGCGTCCGACGGAAAGCGCCCGGTATTTCCTGCGGAGCGCAAGCAGACGGCGATAAAGCAAGAGCATGGAAGCGGGGTCCTTCGCTTCGGCATCGACGTTGACTTCACCCGCGTTCGACGCCAGCGGCAGCCAGGGAACTCCCAACGTAAAGCCCGCGTTGACGTCGTTGCTCCACTGCATGGGAGTACGTTGCGGATCCCGGCCGAACCCCTGCCCCGGTACATTGAGCTCGAACGGGTCCATGACTTGCTCCGGCGGGATGTCCACGTTGTCCATGCCGATCTCGTCACCGTAGTAAATCGTCGGCGTACCGCGAAGAGCCAGCAACAGCATAGCCGCAACGCGGGCCTGCGCCGAACCCACGCGCGCCACGATACGCGGCTTGTCGTGGTTGCTTAAGACCCAGTTGGGCCACCCTCCCTCCGGAATAGCGGCCTCGTACTCCTGTATCTCACGCTCGAGGCTGCGCGCGTGCCATGCAGCCTGGATCAGGTGAAAGTTGAAAGGAACGTGAGCGCCTCTCAGGTCGCGCCCGTAATAGGTCACGAGCCGGGCGAGCGGCAGATATATCTCGCCGATCAGAAGGCGATCCTCGCCGTATTCGGACAGGACGCTGCGCATGTCCGACACGATCTCGTGAACCTCTGGCCTGTCCGTGGAATAAAGCTGCAGGACCTTCTTGTGGGGCGGCATGTCGGGGGTCCAATCCGGATTCGGTGGATTGTCACGGAACTGCTCATCCTTGATCAGGTGCCACAATACATCGACGCGGAATCCGTCGACGCCGCGATCCAGCCAAAACCGCAGCACGTCGTACATTCGTGCGCGTACGGACGGGTTGCGCCAGTTCAGGTCCGGCTGCTGCGGCAGGTAGGCATGGTAATAGTATTGCTGCGTTCGTTCGTCCCACTCCCACGCACTCCCGCCGAAGTCACTCAACCAGTTGTTCGGTGGTCCCCCGCCAGGCGCGGCGTCACGCCAGATATACAGGTCGCGCATCGGACTGTCGCGTGAGCGCCGCGCCTCTATGAACCACGGGTGCTGGTCGGAGGTGTGATTGGGAACGAAATCGAGGAGTACTCGTAACTTTCTTGCATGCGCGGCCGTCATCAGCGTGTCGAAATCCTCGAGGTTCCCGAAAATTCCGTCGATGTCTTTGTAGTCAGCGACGTCGTAACCGAAATCGGCCATTGGCGAGGGGAATACAGGCGAAATCCAGATCGCGTCTACGCCGAGCCACGCGAGGTAGTCGAGCCGTTCAGTGATGCCGCCCAGGTCGCCTATCCCGTCGCCGTTGCTGTCCTGGAATGAGCGCGGATATACCTGGTAGATAACACCGGCTTGCCACCACTGATCATGTTCGCGGTGCGTGTGTGGCATCAGGATTAACTCGTCAATCAAAGTGTCGGTGGCCCATCCCGTATGCGGCGAATGCCAGGCCGGCAAGCAGGACCAGGCCGACAACGGCGGAACCGCCGCGGGCGGTGCCGAGCGCAATGTCGCCACCCGAGGGGCTCGATTCTTCGTCGAAACGGCCATGGCTGCCGAAGTCGCCCGGTGCAGGTTCGAACAGGTTGTCCAGCCGCGTCTGCGCCGGTTCCGAAGCCTGCTGGCCACCGTAAGCTTTCGCGGCCAGGATTCTGTCGACGATGCCGGGTGCCACCATGCTGCCGGCGACGAGCTGCATCGATGAACGGCCAATTACCATTTCGCGCGGCGCGGTTTTGGCCGCGCGTACGATCGACGACGCAATGACTTCCGGCTGGTAAACGGGCGGCACCGGGCGTGGCCGATGCGGCAGCTTGTTGCGCGCCCAGTCGAACTGCGGCGTGTTGACTGCCGGTAGAACGACCAGGGTCACGCGGACGTCACTGCCCTCATGGAGCAACTCGCATCTGAGCGACTCGGTAAAGCCGCGAGCCGCAAACTTGGCGCCGCAGTAGGCGGCTTGCAGCGGCAGGCCGTGGTATGCCAGAGCCGAACTGACATTGACGATCGTGCCGCGGTTGCGAGGTCGCATTCGTCGCAACGCGCTCAGGGAACCGTAAACCTGGCCCAGGTAGGTGACCTCGGTGACGCGACGGAATTCTTCCGCAGTGATGTCCGATAGTGGTGAGTACACGGTCGCCATCGCAGAATTGACCCAGACGTCGATTGGCCCGAATGTCTCTTCGGCTTTCAAGGCCGCCGCTTCGACCCTTTCCGCATCTGCGACATCTGTCGGAATCACCAGCGCCTCTCCTCCTTGACTTTCGGCCTCCGCGGCGGCGGCATCCAGGCGTCCAGGTTCACGCGCCAGAAGAGTCACACGCCATCCCTCGGCAGCAAAAGCGCATGCTGCGGCGCGACCTACTCCGGCAGAGCCACCGGTAATCACGACATGTCCTGTCATTCGTTTCCTCCGTTACCGGTCGCGACCGAGCCAGCGAACTCCATAAGAGTCCAGGTCCAGTTTCAGGCGGCCATCCTCGATGCTGCCGCCCTCACCTCCGAAGAAGGACACGAGTTCCTCCATGCCCGGCGTAAGCTCGACGTCGACTCTCGCCGGCTCGCCTTTGAGGTTGTGCAGGAAAAGTAGCGGGTTGTGGTCCGCCTTGTAATGATGTGCGAGGACATGGTCGGAGCCGCTGTCAAGCACCGTGCAGGAGCCGGAGCCAATTGCCTTGTTCGAGCGCCGAAGTTTCGTTAGCTGCCGGATGAAGGACAGCATCGAATCCGCGTCGTCCTGCTGGTCTGCGACGTTCACCTGCTCGTAACCGAAGCGGCCATCGTCAACCATCGCCTGTGCGAGGTTCTTCTTCGGAGCTGTCGAGAAACCACCGTTCGTCCCGGCCGTCCATTGCATGGGAGAACGCACGGCGTTACGTCCCTGTCGGTCCAGATCGTCGCCCATCCCGATTTCGTCGCCGTACACGATGACCGGCGCTCCCGGCATCGAGAAAAGAAGGCTGTAGGCCATCTTCAGTCGGCGAAGATCGCCTCCCAGCATCGGTGCAAGGCGACGGCGGATACCGCGGCCATAAATCCGCATCCTTTCGTCCGGTGCGAAACTTTTGAACACCCTCTGCAGTTCACCTTCATCCAGTCGCTCGAGGTCGGCCTCGTCCAGGTTGCGCAGAAAGTTCGCCCACTGGCCGTTCTGCGGTGCCAGTGGCAGCAGGGACACCGCGCGGTATATTGGTTCACTACGCTGGTCGGCAAGCGCCAGCATCAGGTAGTTGTTCAGGTAGAAGTTGAACATCATGTTCAGGCGCGTGCCGTCGAAAAAGTCGTCCAGCTTGTCTACCGATTCATCGACTTCACCCAGCAGCAGCACGTCCGGCTTCAAACGCGTCGCCCTTTGGTACAGGTCGCGCAGGACGTCCGGCGGTTCCGGCGCGAGCCCTGCTTCGGCGAGCGGATGCTCCATGATGTGCGAGGCCGCGTCGACGCGGAATCCCGCTATGCCGAAGCTCAGCCAATAGTCCAGTACTCGCTCGACTTCATCGCGAACATTCTTTTCTGCAAAGTTGAGCGTCGGCTGAAAGTGATAGAAGCGGTGGTGATAGTAAGCCCGCGCCCGCTCGTCGTAGGTCCAGACGCTTTTTTCCTCTCCGGGAAAAATCGTCCCCT
Source organism: Woeseiaceae bacterium (assembly GCA_035304285.1). Lineage (GTDB taxonomy): Bacteria > Pseudomonadota > Gammaproteobacteria > Steroidobacterales > Woeseiaceae > IDS-8. The sequence continues at coordinate 36,640 of DATGQI010000217.1, forward strand.
TGCCGGGCTCGATGGGCGGCGGATGCTCGCTCCAGATGTAGTAGCTGCGATAGCGCGACTTTTCATTGTAGCGAGCCGCCTCGAACCACGGATGTTCGTCGGATGTATGCTGTGCAACCAGGTCGACAATAATGCGTATTCCAAACTCGCCCGCCGTATGCAGGCATTCGAGGAAGTCCTCGAAAAGCCCGTAACGCGAGTCCACGCCCAGGTAATCGGTAATGTCGTAGCCGTTATCGCGATTCGACGACGGGTAGAAGGGCAGTATCCAGAGACAGGTGACGCCGAGTTCCGCAAGGTATGAGAGCTTTGACGTCAGTCCTTTGAAGTCGCCCTGCCCATCGCCGTCGGAATCACAGAAGCGTTCCACATCGACGGCGTAGATGATGACGTCTTTCCACCAGGGATCGGAGATTCGCTCCTCCGGCGATGGTGCCGTCTCGTCCATTCCTTCTGCTCCTTACAGGGAATTAAACCAGTGGGCTAAGGTGCAAGGATCATGCCCGCAAGATGCTGCGTTGAAAGGATGCTGGTACACTTCAGCGGCCCGTATCGACACCACTCACGGGCATCCTGCTGGTCAAGGCCCGGGTGGCGGAACAGGTAGACGCTACGGACTTAAAATCCGTTGACCGAAAGGTCGTGCCGGTTCGAGTCCGGCCCCGGGCACCAGGTCGACGCTGATTGAGACGGCATGTTTCATGTCGCTCGGGTTTCCGTTTCCGAACCGGCTTTGCTACTGGCGACCGTCAGCCGGCTGTGCACTACGTGGATCCCTTTGACCGACGCGGCGCAATCCTGCGCGAATTGCAGCTGCTCTTTCACCGGAACCGTGCCGAACAAGGTCAGGTCTCCGGTTGCCTCATCCAGCGCTACTCCAACTTGGGAAGCATCCACACGCTGATCTGTCGCAAGTGCTTCACACACCAGTTTCTCGAGGTTCGGCCGCTTGAACTGCCTGCCGCCGATTCCTGGTAATGCTCCTTCGTCCAGATCGCTCATCTTTTCTCCTTCGCTGATGCTGGCGCAAGCGAGAAGGCTCTCCAGACATAGGGAGCAAGATTCGTACCACGCCTGTGGGCATGCCGCAATTTCGAAATCTTGAATGGTTGAGGACTGCGTCGCGACTGGCACTGTCTCCAAAACCTGACGGAGTTCACGGCGGCACAAAGAAATTTTGCCGGTTGTGCAAAATTTGCATCAGGCGGGTGAACCGATTGCTGCCAAGCGCAGTTGTTATTGCACCGTCACCGGGAAAAGACCGACACCGTTACCGTACGTCAATAGCATACGCATCCCTTTCCAATTTCAGGATATGCGCATGTTCAACGTGTTCCGGTTTGGTCTCATCGTATTGACAATCCTGCATGCAGGCATTGCAGCGAATGCCCAGGAAAAGAGCGGTGTGGAAGCAGGAGCGGGCGGCTTTTCGCTGAACTCCGCCGACGGCGAATGGCGGCTGAGGCTGCGTGGCCTGGTGCAACTGGATGGCCGTTACTTTACTGAGGATTCGGCTCCAGACGACGATAGCGAATGGCTGTTGCGGCGTGTCCGGCCCTCCTTCGAAGGCCAGTTCGGCGAACGGATCTCTTTTCGGATCATGCCGGAGTTTGCCGGCAGCACCCAACTGATCGACGCGTGGATCGAGACGAAGCTCAACGCCGGGCTCAGGTTGCGGGCGGGAAAGTTCAAGTCTCCGGTTGGTCTTGAACGTCTGCAGTCATCCAACGATCTGCGCATCGTCGAGCGGTCGTTCGTGACAGAACTGCTGCCAAATCGCGATATCGGGGTGCAGCTATCCGGCGGCAGCACGCAGCTGAACTGGGCTGTCGGCGTCTTCAACGGGGTGAACGATGGCCGCTCGGCCGACCAGGACGACGATGGACAGCCGGATTTTGCATTGCGCCTTTTTTCCGAGCCGCTGCACGCGAACAGCAACACCCGGTTCAGCGTCGGCATCGGAGCGAGCTTTGGGCGTACTGAGGGCTCCGCCGCGACCCCTCTCCTCTCTGGCTATCGTTCAGCAGGACAGAACACGCTGTTCGGGTATCGAAGCGGCGCTGAAGGCACGTTCGCCGACGGCGAACGCCTGAGGCTCTCTCCGCAGTTCTACTGGTATCGGGGCCCTATCGGATTTCTCGGCGAGTGGGCTCGCGTCCGGCAGGACGTTCGTCGGACAAGCAACGGATTGGAGCGCTCCGGGACACTCGACCACGAAGCCTGGCAGGTGACCGCGGAATGGTATGTCACGGGTGAGGCCGCAGGTTATCGCGATGCCAGCGGGGCCATCGGTGCGGTGCAGTTCGTGGCACGACTGAGCGAACTGAGAGTCGACGAGGATGCTTTCGCCGGCGGCGTGTTGTCATTCGCGGACCCAGCGGACGGTGTGCGCAAGGCGCTGACACAGGCAGTGGGGATCAACTGGTTTCCCATTGTCGGGTTGAAAGCTTCGTTGGCCTTTCATCACAGCACCTTCACCGGCGGCGATGTCGACGGCGACCGTGCCGACGAAGACGTTATTTTCGTGCGTCTCCAACATGGATTCTAGGTTGCTTAAAGGCTGGCCGATTCAAATGTCACCGGCATGTAACCGGGGCGGCACCGACTTGGTTACCCATCCTGGCTAGCATGGATCTCCGCGTCCAATCGCCCATCTTTCGGAGGAATGCATGTCAATCTCGCTGGAACAGGTTTCGAAATCCTACGACGGCGGCGCGGCAGTCAGTGACGTCACTGTCGATATCGGGGACGGCGAGTTGTTCGTGCTCCTGGGGCCATCGGGCAGCGGCAAGAGCACGTTGCTGCGTGCGATCGCCGGCCTGACGACGATCGACCACGGCCGCATCGTACTGCACGGACGGGACGTGTCGAACGTGAACGCGCGCGAACGGGAAGTCGGGTTCGTATTCCAGAACTACGCCCTCTTCCGCCACATGACACTTGCCGACAATATCGAGTTCGCCTTGTGTGCAAGGCACGTTCCGGCCGCCAGGCGCAGGAAACGCAGGCAGGAACTGCTGAAGCTCGTGTCGCTCGAAGGTTACGACCATCGTTATCCCACGGAGCTGTCGGGTGGACAGCAGCAGCGGGTCGCGGTGGCGCGTGCGTTGGCGCACGAGCCACGCGTGCTGTTGCTCGATGAACCGTTCGGGGCTCTCGACGCGAAGATTCGCGAGGAGCTGCGCCGGGCAATCCGCGACATTCAACGCACCGTCGGCATTACGACGATTCTCGTCACCCATGACCAGGAAGAAGCCTTCAGCATGGCCGACAGAATCGGTGTCATGGATCGCGGTCGCCTTCAGGAAGTCGGCGAGCCGCGCGCGCTGTACCGGCAGCCGGCAACGCGTTTCGTCGCTACCTTCCTCGGGGCCGCAAATCTCCTCCTCGGCAACTACGGCTACAGCGATGTGCGGCTTGGCGATTCCTGGTTTCCGGTACAGCGGTGGTCACGCTCACTGTGCAGCGGCGATGAAGCGACCATCGTGGTGCGGCCGGAAGACGTGGAAATCGCCGAGCAGGAAGATTCGCTGTCAGTTCCTGCAGCCGGCATCGCCGAGGTCGCGGAGCTGCAGTTCGTCGGATCCATCGAACGGCTGAGGTTGACCCTTCCTGCCAGCGCCACGCTTGCCAGCGCGCTCCGCCCCGACGCGGATTCGTTCCTGCTCGAGGCGGCACGTACCGCCCGCGCCGTTGAAGAGCTGCCGCTCACGGCCGGGCAGAAGGTGTGGGTGGGTTTCAAGGGAATGCACGCGCTACCTACGCCTATCAGCAGTTTGCGCCTGTTGGCGCGCACCAGCGAAGCATTTGAAGAGCTGGCGAACTCGGTGCTGGTGCGCGAGTTGGCCGAGCGCATGCGCATCGCACCGGTGCGGATCGATCCTGGCGCACCTGGCACTGCTGCACTTCGGGGGATGCCGGTTGTTTCCCTGCGGCAGGCGGACGACCTGTCGGAACCGCTCGGCCTGCTCGATGAAGGTGCGCGCCAGGTGCTGGTCCTGCTGCATGCCGGGCAACGGGCGGAACGCATGTTGATCCTCGTGGAGCCGTCCGCCACAGCACGCGACGCGACGCTTGCGGCTGCGGCGAGCCTTGCGCGCCACCTGACGATCGACGTCACGATGCTCGTCCACGTGGACAAAAAGTCAGGCCGGGGAACCCGCTACCGCGAGTTGCTCGATCTGCGCAACACGTCATTGAGGTCGCATGGCCTCGACATCCGCACCGAGACGTACCACGGCTCTCTGCGGGATGCGGTTGCCGCACGACAGTCGTCGCCCGGACAGGTTCTCCTCGTCGCTGGCCTCGCATCTCTGGACGGTCGCTTGCTCGGGAGTTTGAAGGAAATTGTCAGAGAGACACCACCGGCTGGCCTGGTCCTGGTCAGCGGTCGTGCTGAGCGCGAGGCGCGCAAGCAAGCAACGATGTCAAGGCAGTACATCGCCCTGGCGCGCTAGGAAAACGGGTATTCATAATCATGGAGCAGTCATGTCTGTAACAAACAAAATCCTCGCTTCTTTCGCCTTGTCACTCCTGCTCGCCGCCTGTGGCGAACAGGACCCCTCGTCTTCCAGCGGCGATTCTGCGGCTGCACAAGAGTTCGAGTTGTTGAATGTTTCCTATGACCCGACACGCGAAATGTACCGTGAGTTCAATGAGGCATTCACGCGGCACTGGCTCGAGGAAACCGGGCAGAAGGTTACCGTGCAACAGTCTCACGCGGGCTCCGGCAGCCAGGCGCGCGCCGTCATCGACGGACTGGACGCGGATGTCGTCACCCTGGCGCTCGCATACGACATCGACGCGATACGACTCAACAGCCAGAGGTTGCAGCCTGGCTGGCAGAGCCGCCTTCCAAACAACAGTGCGCCCTATACGTCGACGATCATCTTCCTGGTCAGGGAAGGTAATCCGAAAAATATCCGCGACTGGCCAGACCTGCTGAAGCCCGGTGTGCAGGTCATCACACCGAACCCGAAAACCTCGGGTGGAGCGCGCTGGAACTATCTTGCGGCGTGGGGCTATGAGCTGGAACAGGCGCTAGGTGGCAATATCGATAAGCTGAAAACGGCATCGCCCGAAGAGATCAAGCAGGCCGAGGCGCGCGCGGAGCGTTTCGTTGGTGAACTGTTTCGCCATGTGCCCGTTCTCGATCGCGGCGCGCGCGCTTCGACCAACACCTTTGTACAGCGGGGAATCGGCGATGTGCTGCTCGCCTGGGAAAACGAAGCTCTGCTGGCTCTTGACGAACTTGGCGAAGACGCTCTCGATATCGTCGTTCCATCCATCAGCATCCTGGCGGAACCGACGGTCGCAGTGGTCGACTCGGTGGTGGATCGAAAAGGCACGCGCACCCAGGCCCGCGCGTATCTCGAGTACCTCTACACGCCGGTTGGCCAGGACATCGTCGCACGCCATTACTTTCGTCCCCGCGATCCTGCGGTCAGGGACCGTTACCTGCACCAGTATCCGGACGTTCCCCTTTTCACCATAGATGACGTCTTCGGCGGCTGGAGCGAAGCACAGGCCCGACACTTTGACGACGGCGGCATCTTCGACCGCATCTATTCGGGCGAAACCGAGTAAACGACGTGGCTACGGCGCGGCCATGGGTCAGTACAAGCGTACTTCCCGGATTCGGGCTTACGCTCGGTTTCACGGGGATATTCCTGACGCTGATCGTATTGATCCCGATTGCGGCGCTGGTGCTCAAAGCCGCCAGCCTCCCGTTAGCGGAGTTCTGGCGAATCGCAACGGAACCCCGGGCGATGGCGAGCTATCGACTGAGTTTCGGTGCTGCACTGCTTGCAGCGTCACTCAATGCGGTTTTCGGCCTGATCATCGCGTGGTCGCTGGTACGGTATCGCTTCCCCGGGCGGCGCTTTATAGACGCGATCATCGACTTGCCGTTCGCGCTACCGACCGCCGTTTCCGGCATAGCACTCGCGACGGTCTTCGGTCCGCAAGGCTGGATCGGCCAGTGGCTGGCAACGTTGGGGATCCAGGTCGCTTACACCTGGGTCGGCGTTGTTGTAGCGCTTACCCTGATCGGCCTGCCGTTTGTCGTGCGGTCCGTGCAGCCTGCGCTCGAGGAAGTCGAGGTAAGCCTCGAGGAGGCGGCCGAGTCGCTGGGAGCCAGCCGCTGGATGGTGTTCCGTCGCGTGATACTGCCGACAATTGCGCCTGCGCTGGCGACTGGCTTTACTCTTGCCCTGGCCCGTGCCATCGGTGAGTACGGGTCAGTGATCTTTATTGCCGGCAATCTGCCGATGCTGACCGAGATCACTCCGCTGCTCATCGTGATCAAGCTCGAACAGTACGACTATCTGGGTGCCGCGGCGCTCGGCCTGGTAATGCTCAGCGTGTCATTTCTCATGCTCTTGACGATCAATGCTCTCAACGGCTGGCGCATGAAGCGTTTTGTGGGGAGGCATTGATGATTGCGCCGGCGCACGCGGTTGTACGAAGTGCTGATACGGATCTCGCGAGCCGCCTGGTTCCTGCGCTGCTGATCGGTCTCTCGATTGCGTTCCTGATGCTGATCCTCGTCATCCCGGTCGCCTCGGTCATCGGGTACGCTTTCTCGCGCGGCTTATCGGTGTACTTTGCGGCGCTGCAAACGCCCGATACCGTGGCTGCCATTCGGTTGACGCTCATGACAGCGGCCATTGTCGTGCCGCTCAATACCGTTTTCGGTGTTGCTGCAGCCTGGGCAATTGCCAAGTTCGACTTCCGGGGCAAGCAGTTCCTGATTTCGTTGATCGATTTGCCCTTCTCAGTCTCCCCCGTTGTCGCCGGGCTGGTCTTCGTGCTGCTGTTCGGCACGCAGGGGTGGTTTGGTCCGTGGCTGCGTGACCACGATATTCAGATTGTGTTTGCGTTTCCCGGAATAGTCCTGGCGACCCTGCTGGTCACGTTCCCCTATGTCGCGCGGGAAGTGATACCTGTCATGCAGTTGCAGGGCCGGGAGTCGGAGGAAGCAGCCGTCAGTCTCGGTGCCGGCGGCTGGAGGACCTTCTTCACGGTGACGTTGCCAGGAATCCGCTGGGCTGTGCTATACGGCGTTATACTCTGTAATGCGCGCGCCATGGGCGAGTTCGGCGCGGTTGCAGTCGTGTCGGGGCACATCCGGGGATTGACGACAACCATGCCGTTGCACGTTGAAATCCTCTATAACGAGTATGATCTCGTCGGTGCGTTCGCGGTTGCGTCCTTGCTCATGTTGCTGGCTCTCGTAACGCTCCTGGTGAAAGCCGCTATAGAGGCGTTCGGATCGCGGCGCCGCCGGTCAACATAAAGTTTTCCACATTGAAAATTCACACACCCGGATTAGCTGGCTGGCTGGCAATAGTCACGACACTGCTGGTGACCCTCGCCGTTACCGCCGTGTCGGTGGCCGGCGTACGCCTGTTGCGCGACCTTGCCGAAGCCGAAGCGCTCACGCGCGTGGAACTGGGCGTCTCCAGTGCCCTGGAAGCGTTGCGCCAGGGCGCTGAAGACGTGCAAACCGCGGCTGCGGTGCTGGGCGAACGCCCTACCCTCCTTCGCCTGCTGCGCAGTTCGAGCATGGACGGCCTCGATCCTTACCTGGTGCGCTATTGCGAAGGGGCAATACTCGATGGATGCGCCGTTGTGCGTGACGGGACGCTCATTGCATCGACAGGCTCGCGGCTCGATTGGCCGGCGATACTGGAAGATGCGGAGGAACAGGGACAGCAGTTTCTGGTGACCGGAGCGGCGCAGGGTGCGGCGCTGGTTGGTGCCAAAGCGGAAGTGGCCAGTCTTGAAGATGTCAACGTCATGGCGGTCCGTGAGATGGACGGGCCGTTCGCGGCGCGCCTGAGCGAACGCGTGGGTTTGGAGATCCGGGTCCTCGATTTCGCATCCTTCCAGGCGGGCGATGGCGATTTCGCCGTACTGAATTCCGACGCCCTTGCTGTTTCCGCGCCGGTGTCTGACCGAATCAGGAGCCTCGGCTTGTTCGCTGCGAGCCTGCCGGTCTCGGCGTCGAGCGGAGAAACGGTTGCATTGCTTCAGGCAGTGCTTCCGGAAGCCGAGGTAATGCGCCCGGTCGCCAAACTGGAGCGCCGGATGCTGTTGATCGCAGGGGTCGTGGCGCTCCTGGCGACGCTTGCCGGGATCATGCTCGGGCATCACTGGATCGATGGCGTCAAGCGCCTGACCCTGGCCGCGCGCCGTATCGGTGCCGGCGATCTTGGCGCTTCTATACCCGGAGAAGGCGGCAAGGAGCTGGGGATACTCTCAACCACCATGGAAGAGATGCGCCGCAGCCTGGTGGACCTGACGGATGAGATCCGCCGCCGCGAAGCCGATGCGCAAGCCGTCTTGAGCGGCATTGTGGAAGGAGTCTATGCGGTCGATCGGGAAAGGAAAATCCGTTTCCTGAATCCCCAGGCAGAGAAATTGCTGAAGGTATCCGCGAGTGACGCGTTGGGGCAATTTTGCGGCGATGTGCTGAAGCCGGAACGCGATTCGCGGGGAAGACGGCCTTGCGAATATGCCTGCCCCATCATGAAGGCGCGGAACGCGGGATCGGCCGAAGCACGGGAGCAGATCAAGCCGGTGACGGGCCGCGTCCGCAGGGTCGTCATCACAAGCGCGGCCGCCAATGACGGGATGCAGGTTCAGGTCATGCGCGACGAAACGGATCTCGAAGCGGTGCGCCGAACGAGAGATACCGTGCTCGCGAACATCTCCCACGAGTTTCGCACACCGCTCGCCGCCCAGCTCGCGTCGATCGAACTGTTACGGGACGGCATCGGCAGCATGACGCCGCCGGCGCAGCGTGAGCTCGTATCGTCGCTGGAACGCGGCGTGCAGCGACTTACGTGGCTCATCGACAACCTGCTCGAGAGCGTGCGAATCGAGTCGGGACAACTGAGCATCCGCCGCCACGATGTCAGGTTGGACGCGGTAGTCGAGGCAGCGCGGGACCTGATCAATCCCCTGATCGAACAACGAGGCCAGGTTCTCGATGTGACTCTGCCGGAGGGCCATCCGGTAATCCGCGGTGACCAGCAGAGGCTGACCCAGGTCTTCGTCAACCTGCTGGCGAACGCCAGCAAGTTCGCGCCTCCAGGTAGTGTGATCCGTGTCGGTGGCCGCATTACGCCGAACGGCATCGCATTCTGGGTCGAAGACGAGGGTCCGGGGCCGCGGGATCCGGAGGATGCGACACTCTTCGAACAGTTTCGCCGCTCCGGAGGAGAGGATCCCGAGGAGAGCGGGCTCGGACTGGGCCTCTTTATCGTGCGCTCTATCGTGGAGCGGCACGGCGGTCATGTGAGCCTATCGCGCACGCCGGACTCACGTACGCGCGCCCAGGTGGAATTGCCCAGGGAACTACCGACGGAATTCTCAAGAGAATCTGCAAGGAACGCGCCTGCATGAAAATCCTGCTTGTCGATGACGATCATGACCTCCTTGCCGTCACCGCGTTTGCCCTGCAGCAGGCAGGCTTCATGGTGATCAAAGCCAGGGACGGCGCGTCGGCACTGGACGCGTTCATGCGCGAAGAGCCGGACCTGGCGATACTCGACATCAACATGCCGCAGATGAACGGGTTCGAACTGGCAAAGCAGATTCGGCAACGCAGCCAGACGCCGCTGATCATGCTCACCGTGCGCAGCGAGGAAGAGGACGTGATCCGCGCGCTTGGGCTCGGCGCCGATGACTTTCTGACGAAGCCCTTCAGCCCGCGCATCCTCATTGCCCGTATACGCGCGCTGTTGCGCCGCGTCGGTATGGAAACAGAGGGGACGATATCGTTCGACGGGCTCACCCTGAAAGTGGAAGATCTCTCTCTCGAAGGCCTGGGCGACCAACCCATCAGCCTGACCCCTCTCGAGGTTCGCTTCCTGCAGCTCCTGTTCGCCCATGGAGGCCGCACAGTGTCGACTGAACGCATTCTCAGTCACGTCTGGGGAAACCGGGCTGGCGGCAACCGGCAGCTTCTCAAACAGCTGGTCCATCGCCTGCGACAAAAACTCGAAAAGGACCCGACCGAGCCGAGGCTCCTCAAGACCGTGCCGCACTCCGGATACCTGATCGACAGGGACGGCTTACCGGGCTAGTCAGCGAGTCCTCAAACCCTTTATGGCGCTTCATGTTCTTCTGGAAACAAGTTTTCACAACTTCGAGCAGTTGTTCACGCGGCGCGATTTCCTGCCATCGGCCTGCCGAAACCGATCGAACACAAACGGCAGGAATCCGGGTTCGATACCCTCTCCAACGTCGATGATCGTGATTGTCGCATGCGACGAGCTGCCGGATAGCCGAACTTCGACGTAACCGTCTTCTGCGCTGAATTTCACCGCATTCGGCTAAAGCACCAGACGCAGGAGTTGTGTGGGCGAGACGGCGGCAGCCGTCAAGCTGCGGACCCGCGGGCGCCGCTTCGCCTGGCGCAGTCGATGCATTCCGTAGCATAGGGATAGGCTTCAAGACGAGCATCCTTGATCGGCGCATCGCAGCCGATGCAAGTACCGAATCGACCGTCATCCATCCGGCGAAGCGTGGCCACGATCTGCAGCAGCTCCTGGCGCGCCTCATTGCCCAGCGCGTCTACGACGTCACTGTCCTCCAATTGTTTGGCTCGCTCGGCCGAGTCCTGATCGAGTGCACGCTGCACGTTATCGTGAATGCGCTGCAATCTCGCCCCCAGCTCGCTCCTTTTCTGCTCCAGCCGCTTCCGTAAGCGCGCCTGTCCTTTACGATCCATCCAGCACCCCATCATCGCTCACATGCAGCGGCGCGGATTAAACATCTTTGGATAAGCCGGTCGTATCAGTAATGTTACCTATGGCCGGTTGAGGAGTGGCCCCTGTTCCTCTTGCCTGCGCGCTGCGGTCCGTGCCGGATAAGTACTTTCCGCAGTCGATCAGCGGCCCGAACCTATTGTCGCGCCACCCGGTGCCGCACTAGGCTTGCGACATCGACAAACGACCTAACCGCGTCCGGATGCCAGCGTTGCCTTTGTATCATTCGAAGCGTTAACTCGAACGCTCGAGAACAGCCCTGCAGTTCAATAGCAAAAGGGGAGCGCCGTTATAATAGGCAGAAAATCCGCAGAGGAACTTCATTGACTGAAAGCGAGCGCGACAGGAACGTTCCGGACTCCGAAGTATCCCGGGGGCTGCGCACCGTACAGACGCCCGACTCGTTCTTTCGAAACCTGCTCGACGCAGCGCCGGACGCCATGGTCGTTGTCGATGCCGACGGGCGCATAGCTGTCGTCAACAAACAAGCGGAGAAGATGTTTGGTTATTCGCGCGAGCGGATGGTGGGCGAGAACATCGAGATGCTTCTGCCGCATCGTTATCGCGCCCGCCACATCCGGCATCGGGCCGGATACGTCGACGCGCCCAGAGTGCGCCCCATGGGCGTCGGCATGGAACTCGTCGGGCTGCGCCGCGACGGCACGGAGTTCCCGGTCGAGATAAGCCTGAGTCCGATCAACTCGGGTGCCGATTCGTTCGTTGCCAGCGTCATTCGAGACGTGACCGAGCGCCACCAGATCGAGCAGGCGCTGAACGCGGCGCGGCAAACGGCCGAACGCGCACAGAAAGCAAACAATGCGTTTCTGGCGGCGGCCAGCCATGACCTCAGACAACCCCTGCAGGCGTTGAGCCTGCTGTCGGGCGCGCTCCGCCGCACAATCAAGGATCCGCTCGCGCTTGAAATGATTCAGAGCCAGCAGGACTCGCTGGAGGCCATGACCAACCTGCTCAATTCGCTGCTGGATATCAGCCGCCTCGATGCGGGCGCCTTCGAACCGAATGTCGAGGAATTCCCGGTCCAGCGCCTCTTCGATCGCCTGGCATCCAATCTATCCCGCCAGGCACGACAGAAGAAGCTGCGTTTCGACATCGAAGCCAGCAAAGTCCAGGTCCGAAGCGACCCCCATCTCCTCGGCGAGATCATACAAAATTTCGCCTCGAACGCCGTGCGTTACACAGAAGAAGGCGGCATCCGTCTTTCTTGCGTCGAACATGAGCAGGACGTTTCGATCACGGTCACGGATACCGGCATCGGCATCGAGGCGGACCAGTTCGCGAACATCTTCAAGGAATTCCACCAGATCAAGAGCCCGTCGAGAAAGCGAGCGGGTGTGGGACTGGGACTGGCAATCACAAGACGGCTGGCTGACCTCCTCGGTCATACCATCTCGGTCGAGTCGACGCCGGGCAAGGGATCTTCTTTTTCCGTGCGGATACCGCGTGCGCGTTCGGACGATGATCAGCCTCAGATCCCCGAAGCGCCGGTCGCGATGTCCCCGTCGGCAGGCGGACTGATCGTGATCGTGGAAGACGATATCAAGGTCGCAAAAGCCTGGGAGCTCCTCCTGCGCGCGGAAGGCTATCGCGTCGCTGTCGCTGAATCGGCGGCCGGTGCGCGCCGGCTGGCAAAGACCTTGCGGGATGACGTGCGGCTAATCATCTCCGATTACCATCTCGCCGATGGCTCCAATGGCGTCGAGGCCACGGGGACGATGCGTGACGTCCTCGGTGCGGGAATACCGGCCTTTATCGTTACCGGTGACACGTCCAAGATCGCAGCAAACGTCGAAGACCTGAAAAATTGCCGGCTCATGAACAAGCCGATCAACCCCGAGGTCCTGTTGCGGCTCGTCAGCGACGCGATCGACACGGGCGTGGCCTGAAACGCCAAGCCGACGTCGTCAGTCGCGCGACATCTGCAGCTGCAGGCTCATGCGCACGAGCTCAGCGAGAGAACGCGCCTGCATCTTGTCCATCACGCGCGAACGATGGATCTCAACCGTCCGCTGGCTGGTGCCGAGCTCGTAGGCAATGATCTTGTTGGGTTTTCCCTTAACGACCAATTCCATCACCTCGCGTTCACGGTTTGTCAGCTTCGAGAGCCGCGCCTCGACCTCTGACCGGTTCTCCTGCTCGGACCGGTGCCATCGATCCACCGCCAACGCTTCCGAGATACGCTCAAGAAGCTCCTGATCGCGAAACGGCTTCTGGATGAAATCGAAGGCGCCTTTCTGCATGGCCTCAACCGCCATCGGCACGTCCGCGTGTCCGGTGATGAAGATGATTGGCATGGAGCTGCCAAGCGCCGACAGGCGTTCCTGCAGCTCCAGCCCGCCGAGCCCCGGCATCCGGATGTCGAGCACCAGGCAGCCGGGTTGGTTCTCGTCATACCGGTCGAGGAACTCGTCCGCGGACGCAAACGTCTCCGCGGAGAGCTCCACGGAACGAAGCAGGAACTGCATACCATCACGAATGGACGCGTCGTCGTCGACGACGAATACAATGGCCTGATGCGCCGGTGCTCTGCTCATCACATGCTGCTGCGAATTGCTACCCATTCCGCAGTCTACCAGCGCGGGAGATACCGGACTATACGGGAAAGCGGTCTAAAACTTAGGTTTCCATCAGTAATAGAGATGCATACGAATTGTACGGCGGCGCGAGGTCGGTAGAGTGTTTCGTCGCGTCGCGGCTGACCGTTCCATAGCCGGCAACCCTACGTCACTGCCCGGGCCAGAAGCATCGTCACCAGCCCCACAACAAACATCAGCAAATGAAGGGCGGCATGGCCGATGCTGTGATGCTTGTTTACCTCAGGTACCAAATCGGATGCCCCGATGTAGATGAAATTGCCAGCTGCAAAAGGTATCAGCCAACGCACGTCAATCTGGAACGACAGCGAGTACGTCAATAGACCGCCAGCCAGAAACGTCAGCCCCGACAATGCGTTCAGCAGCAGGGCATGCCGCTTGGACCAACCGCCGCGGACGAGCACACCGAAGTCGCCCAGTTCCTGCGGCACCTCGTGCGCAGCGGCCGCCAGCCAGCTCGTGATGCCAAGCCGGACGTCTATCAAGAACGTGCCCGCAATCGCCACGCCGCCAAGAAAGTTGTGCAGCCCGTCGCCGATGAGAACCAGGTAGGTCAACGGCTGCTTGCAGTCGCTTTGGGCACGATGACAGTGGTGCCAGTGCAAGAGCTGCTCCAGGATGAAAAACGCGAGAAAGCCGGCGACCATGGCGATGCCGACTTCGATACCCGAACCAATCGCCTCCAGCGCCGCCGGCATCAGGTGAAGGAAAGCCCCGCCGATGAGGGAACCCGCGGCGAGGGCGACGAGTGGCAACAACAACCCGTCGAGGGTCGCTGGCCGCATCAGCATCGTGACGCTGCCTACCATGGCAATGCCGCTCATCAGCAGGCCGCCGAGAATGATCCAGCCGAGCGTCGTCATCATCAGGTCCTGAAAAAG
>DATGQI010000218.1:0-2635 GCA_035304285.1 Woeseiaceae bacterium
CTGCGGTGCGTCAGCAGGTCGCGGATGGTGAACTCGCGGGTCACCCAGGCGTCGTACATGCGGAACTCGGGGAGATAGTCGATTACCGGGTCGTCCCAGTCGAGCCTTCCTTCGTCCGCGAGGACCGCAATGGCCGCCGCGGTAAAGGCCTTGGAGACGGAACCGATCTGGTACAGCGTCCCGTCATCGACCCGCTGTGAAGATTCGATCCCGAGATCTCCATATCCCGCGGAATGCACGAGTTCACCTTCGTGAACGATCGATACCGCCATGCCGGGGGCGTTGAAAACTTCCATTGCGCGCTGCACGGAAGCGTCGATCGACTGTGGGTCCGGCGCTGCTGAAAGCGCGCCCACCCCGATAATGTCGGCGACGCCGGCGACGAGCAGTCGGCTCGCCATCCCGTTCACGTACCGCATCGAAGTCCTCACTTTGTAGAGCGCAACGGCAGCACCGCTCATTCAGCCCCACAACGCGCGACCTGGCGGTGACACCACACCGTGCTTGTAGCTCATCGGGTGGTCACGGTCTTTCTTCAGGAACGTGGCCCCGTCGAGATCGACGAAGCGGCAGAGCTGAGCAACCACGTAGCCGGGCGCCATCGCAAGCGAGGTGCCGATCATGTTGCCCACCATCAGGTCCATTCCCCTTGCGCGTGCGAGCGCGGCAAGCTGGAGTGCTTCGGTCAATCCCCCGGACTTGTCCAGTTTGATGTTGATCATCTGGTACCGACGCGCCGCCTGTTCGAACTCGCTGATACACCGGCAGGATTCATCCGCGCACAGCGGCACCGGTGACAAGTACCCTTCAAGGGCGTCGTCACCGCCACGCGGTAAAGGCTGCTCGATCATCGCGACATCGAGATCCTTCAACAGGGGCGCCAGCTCGTCGAGCTGCTCGAAAGTCCAGCCCTGGTTTACATCCACGATGATGTCGCTGTCGGGGCGTGCCGCCCGTACCGCCGATACGCGCTCGAGCGGCAAGTCAGCGTCGAGCTTTACCTTGATGAGCGGGCTGTCCAGCGTCCGCGCGGTTTCGGCCATCTCCTCCGGCGTTCCAATACCGATGGTCAGTACGGTGCGGGTAGGACCGGGTTTGATTTCGGTCAGCTCCCAGATACTGCTGTTCTTCTGTTTGACCTCCAGGTCCCAAAGCGCGCAGTCGATGGCGTTGCGAGCGCCTCCCGGCGGCAGCAGTTCGCGCAGTTGCTGGCGATTGGCACCGGCTTCGACCGCATCCTGAACGGCTGCGACGTCTGCCATCATGCTCGGCCCCGTCTCGCCCAGGAAATAAGCGCCCGCCGCCTCGCCTCGTCCGGTACTGCCTTTCTCCGAAATTGTCAGGTAGAGCAGGTCGACGTCCATGAACGTGTGGCCCGTGATGACGAACGGGTACTTGAACTCCCAGGTTTCAACCGAGAATTCCATTTTGCGCGAATGATTCGTCACGTCAGGTACTGATATCCAAGAATGTTCCAGTAGTAATAGAACCAGCACATGAACAGCGCAAAAAGCGCCACCACGCTGAACCTCACACGCGCCCACGTACCGGAAAGCAAGCCATTTCGCCACACGAGCACGGTACGGAACAGCAGGTAGAGCCCGGCGGCAGTCGCAACCATCGGGACCAGCAGCCAGACCTTGAACAGCGGCGGGATTCCACTGAACAGCGAGTCTTGAACGATGGCGAGAACGATGGCGCCGGTGATCACGACCAGCAGGTTGGCGGCCGCGGCGAATAATGCGGCGTTGATGGCCGCCCGGTCTGCGGATGGCTGGCTGCGGATAAGGGAGCGCCGGTACCAGCGGCCCGCCGCGACGCCCAGAAACACCAGCAGCGAAAGGCCGAGCAAAGCGAAATTGAAAGCCGGTGTGGCCGCAAGCGGCAGCTTCCGCAACGACATGAACGGCAGGCCATCCATCACGAAGCCGGTGATTTCCCCGTCATCATTCTCCTGGAACGCCACGTACTCAGGGCTGATGCCGCTGATCAGGGAAATGTCGGGACTCAGCTCCCGAAACAGGTTGTCCGCGACCTCCGCATACTGCTTGGCTGTCCCGGCGAGGCTGACGACCAGGGTGTTGTCGCCCGTCGGCGCCACCTGCACCACGTTCGCCAGCCCGAGCGCCCTCTCGATCGAAGAAAAGTTGCTGCGCCAGAACCAGTATGCACCGGCGTACTTGCCGGCTCGCTCCGCGAAGTCCTCCGGCGGCTGCGGCCGCGGCGTGTCGCTTGGAAAATACTCGTTGTAGAACGCCGGCGCAAAGGCCGAGCGTACGGGACTGCCGCCCTGTCCGCCGAAACTGACGAAGAACGTAAGTTCATTTTCCTCATCGATGCCGAGGAAGGAGTGAAACCATGAGGTGTCCCCGCCATGGCCAAGGACTCTGAATCCGTTGAAGTCGGTTTCATAGAAACCGAGCGCGATGCCCGCCAGCCGGTCGTCATGCGAGAAAGCCCGGGTCAGCATCTGTTGCACCGTGTCTGCCTTTAGAATGCGCCGTCCGGCAAGTTCGCCGCCATTCAGGATCGCCTCTGCGAAACGCACCATGTCGGTGGCCGAGGCCGACTGCGCGCCGGCGGGCGCGAAGTTCGAAATGATTTCAAACGGCTTCTCGACGAAACGGCCGGACTC
>DATGQI010000219.1:0-5344 GCA_035304285.1 Woeseiaceae bacterium
CGTCCCTCACCCGGGTGATCTCTCGGCCAGCGCCGACGACCAGGTCGAAGCGCTCGGCGAGCTCGTCAACCCAAGCGGCCAGTTCGTCTGCCTCGGCCTGCATAACCACGGTGAGATCGCGCGGCTCGGCCATAGCGAGGAACGGGATGCCGCGCGCCCCGAGCGTGTCCTCCAGCATCTGCCTGCGCTCCGGCGCAACCGCACCCGCTCTATCGCCGACGTGGAAAATCGCGGCCCTGGCCGGTTTGGTGAAGTCGATGCCGAAACGCCGGAACCGCCCGGCCAGTTCCCGCTCGTCGTACGTGGTCAACGGCTCAAGGGCAGCCTTGAGTACTTCCTCGCGCACCAACTGATCCTCGACCCGCGCGGCGTCGCGTTGCAGGTCCACGAAGTCCAACAGCCTCTCGGCAAAACGCATCACGGCATGGACGAGCTCATTCGAAGCCGAGCGGCTGCCGCCCAGCACGGCCAGCCAACCCTGTTCGCGGCCGACGTCATCCATCAGCGGCATCGCGAGCAAGTCGTCCGCGGCCACCGCGGACGTGCCGACCCGCTGTCGCATTATTCGCAGCCAGACTTGCGCGCCGCGCTCGTCGGACTCGCCCAGCCGCATACGGCCGGACGCGTCGAACAGATACACCTCGCCGTGCAACAGGCGGCTCAGCCGCTGCGCCAAATCTTGCAGCGGCCAGCGAGCCTTGAACGCATCCAGCAGATAGTTCTGCATCGAAAAGGCGCGCTGAATGGACGAAAAATCCGTATCGATCAACGTCTTATTGACGAATCCGACGATTTCGCGGTAAGGCGTCTCGTAGGGCACCCGGAAAACCGGGAACTCAAGGAGTCGGGCCTCGTCCAGCAAGGCCGCCGGGGGCTGCGAGAACGCTACGCCGACGCCGAAGCCGAGGGCACAGATGCCGTCTGCGTTGAGCCCCCGGACCAGCTCGCGCTGGGCATCCTCGGGCTGATCGCGCAGCCAGATGCCCAGCGTGAGCACCACCCAATCCGGAGGGATGAACTCGGTCGGATGAGCCATCTCGGAGTTGTGCGCCCCGAGGATCGGCCGCTCGCGCGCCCGCTTGTTCCCCGTCAGCAGTTCGAGCTCGAACTCCTTGTGGTCGAGGAGGTCGCCCAATGTCAGCATGCGTTTTCTCGGCCTCCTGCAACTCGTGGCTCAGTCGCGAACCGGATCACTCAACGAGTACCCCAGACATACTCGTGCATCGGGAAGGCTCGATAGCGCAGCGCGGGAAGCTTCTCCATGGTGACGAAGCCTGGCTCGGCTTTGATCACGTCCGGGATGCGGTTCACCAGCTGCGTGCAGGTGGTGATCTGGGTTGGCACAGTGCCGTTCGACAGGGTCAGCTCGGGCTCTCCGGCGATGTCCCACTGGTTGATGTCTCCCTCCTCGGGCATGTAGACCCGGCCGGACATCTCGAAGGTGAACACCGGACCCTCTTCGGTGCGGATCTCGTCGACATCGGTGAAGCCGATGACTGCGCCCTCCTCAACCTCCACCTGGAGTGCTTTGGAGTACATCCGGCTGGGAGCCAGATCGGGCCGCGTCGTAGTAGTGACCTTCGTCGGTGTCAGGCCGGTGTGCGCGACCAACGCGTCCAGCACGTTGCGCCCGAATGTCGGCGGCCGGCTGGCGCTTTCCAACCACTTATCGAACTCCGTCACCGAACTTCCCACCTGCTGGTCCCCGGCGACCTCAGGGCCGAAGTCATCGACATTCCAGCTGGCCCGGCCCGTCACCGAGTCGATCTTGTGCGCCGTTCCCATCATCATGGTGACGATGTTGACCCAGTAGACGTCTTGGTGTCCGGTACCGGTAAGCGTGGCCCCGGTGCGCTTGGCGATGGCGTCCAGCTCTTCGGTGATCTCCGGCGAAGTCTTCCACGGGTACAGCGCCTCTTCGCTCAGCGTGACCGCGTTGACGCCGTGCTCGGCGCAAGCCCGAAGTTGTTCCACTGCGTCAGCCATGTAGCTGTTGACGGCGATAACCGCGACGTCGGGCGTCGTCCGCTTGAACACCTCCGCGGGGTCGTTGCTGATCGTGACGCCCAGCTCGCCGAGCCCCGTGACGGCTCCGAGGTCCTTGCCCACTTTCGCCTCGCTGCGGGAGAGCGCTCCCACGATCTCGACACCCTTATCTAGCAACATCCGAGTAGCGATCGTGTTCATAGCGCCAACGCCATAAACGACGGCCTTAATCTTCCTCATTGAGGTCCACCTTTCTTTGGGTCTATGACGAAAAGTCATACGACACAAATCGACTACCTATCCTTCTCCCGGTGATCAGCAGTCAGAGGACCCTTTTCTGCCTGCGGCTTCGGCGAAGTCCGATTCCGGTTTGACGGTTCGGCAATCGCGTCACCATGCGGCAGGTCAGTCCGCGCGTATGGCTTGGCGATCAGCATGTAGACAAGCCCTGCCGCCACTACCAAAGCAGCGGAAAGCAAAACGTTGTAGTTGTCGTACCACGGCGCGTCTGGCGTTCGCGGCCACGCCATATTCGTCGCCGCCAGCAACTGGTAACCCAATGCGGTCAACGTGACCGGCAACCCCCACCGACCTAGCGTGAACTTCCCGCTCGGACGCCACCCCTTCAGCCGCGCCCGCAATGCGGCCATGACCACCATCATGAAGGCCAGATAAATCCCTAGGGAGGCGAAGGACACGATCTTCGTCAGCGCGTTCTCAGAAATCTTCGATGCGATCACGATACATATCGGGAGGATGGCCGTCAAAAGCAAGGCATACGGCGGCACATGCCTTTTTGCGGATATCTTCTTGAATGCGTGGCTGACCGGCATCATATCGTCGCGCGCGTACGAATAGATAAGCCGGCTGGCCGCAGCTTGCAAGCTCAGGGCGCACGACAGGAACGAAATCAACACAATCCCGAGCACTACCTTGAAGCCCACCGGGCCGAACGCGCCGCGCAGCACCGTCGTGACCGGGTCTGGGTCGGCGCCGGTGATCACCGCGCCGAAGTCCGGCACAGCCAACAGCAGTGCCAAAGTAATGACGAATGAGGCCGCGCCGCCGATATAGATCGTCATGCGCATGGACCTAGGAATGCGCTTTCCAGGGTTCCTCACCTCTTCCGCGACGTCGCCACACGCCTCAAAGCCGTAGTAGAGATAAACGCCGATTAGGGCCGCAGCGAGAAATGCCGGCAGGTATGAGTTAGAACCCTCGACTCCCGCCGAGTCGAATAGGACACCGAGGCCGTGGCGCCGTTCGGTGAGCAGCAACCACCCGCCGACGGCGACCGCGCCCGCCAATTCGGCGGCAAAGCCGAAGAAGGCGACCTTCGCGAGGATCCTTGTGCCAGCGAGGTTGAGCATCATGACGATGAGAATCAACACGATCGCGCACACGATCGTCACATCGGTGGACGGCGTGATGTCCAGGAACATCGCCACGAACGGCCCGGCTCCGTAGGACACGCTGGCGATCGTGACCACCAATGCCAGCATGTAGACCCAGCCGGTGAGCCAGGCCCACCGCCTTCCCCATAATCGACGCGCCCATGGGTAAACCCCACCGGACACCGGGAACTGAGAAACGACTTCACCGAACACCAGTGCTACAAACAGTTGGCCGATCGCCGCCAGGACAACCGCCCAAATCATTGGCGGACCGCCCGTCGCAAGAGCGAACGCGAACAGGGAGTACACGCCGACTACAGGCGACAGATAGGTGAATCCCAGGGAGAAGTTCTCCCAAAGCGACATGTCGCGTTTAAATTCGGAAACGTAGCCCAGCGACGCAAGCTGTCGCGCATCTTCGTCCAGCTTTCGCACATCTGATGGGTTGCTCACCGCGACTCCCAATCCGCACGGGTCTAACCGGGCAGCGCGATAAATTTACGCGGCCTCGCCGTGCATTTATTGCGACCCAAACCGATCCGTTTTCTCTGGGGAAATTCGGCCGGCCTCGCGCAGCGGGATTGACTGCGCCCGGCTGGCGCACGATCGTCTCGGCGGGCACAGGGCGCGGCTCGTTCGTGAATGGGAGCCAGGCACCCTGTGCCAGCTAAGTCCTTCTGACAGATCATTTGCCTAAACGCGCCTTGGACGTTGGTTAACTTTTGTCTGGCTCGTCGGCTGGAATGGGGTCCGCCGCGCAATCGGCGGTTAGGGTCTCGTCCGCGAACGCCCGCTGCAAGTATCCCAAATGGTCCATACGGGCAGCCGCGATCCGGTGCGAGTCCCAAGCTGGCATTTTCTGTTGGCGAAACCGCGTCATCCGCCGTGGATCGACCTCGTAAATGTCGTCGAACCGCATGACGACCTGATCGGTGACCTGTCGCGGCTCTGGCGGTTGTTGCTCATCCTGCCGATAGCGTCCGAAGCGGTAAGGTTCGTCGCTCATTTCTCACACTCCGCCCTGGTACGCCTCGTCCAGGCATTGCTTCCCGGGGTTCATGATGTTGTTCGGGTCGAGCGTGCGCTTGAGCAATTTCATGACCTCCCACGACGCGCCCATCTCAATCGGAACCAGTTCCGCGTCCCCAGTCCTTGTAGAACCGTGGCATGCGGTGATCGAACCACCGTGGTCGAGCACCGTTTGGGCGATCTCACGCTTGAGCGACACGAAGGCTTGCCAGCCTTCCTCGTCCAGTTTCTCTTCCCACAAGCCCAGGTCGATCTCCAGCAGAAGGTCACCCCACGGCTTGTGCGCGCCATTGCTGTACGCGAAGCACCCCCAGTCATCGAACAGCTCGTATTTCTCCATGTACCGGGCGGTGATTTCATGCCATTTGCGCAGCACTGCCGGCACCTCGCTGTACGGCACGGCGGCATCCTCACAGTGCCAGCTCATTGGCAGCACTTGCCCATTGGCGTCACGTCCGTGAAGCGGGTTCGCATAACGGTCATGCCGAGCCGCCCAGTCCCACGGGGCGATCTCGTCGCCGATATAGCGGCCGCCCAAGCTTCGGCCAAGCTCCATCAACATCTTCGACGCCGCTTCGACCTCCGGCCGGGTGCCATACAGCGCCGCGGCGCAGACGGACTTCACCCACTTTGGCTGGACGATGTACGCCTCGTCGTCACGCCGCAGGTAATCGACCTTCTCTGGATCGAAAAGCATCACTCCGCCCAGCGTGGCGATTCCGCTCTTTCCGATCTTGGCGAAAGTGCGATAGGCCTTGTCGAAATCGTCGAACAGGAAAAACGCGGCGAACTCGGCCTCGGCCCTTGGCACCAGCTCGAGCGTCGCCTCCGTGACGATTCCGAGCGTTCCCTGGTGCCCCATGAACAGCTGCTTGAGGTGATACCCGGTCGACGACTTGCGCACCTTCCGGCCGCCACCGTCGCCAACCTGAATG
>DATGQI010000220.1:0-24504 GCA_035304285.1 Woeseiaceae bacterium
CTGCCGTACGAGTTCGTCGTCCTCAACAACTCGGTGCCGAATGCCTGGGCGTTGCCGGGCGGCAAGATCGCGATCAACCGCGGGCTGCTGACCGAACTCGAATCCGAAGCGGAGCTTGCCGCCGTGCTGGGCCACGAAATCGTGCACGCGGCCGCGCGCCATTCGGCCCGGCAGATGGAACGCGGCATGCTGATGCAGGGCCTGATCCTCGCAACGGCCGTCGCGACCAGTGACAGCGACTACGGACGAGTGGCAGTCGGCGGTGCGAACTTCGCCGGACAGCTGCTGACGCTCAAGTACAGCCGCGGCGCGGAACTGGAAGCAGACCACTATGGCATGCAGTACATGTCGAGGGCGGGCTACGACCCGCAAGGCGCGGTTTCGCTGCAGAAGACCTTCGTGCGCCTGAGCGAGGGCCAGAGGAGCGACTGGTTGAGCGGGCTGTTTGCAAGCCACCCGCCGTCGCAGGAACGGGTCGATGCGAATATCGCGACCCTGGCTTCCCTTCCTCCCGGTGGCGAGCTGGGAACCGGGCGTTACCAGGAAGCGCTCGAGCGAACCGAGGAGGTGTTGCCGGCGTACGAGGCATACGATGAAGGGCGCAAGGCGTTGGCGGAACAGAACGCCGAACTTGCCATGGCGAAAGCCGAGGAGGCGATTGCGATCCTTCCGCAGGAAGCTCATTTCTACGCGTTGCGCGGCGATGCCCGGATCATCAACGAGCAGTACGACATGGCCGTCACCAACTTCAACCATGCGATCGATCGCCGTGACGACTTCTTCTACTACTACCTGCAGCGGGGCCGCGCCTACGAGCGTCTCGGCAATGACGACAGCGCGGTAAGGGACCTGCAAAGGAGCCTGGAGTACCTCCCGACGGCGCCGGCGCATTTCACGCTGGGCAATATTGCGGCTGAGCGCGGCGACCGGGCCACGGCAATCCAGCATTTCCAGGTCGTCGCCGGCGGGCAGGGCGAAATCGCCGACGCCGCGAGAGCTTCGCTGGTACGGCTCGACATCGGCCAGAACCCCGGGGCATACCTGCTGACGCGCTGCGACCCCGCCGCGAACGGAGAACTGGTGGTCTCGATCAAGAACAACACGACGGTGCCGTTACGGGATATACGCCTCGCCGTGCAGGTCCGGGACAGCGCCGGCTTGCCGCGGCGCATGGACCGGCGTTTGAACGGCACGCTCGCGGGCGGCGAGGTGGTCAGCGTGCCGACAGGCTTAGGCCCCTACACCGCCGGCAGCGGCTGCCCGGTTGAAATCCTTTCGGCGAGGCCGGCGCGATAGGCCTCGCCGGGTGTTATCCGCGGTCGCGTTCCGCCAGTAACCGCTCCATCTCGTCCATGATCGCATTCATCTTGCGTACCGCCGCGCGATAGGGTCCGGGTGTCGCGAGGTCGACGCCCGCTGCCTTGAGCAGGTTGTAGGGATAATCCGAGCCGCCGGCCCGCAGCAGGTTCTTGTAGTTGTCGACGCCCGCCTTGCCCTCGTTCCGGACCTTCTCGTAGAGCGCCGTACCCGCCGTCTGCGACGTCGCATATTGGAATACGTACATGTTGTAGTAGAAGTGCGGGACGAACATCCACTCGTTCGCGTACAGGTCGTCGATCAGCACGACGCCCTCGTCATGGCCGTGGTAGCGCTTCAGTATGTCGCCGTAGATTTCCGTGACCCTCTTGCCGGACAACGCCTCGCCCCGTTCGGCGGCCTCGTACAGGGCAAGTTCGAACTCGGCGAACATGGTCTGGCGGAAAAATGTACCGCGCATGGCCTCGAGGCCGAATCCCAGGTAGAACAGTTTCTCGTCCAGTGTCGCGGCGTTCTCGGACATGTAATCCTGCAGGATGAGTTCCAGCGAGGTCGAAGGGATTTCCGCGATGAAGGTGGAGTAGTTCGCGGTGTCGAAGGGCTGTGCCTGCTTCGCGTAGAGGGTGTGCATCGCGTGCCCCCACTCGTGCGCGAACGTCGACAGCGATTCGTAGTCGTCGTTGTGGTTTAGCAGCAAGTACGGGTGCACGTCGTAGGCGATCGGGTTCATGTACGCGCCTGACTGCTTGCCGCGCTGCGGGTAGACGTGCATCCAGCGCTGGTTCATAGCATCGCGCTGCATGCCGACCCAGTCCTTGCCCAGCACTGACATCGCTTCGAGCGTGATGCGCTTCGTGGTTTCGATATCGAAGGTTTTGTCCAGCGACACCAGCGGCGGGTAGATGTCGTAGTAGTGCATCTGCTCCACCCCCAGGATCCTGCCCCTGAGCTTGAAGTAGCGGTGCAAAGTGGGCAGTGCCTTGTTCACTTCCTCGACGAGGATCCTGTAAACCTCGGGTGGAAGGTTGTCCTGGAACAGTTCGCGGTCCAGGACGCTGTCGTAGTTTCGCGCCTTCGCAAGCGACACCTGGGCCTGGACGTGCGAATTCAGGATGGCGCCTACGCTGTTCCGGTATTCGAGCCACTTTCCCCAGAAGGTGTCGAACACCATTTTGCGATCGTCACGGTCTTCGCTCTGGCGCCAGCGGCTGTAGCCCTGCGCGTCGATAACCTGCTCTTCGCCGCTCGACAGCGTGACCGTTGGCCATGGGATGTCCGAGTTGGCGACGATGCTGTAGATGTTGTTCGCGGCACCGAAGGTCTGTGTGAAATAAGCCAGTGTCTCTTCGGCTTCGTCTCCCAGCGTGTGCGGCGCGTTTCGCAGGCCGTTGTCTAGCTGGAACGCGAATCGCTCGAGCCTCTCGTCCTCCTTGATATAGGACTCGATCACTTCCCGCCCCACGTCCAGGAGTTCCGGCTGGATCCAGGCAGTCGCCTCGGTAAAACGCGCGTACATGATGTCGCCGAGCTGGTTCATTTCCTCCGTCTCGGTGACCCGCAGGTCTTCGTCCCGCGACAGGCTCGAGTACGCATACACGCGTAGCGCGGCTCGCGTGGTATCGGAAACCAGGTCCAGCGCCTGGTAGAGCGAGTCAGCGCTTTCGCCAAGCGTGCCGCGGTGCTTGTCGATCTTCTGCAAATCGGCGAGCACCTGCTCGCGGGCGGCATCCCATGCTTCCCGCGTCGGGAAGAGTTCCGTGAGATCCCAGGTGTAGGCAGGGTCGACTCCCCCCTCCTGGGAGGTAGGTTCTGCGGCTGAAGGCAGGGCGCCGGCACACAATAACGCCGCGGCGGCTAGCGAGATAACGATGCGGTTCATCTGGGACTCCGTTTTATTGTTCGGCTGCGGGCCCGTGCCGCCGCCACATGACGGCCTTAGACAGGAGTTCCGGCCGGCGTTCGCCGTCCGGGCCTTGCGGAAGTCATTCAGCTTCCCATCCGCCAGATTTCACCCTGGTCCAGCGAGCGGTCGCGGTGCATCAGGATCCATTCCGCGTGTTCGTCCAGGGCAGACCCACCAAGCGCCCGCAGGATCTGGCGTTGTTCCGCGGAGTCCGTGGCATTGCCGAGACGTCGGCGGGCGTTGTGGAATATACGCAGCATGAATTCGTACTGCTTGATGAGTTCTTTCTCCGCCGTGCTGTGGGCATACGCCTGCCGGATTCCGAAAAGCAGCAGTACGGAACCCATCCCGATCATCAGTCCGTCGCGCAGTTCGGCCGACATGAACGACCCGGCCACCACCATGGAAGCGATAACGATGACGCTTGCCAGCAGGCTCAGCTTCGCCAGCCGCTCGGTGATGCGATTCTTGCGGATTCTCTCCAGCCCCTTCTTGCGGAAGTAGCCCAGCTGTCCTGAGTCGGTATCGCCGATCCATTCACGCAGGACGAATGCAAGGCCCTCGGGACTCGCCGCCGGTTCGGCGTCGCAGCGCGTGCCGGCGACGCGCATCACGTTGCGAATCCAACCGAGTTCCGGGTCCTGCGTTTGCAGGAAATTGTCGTGAGCGAACTTCGAAATGCTGTCACTGTTGACGCCTGCGGCGGCCCAGTAGAACTGCACCCGCAGGCCCTCTGCAAGAGCGCGGTAGTCCAGGTACTTGCGGTGCCACGCCTGCCGTGTCGCGACGAACTGCACGGCGGCGGCGCAAAGGAAGAACAGCAGGAAGGCGAACATGAAGTACTGCAGGGCCGCCATATCGGAATAGAGCAGGAACATCAGTCCCATGAAGAATGCCAGCACGTGTGTGACGCGAAAGGCCGCCAGCGTGCGCTTCTGGTAATGAATCGCAAGCCAGTCGGCAATGCAGAAAAGGCGGTTGATCTTCTCGAGGCCGGCGGGGAGATGGCTGCTCGCTTCATTGTCCAGTAGCGGATATTTCTCCTTCTCTATGCTTTCGGCAAAGCGCAGGGAATCGTGGCTGAACTCGCTGCTTCGGGCAAAGATCATGCGATGCTGCCGGGGTAGCTCCTTGCTCCGGGGGTGGTCCCGGTCCTTGGTGAACCACCACCAGTCGAGCGGCTGCAGGTCGGGCGGCGGCGCGCCCTCCGCCCGCAGGCGCGAGCAGACGATGTGATAGACGAGGTCGCTCTCATCGTCGACCAGCATCTGCTGGCTTGCGACCGATGCCTTGGCGTATCCCGGCATGATGTCGTCGTGATGAAAGCGCACGATCTGGCCGGTGCCGCCGAGTTCGTCCGAGGGCTTCCCGTCCCAGAGCGCCAGCAGGATATGGCAATGGGCGCACAGGAACACGCCAAGCTGCGCGTACTGCCGGGCCCGTGCCTCGCCGGAATTTCGAAGCTGGTCCTGCGTCACTCCGGCGGCAAGCGGCAGTTCGTAGAGCTCGGATGCGCGGGCGGCCAGCCGGTTGAACTCGCCGGCAGAATCTTCGTCTTCGAAATCGAGGGCGTAAAGTTCGCGCGGCATCGGCAGCGGGACGATCAGCTCGAGCCCCAGCGCGAGCGCCTCTTCTGCAACCAACCGGTCTGCACCCTCGGCAAGGGGCGACATCACCCGCAGGTTGCGCTCCCCGGCTCGTGAGGACAGGTCGGTAAAGAGATCCCTGACCCGCTGGCGTATCGCGGGCACTTCCCCCGGGACGAGGTCGCGGTGGCCCGTTACCGCGACCACCAGCGGCAGCCCGAACTGACTTCTGTCGTCGATTCCTTCAGCGCTGCTGCCAGCGTCGCTCGTCTTCATTGAGCTACGAAGAGGATACTGGCCGTTGCATCAGCCGATATTACACTCCGGAGCCCACCCGTCATCACGCCCCCAGGTTCGAGTCGTCCCTATGGCGCGAAGGGTATGACTTTCTCCTCGTACATGAACTGGATATTGCTTCCACGCATCAGGTGCTCGCCGTGGTAGTTCTCGCCCGGGATTGGCTTGTAAGCGAGATTTTCGGCACCGAAAAGGAACAGCTTGATGGTCACCAGGGCCGTTTCGTACTTGCCGCGATCGTGCAGCTTGATCGTAGTCTTCACCAGTGCCCGTAACGCCGCGTGGGCAAGCTTCGTCAATATCGACTTCGATAGGGCCGGTTTCGATTCCACTACCGAAGCCTGCAGCAACAGCAGCTTGTAACGGGTTAGCGCAACGAACATGCTGTGGTTGCCTGCTGCGTTCGCTTGCAGCTCGTAGCCGGGACCGAAGTCGATGTGCATGCCGATGACGTAGTACGAAAGGCCCTTGATCTTGCCCCGCGAACTGCCGCACTCGAAGGTAAATTCGCCCAGTGCACCCGCAAAGACAGGGTCCACCGTGTGCCCGAGCCCGTTCTCGAGCATGGCCGTGGGGTCAGTTGATTGCCAGGCCACGACATCCCGGTATTGCGGATCCGGATTCGACCCGGCAATCGGCCCGGTGCACTCGTACAGGTTGCCCGGCAATGCATCCAGGGGTTCATTTTCGACCAGTATGGTGCCCTGGCGGACCTCGAAACCCTCGGTATCGACCTCGACTACCATGAATTTCGGCGAACCGCAGAGGTACGGGGGGATGATCAGGTCGGGCCTCGGGTCGCTTTCGCCGAACAGGACCAGCGGATCTTTGCCGCAGCGCGACGGGTCGTCGGTGAATTCGTAGGTCCTGACGCCTATTGAAGCGTCCTGCTGCAAAGCGACCGGCGGCAGAGTCATGGTCTGCCCCGCTGTCGTATCGCAGCCGGGGCCACCGCTCAGGCACTGGGCAGGGTCGATGATGGTGGCGGTATCGAACTCGATAACGTAGCCGCCGATATTGCCCAGGGCGCCCTCATCGTTCCAGCCGAAGTCGTTACCCAGGCCGATAGCGAGATGGCGTTCGCTCCCGGGACCCGCGTTGTCATTCGGTTCGTTGGCCAGCCAGTTCGAGTACGACAGTAGCGGGTTCTGGGACGTTCCAATGGGGCCCTCGTCATTCAGCCATTGCCAGTCGCATCCCGGCTCCTGGTTGCACGACTCCTGGAACCCGCCGACCCAGACCTCGGGTCTCGTCAGTGCAACGGAGCTGCGGAGTGAGTTGACAAATTCGTCCTCGGCTTCTGAAGTGAGCGTTGCCAGGTGGCCGGCAACCCCTTCCAATTCCCGGGCCTCAGCCGCCTGCTTCGCGGTCGCCCAACTGACGCCATTGTGCACAACAACCTGGTAGTGCCGACCCTCGAATTCGACGATCGGGCCGTAACCAGGTGCAGCAGGAAGCGTTACTGGCACGAATGCGCATGCCAACACAATCGCGGCGTTTCTTATCATTCTGAGTGTCATGGAAATTCCCAAAGAGTTCGCAAATCATCGAGCTAGCGATGAGCGAAAAAGCCCACAATCCGTGTGAATCGTTTCCGTCGGTTGCCGATTACGGCTGGGGGCCAATTCGTTGTAGTTCTCTGCACGCAACGCACCATTACTTCTTGTTCTGTCGCACATGCGTGTTCGAGGAGCACAATACTCTTGATTTAGAGCGGCAGCAACAGCTATTACTATTATGTAAAACAACAACTTGCAGGGAGGTGTTGCCGAGCGGTTCGGAAACCGTCAATCCTCGCGATGCTCACCTTCGGCGCGCATGGCAAGGTACTTTGCGGCTTCGCCAGGTCGACCGCGAGCGTTGTAGAACTTTGCCAGCCATCGATTGGCGTTGGATGTATAGAAGGGTAGAGCGCCGGGGTCTTTGCGTAGCACGTTGAAACTATCGAGCAACAACTTCTCCGCCTCGTCATACCGTTGCAGGCCCGCGAGTGCAGCTCCTTCAGCATTGGCGGCAGTGGCCGTGCGCCAGTGGTCCGGAGAAAACGCCTCGATGCAGATCGCCTTTGCACCCGCTGCAAGCGATAGTGCCTCCTCATAGCGTTCCGAGTCTATTAGAAGTGCTGCCAGCAGAGTCATGCTCGCGGCCACGTCAGCGTGCTCCGCCCCCAGCAGTTTCCTGCGGAGTTCAAGAGATTCGCGAAGAAGTGGTTCGGCCGATGCGTAGTCGTTGGCTTCCATCAGCCACATCGCCAGGTTGTTCATGCTCCTTGCGACGGACGGGTGCTCGTCACCGACGGTTCGTCGAAACATGTCGAGGGTTTCTCTCGACATTGTGATCGCAGAATCCCGATCCCCCTTCTCGTAAGTCAGGAACGCAAGGTTGTTTAGTGCCATCGCGACATCCGGATGGTCGTCACCGAGCAGCTTTCGCTGCATGTCGATAGCTTCGCGATACAGTACTTCGGCCTCAATGAATTTGCGCTGGTCATGTAAGACGAACGCAACGTTGTTGAGGCCCATGGCAATTTCCGGATGTGCGTCTCCGGGATACAACACCCGCTTCATCGCCAGCGCCTCGCGGAACAGCTGCTCCGATTCCTCGTACTCGCCCACCTCGCTGATGACGAAGCCAAGGTTATTCAGGGCCTGGGCGAGGTCCGGGTGCGGCCCGTCGTGCAACTCACGCTGCATCGCGACGGCATCTCGCAGCAGTGGAACGGCATCTCCGTATTTGCCCTGGTCGTACAGGTTCAGCGCGAGGCCTTCCAGGCTTTGTGCGGTCTCTTTGCTCCTTTCGCCGATCAGTCGCCGCTGCAGGACCAGTGCCTCACGGAACAGCGGCTCGGCCGCGGAAAATTCACCCATCCTGCCCAACAGGTCCGCGAGTCCGTACATGCTGCGCGCCGTATCGACGTGTTCGTTGCCGAGCATTTCACGACGGAGCGCCAATGCGTCACGAAACATCAACCCGGCCGGCTCGTACTCGGCCTTGAGCTTCAGGACTTCGCCGAGCCGCTGCAATGAGCGGGCTACTTCAAGGTGCCTGTCGCCATAAAGGGCTTTGCGTCTGTCCAGCGCGCTTTGCAGAAGCGATGCCGCCTGGTCGTACAAGCCGAGGCTCATATACACCGTCCCCATCGTCTCCATCAGCGTCGCCTGCGTGGCCGGCTGGCCTGCCAGCTCCTGCTCGATCCGCTGCGCGCCCTGGTCCATGATCTCCCTGGCCGTCACCGTGTTGCCGCGCGCTTCGCCGGGATCGAGGACATCGAAGAGGCCAACCATGAAGTCCGTGGTCTGGCGCGCGGTCTCGGCCTCGATTTCGGCGCGCCGGCTTGCCTCGATCGCCAGGTTGCGTTGCTGCTGCGCCCAGAACGCGGCGCTGCCCGCCATGATCGCCATGCCGGCGAGCGTCGCGACGATCGCACTTTTGAGCTTTTGCGTTCGCTTCGCCCGCGCGACCGAAGCCCTGATGAAATCCGTTTCGAGGTCATCCAGGACGATGCCCTGCTGTAGCAGGGTCTCCGCTTCGCCGAGCGGCTTGCCGCGCGGCAGCAGCAGGTCTGAGGGCCTGTTCTCCGCTGCCCAGCGGGCGGCCGCGCCGGCGACCCGGCCCCGGATGCGCAGGTTGTCGCGGTTCTGTGCGACCCACTCCTGGACCGCCGGCCAGTGCCACAGCAATGCCTCATGTGCGACGGTGACCACTGCGCTGCCGTCATCCGCAAGTTCGGTAACGAACAGCCGCGATGCAACGAAGGTTTCGAGCAGCGCACGCCCCTCGTCCGTGGAGACGTCTTTCCATGGCGCGCGCTTGCGCCCGATCGCTTCATGACCGTCCTGCTCGATGCTGACCAGCGCATTGAGCACTCGCGGCAGTGCCGCCTGCACCTCGGGAGACTGTTCGCGGAACACCGTCTCCGCGCGTTTCGCGAGAGAGCCCTCGACACCGCCGAGTTCGCGATAGGCATCAAGCGTCAGCATGCCATTCGGTGTGCGCCGCTGGTAAAGCTCCTCGAGGGTGAACTGCAGGAGCGGCAACAGTTCCGGGCGCTCGGCGGCCGCATCGCGCAACATGTCGTCCAGCCGTTCGCTGCTTGCCGGATCCTCCTCGAACCTGAGCCCTGCGGCGCGCGTGGGCAGGCGAATCATCTGCCCGATTTCGCTTGCGACCGGCGGCATCAGGTCGTACTGGCCGGCGCCCTCCTTGAGCGCACCGATCATTGGAAGATCCACGAGGCGAGGGTAGAAGTCGCTGCGCAGCGTGCCGATGACCCAGACGCGACCGGAACGCGCGAGCGCATCCAGCGTGTTGGCGAAGGCCTTTCGCTCTTTGGCGGTGACGCCGTCCTGGGTAAACATTTCCTCCATCTGGTCGACGACCAGCGCGAGGCGGGACCTGAGCTTTGTGGCGTTGCCCGGTCGTGCGGCAGTGAGCTTCGCCGCCTCGCCGTCCAGCGCACTCTTGATGAGCTGCACCGCCGCATGCGGCGATTCGCGCAGCACACGAGCGAGGGCAGCGGGACCCTCGCCATCGGAGTCGAGCAGGGGCAATGCGTGCTCGCGAAGCAGCGCGGTCGCCATCGAGGTGAAGAGGTCGTTCGGCGTGTCCGAGGGGCGAAACACCGCGCGGCGCCACAGCGCGACGCCCTCGATGACGCCCGGCTGCATCAACATGGGCAGCACGCCCGCACGCACCACGGAAGACTTGCCGCCCCCGCTCATGCCGAGGACCAGCACGAACGCGCGTCCCTGCGCCGACTGCTGCCTCAACGCATGCAATATGTCGGACACCGCTTTCGTCCGCCCGAAGAACACCGGCGCATGCTCGAACTCGAACGCGTGCAACCCGCGGAAGGGCGAGCCCTTCTTCCACACCGCCGCCACTTCGCCGCCGCGGGCAAGGGCTTCCGGCAGTTTTCGTTCGATCAGCTTGTGCAGATGCCCTTCGAGCGCAATCTCGAAGTCGCTCGGGGACTCGAACTGGTGGAACGCCGCGGTAAGCGTGCCTTCCCCCTTGTCATGGAACCATCGGGAGACGAAATCATCGAGCTTCTTCTTTTGTTGCAGACGCTCGAGCAGGGCGTTCTCGTCATCGAGACGGACGGAGGGCGGCGCGGTCTTGCGGTAGACGAGAAGGTCCGGCTTGCCGTTCGCCCGGTAGCCTTCGAGGGCGTCCTCGAACTCATATTCCGTGCCTGAGTCGTAACGGGACCCGTCGGCGCGGGAAAAGCCGGCTGGCAGCCGCGTGCCCAGTCGCGACCACAGGATCGAGACCACGACGTCGCATTCGGAAGGCCGAACCAGCTGCTCCTGGAAATGTGCCGTGGCCACGAGCGGTTCGTGTTCCCACAGCACTGGCTCGAGCACTACCCGCCCGACGTACTCGCTTTGCAGGCGCTGGATTACGCGCTCCGCTATCGCCCGCTCTTCGAACACATCGCCGGGTGACGAGATGAATATGCGCAGTTTGCTCAAGGTTTGACCTGCTTGTTGTACAAAAGATATTAGTTCAAGGATGTCGCAAAAGATATTGAACGAGGCGCCAACGGCGCGACGTAAGTGCCGCCGCCAGCGGCCCGCGGCAGGCTCCGGGCCGGTTTCAAAGGCACCCTGCGAAGGAACCGTATCCGCGCGATACAATCAAATCATCGTTCGCCGGTGCTTCAAGGGTGGGAGTTCGAATGCAGCCAAAAGCCATCGCAGCCATTACCGTCGGGGTGATCCTCGCTGCCGCCGCCGGCGCGCGCTGGATCGCTCACGAACCCGAAGATGGCCTGGGTGCAGTGCAGCGTGCAGTCGAGCCTGAGGACCTGACATTCGACCAGTCGCTTTCGACGGAGGCGCGCATCAGGGCACTCGAGCAGGCGGTGAGTGATGAGCGGTATGCACGCCAGTTGCTGCAGGAAGAGTTGTTCATCCTGACAGGGGAGCTCGAGACGCTCATGGCTCGACGATCCGATGTTGCTTTCGAGGATGTTGCTCTCGACCGGTCGGCGGTCTTCGAGCGCGTTGAAACGGCGCCGCCGAACCCGAGGAGACGGAGGGGCGCGGAAGGGCGCGCAGAGCGGCTGGTCGAGGCAGGTTTCGAGCCGGGACAGGCGGAATGGATCGTACAGCGGGAGTCGCAACTGCAGATGGAGGCCCTGCAGGCACGCTATGAAGCCGAGCGGACCGGCGACGCGATGAACTATTTCCAGAGCAGGACCGCCGCGAGCGACGCGCTGCGCAACGAGCTGGGTGATGCCGAATACGAGCGCTACCTGGCGGCAAGCGGCCGGCCCACCAGCGTGGCGGTGTCGAGCGTCCTGGAAAGCTCGCCGGCACAGCGCGCGGGACTGATGCCGGGGGACGAAATCACGAGCTACGACGGCAAGCGGATTTTCAGCATGTCCGACCTTACGCGGCAGACCTTGGAAGGGCAGCCGGGGGAGCAGGTGGTCGTGGATGTTCGCCGCGACGGCGTGTCGATGCAGGTGGTGGTGCCGCGCGGGCCGATCGGCATCGCCGGCGGGAGACGCTTCTCGCGCTGAGTGGCCGACGGTGTTTCAGGCCGTAACGGTGGCCGTGGCACCAAAGCACGTGCAGAATGCACGGCAATCTTCGAGGGGTATGGGATCTTTGAGCAAGTTTCGCTACACCGTTCCGAATAGTTTCACCGCACTGAGCCTGTTGCTGGGTTTGACATCCATCGTCACCAGCCAGCTCGGCGAGCTGGAGCTGGCGGCATGGATGATCGTCTGGTGCGGCCTGCTGGACGTCATGGACGGTCTTACCGCGAGACTTCTGAAGGCGACTTCGAGCTTCGGCGCGGAATTCGACTCGATGGCGGACCTGGTGGCGTTCGGCGTTGCCCCGGCCATGCTGGTTTTGCAGGCTGGCATACAGATCGGCGCGATTGAACCGGGCACTGGCTGGTTTTCCGTGCTGCTGGGTTCTATCGGCATCTTCGTTTTGGCAGGCGCCATGCGCCTGGCCCGCTTCAACCTGTCGTCGCACAAGCCGGTAAAAGGCTGGTTCAGCGGCGTGCCGATCACCGCGGCAGGCGGGGGGCTCACCGCGACTGCGGTGATCCTGCTCACCCGCTATGAGGAAGTCGCGGCCAACCTTCCGCTACAACTTTACCTGCCGGTCCTGATGGTGACGCTCGCGCTGCTCATGGTGTCGACGTTGCGCTTCCCGAAAATCGTCAAGCGCAACAACAGGGTCATCAACTCCTTCCAGGCATTCAACGTCATCGCCTCCTATTACTGCGGGATCACCCGCAGCTACCCCGAGTTCCTGTTCTCGATGTCTGTGTTCCTGCTGGTCAGCGGTCTCATCGCCGGATGGCTGACGCGGGCAGACCTCGAGTACGCCGACGACGGTGCGGGCGATGCGTCGGAAGCGTGACCGCCGCGGCTGAAGTGCCGTCAAGCGCTGACTCGCTGCTGGCCCGCCGCAAGAGGTTGCTGGGTCCTGCCTACAGTCTCTTCTACAAGGAACCGCTGCACATTGTCCGCGGCGAAGGCGCCTGGCTTTACGACGCCGGCAATCGCCGCTATCTCGACATGTACAACAACGTGCCGCATGTCGGGCATTGTCATCCGCGCGTAGTCGAGGCGATCGCCAGGCAAAGCAGCCTGCTCAATACCCACACGCGCTACCTGCACGAATCGGTGCTCGACTACGCGGAGCAGCTGACGACTACGTTGCCGGACGGGCTCACCGTCGCGATGTTCAGTTGCACCGGCACCGAGGCGAACGAACTCGCCTTGCGCATTGCGCGCGCCGTTACAGGCGGCACCGGCGTCATCGTGACCGACTACTCGTACCATGGAAACTCGCAGGCAATCTCCGAGATCAGCACCGAGTACGCACGGGACGCGCTGCCGCCGCACGTCGTGGCGGTACCCGCTCCGGATACCTACCGCGGCCGGTATCGCGG
The DNA here is from genome assembly GCA_035304285.1 of Woeseiaceae bacterium. GTDB lineage: Bacteria > Pseudomonadota > Gammaproteobacteria > Steroidobacterales > Woeseiaceae > IDS-8. The sequence goes on from DATGQI010000220.1 coordinate 13,027, forward strand.
CGAAGATGCCGCGGAGCGTTACGCGGAGCACGTGGCACAGGGGATAGAAACCTTGCGGAGTCGCGGCATCAGGCTCGCGGCGCTGGTGCTGGATACGATCATCTCTTCCGAAGGTGTCGTTGCGGTGCCGCCGGGTTACCTGTCGCGCGCCGCCGGGCACGCGCGCGACGCAGGAGGATTGTTCGTTGCGGACGAAGTGCAGCCGGGGCTCGGCCGGACAGGTGAACGCTTCTGGGGTTTCGAGCTGGACGACGTGGTGCCCGACATCGTGACCATGGGCAAGCCCATGGGCAACGGCCACCCACTGGCCGCCACGGTAACTCGCAGCGACATCGCGGAAGCCTTCGCGCGAGATAGCCATTACTTCAACACGTTCGGCGGCAATCCCGTTTCCGCCGCCGCGGGCACTGCCGTGCTCGATGTGCTGAGGGAAGAAAAGCTGCAACAGAACGCACTGAACGTCGGGCAACACTTGCTCCGTGGGCTGTCTCGTATTTCCGAACACCGTGGAAGTATCGGGGATATCCGCGGCACTGGGTTTTTTATCGCGGTGGAGCTCGTAACCGACAGGCAGAGCAGGGAGCCGGCCACCGCTTATGCCGCAGACATTGTCGAGACCCTGCGCAACGAAGGTGTGCTGACGAATACGATCGGCCGCGACGACAACATTCTCAAACTGCGCCCGCCGATGATCCTGTCGGAGGAAGACGCGGATATGTTTCTTGATATTCTCGAGCGCGTACTGCGCTAGCACGGACGGACCAGGAGCCTTGATGCCGAACCGACAATTGATTTTCATTCTTTTGGCTTTCGCCTGCGCCTCTTACGGTTGTGACAGCGCGACGGGTGCGGGCGACAAGGAAGTAGCGGTTGATTTAAGGAGGCTGGACAGGCTGGAAGGTTTCATCGATCTCTACTGGGACGACAGCAAAGGTCGACTGTTGCTGCGCATCGAAAATTTCGACGAGCCGTTCCTCTACCAGTCTTCGCTGGCGCGTGGCGTCGGCTCGAACGACCTGGGCCTCGACCGGGGTCAGCTGGGGTCTGACGCAATTGTCGAATTCGAGCGCTCGGGACCGAAGGTGCTGCTGGTTGCAAACAACCTGCGTTACCGGGCGTCCGGCGACGACGCGGACGAGAAGCGGGCGGTGGAAGAGTCGTTTGCGCGCTCGGTGCTGTGGGGTTTTGAACGCGTGAGTGAAGAGGACGGCGCCACGATCGTCGACGCCACCGACTTTTTCCTGCGCGACGCCCATGGCATAGGGCAGAGCCTGGCAGATGCCGGCGAGGGTAGTTACGAGGCGGACCCGTCGCGCTCGGCGATCTTCCTGCCGCGCACGAAGGCATTCCCGGATAACTCGGAGATCGAAGCAACCGTCACCTTCCGCGGCAAGCCGACCGGGCAGTTCCTGCGGACGGTCGTGCCGGACCCGACGCTGGTCACCGTGCACCTGCATCATTCGTTTATCCGGCTGCCGGACAACAACTACGAACCGCTGCCCTACGACCCTCGCGCCGGGCTCATTGGCCTTCGCTATGGCGGCAGCGGGTTTTACGACTACGCCTCGGAGATCGGCGGTTCGCTCACGGTCGCGTATGCGCGGCGTCATCGCCTGGAGAAGAAGGATCCCGCTGCCGATGTCAGCGAAGCGGTTGAACCCATCGTCTATTACCTGGACCGGGGTGCGCCGGAGCCAATTCGCTCTGCCTTGCTCGAGGGCGCACGGTGGTGGGACGAGGCGTTCGAGGCGGCAGGTTATAAGGATGCATTCCGCGTCGAACTGATGCCGGAGGGCGCCGATCCCATGGATGTGCGTTACAACGTCATCCAGTGGGTGCATCGTTCCACCCGCGGCTGGTCCTACGGTTCTTCCATCGTGGATCCGCGAACCGGCGAGATCATGAAGGGTCACGTGACACTGGGATCGCTGCGGGTGCGCCAGGACTACATGATCGCCGAAGGCCTGCTCGCGCCGTATGCGGACGAATCATCGGCCGGAGAAGGTGCTGACCCGATGCTCGAGATGGCCCTCAAGCGCATCCGCCAGTTATCGGCGCACGAGGTAGGACACACGATCGGCATCGAGCACAATTTCGCCGCGAGTACGCAGGAGCGCGCTTCCGTTATGGACTACCCGTTTCCGCTCGTGCGCTTCAACGGCGATGGCAGCCTGGACCTGTCGCAAGCCTATACCGACGAAATCGGCGCGTGGGACAAGCGCGTGGTGCTATATGGCTACCAGGATTTTCCGGATGGTACGGACGTGACCAGTGCCCGCGAGCACATTCTCGAGGAGACCATAGCCTCCGGCCTCAAGTACGTTCACGACAGCGACTCGCGTGCGGTCGGCAGCGCCCATCCCGACGGCAACCTGTGGGACAACGGCGCTGACGCCATCGAAGAGCTTGCGCACCTGATGCGCGTGCGGGCCTACGCGCTCGAGAACTTCTCGGAACGCAACATTCGCGCAGGCCGTCCGCTCGCAACGCTCGAGGAAGTGCTGGTGCCGGTGTTCCTGCTGCATCGCTACCAGCTGCAGGCGGTCGGGAAGCTGGTCGGCGGCCGGTACTTCACCTATGCGCTGCGCGGAGACGGCCAGGACCCGGGACAACCGGTGGAAGCTGCGCGGCAACGGCATGCGGTGCAGGCGCTTCTCGATACGTTGGCTCCCGGGGTATTGCGTGTACCGGAAGCGGTCACCGAACTGATCCATGCCCGTCCGCCGGGTTTTCCGGAGTCTCGCGAAAGCTTTCCGTCGGTCACCGGCGGCACCTTTGACCCGTTCGGCCCCGCCGACAGCGCAATTGCGCTCACGCTCGATGTGCTGCTCGAGCCTACCCGCGCCGCGCGCATGAATGCGCTGCATGCGCACCAGGCGGAGCAGCCGTCTTTCAGCGAGTTGGTCGATGACCTGCTTGCGGTCAGCTGGCAGGCGTCACGGTCATCCGGCGAGGCCGGCGCGATACAGCGCCGTCTCGACAGCCAGGTGCTGGAACGCCTGATGCTTCTCGGCAACGATTTGGAGGCAGACAACCAGGTGAAGGCGCAGGCCCTCGACGGCGTCGAGCGGCTCGACCGCTGGCTCGTGCAGCGCGCAGGCGCAGAGACGGATGCGGAGTGGCGCGCGCATTATTCGCATGCCCGCTTGCAGATCGAACGCATGCGGCAAGACCCATCGAGCCTTCAGCGAATTGCTCCGGTGGAACCGCCACCGGGATCGCCCATAGGCACAACGACAGGAATGGGAAATTAGGAATCGACCGCCACGCATGCTGCGCGGCCTGCGCACTGACTCGGTAACTCGGCTGTGTCAGTCATGATATGGAATCTGGAGCGCCTGCTGTTGGTCGGCGCGAAGGTTTCCCATTAGTATCGACTTCGGATTGAAATTGCATCGCCCGGTACGGGTACATCCAACGCTTGAGAGACATACAAGCACCACAGTGTGCAATGGGCGAGGGGCATGTCGGACAGACTTAAAATCTCCCGGCGCGATTTCCTGAACGGAATCGCGCTCGGGGTTGCTGCGGGAAGCGCATTGTCGCCGCTGGATGCCCTGGCGAAAGCCTTGTCCAGCGGCGTCTATCCGCCGGCACTGACGGGGATGCGCGGCAACCATCCCGGTTCTTTCGAAGTGGCGCACGCGCTGTCATGGGCTGGCGTGAAGTGGCCGATGCCGGCGCCACAGACCGACGACACCTACGATCTCGTCGTCGTCGGCGGCGGTATTTCCGGCTTGTCCGCGGCCTTTCTCTATCGCCAGCGCGTCGGTCGCGACGCGCGCATTCTCGTACTCGACAACCACGACGACTTCGGCGGCCATGCAAAGCGTAACGAGTTCGACGTCGGGGGTCGCAAGCTGATCTGTTACGGCGGCAGCCAGTCGATTGACGGGCCCGGCAACTATTCGGCAGCGGCCCGGAAGCTGCTCAGGGACATCTCGATCCACACCGAACGCTTCTACGAGTACTTCGACCAGGACTTCTACCGAAAGAACGAACTGGGCCGCGCGATCTGGTTCAGCAAGGAAGCCTACGGTGTGGACCGGTTGCTGCCGAACGTCATGCGTGGCTGGGACGGTGACGCCGCGGACGATATCGCAGCGACCGTCGACCGCTATCCTCTCCCGGAGGCGGCGCGACAGGCCCTGGCTGGGATCCTGATGGACGAGCGCGACCTGCTGCCGGAGCTTGATCGCGAGCAGAAGATCGCCCTGTTGCGCAGCATCAGCTATTCGACGTTCCTGCAGGTGCACGCGCAGATGCCACCGGAGGTGCCGGAGTTTTTTCGCGACTCCATCAAGGGGTTGTGGGGCGTCGGCTGGGACGCGCTTTCCGCTCTCGAAGCGTCGCGGATCGGGATGCCCGGTACGGAGGGGCTCGGCATCGGCCAGCTCGAGGGCGGCCCTCCCGAACGCGATGAGCCTTACATCTTTCACTTTCCCGACGGCAACGCGGGCGTCGCCAGGGCGCTCGTGCGCCAGTTAATTCCGGAAGCCGCGCCCGGCGAGACGATGGAAGACCTGGTGACGGCGAAAATACGCTACGAACTGCTCGACCAGGCGGGCGCGAAGTCCAGGATCCGCTTGAACAGCACGGCAGTGGACGTGCGCCACGCGGCGGACGGCAAGGCCGTCGACATTGCCTATGTCAGGGACGGGGAAGCGTATCGGGTGCGGGCGAAGCACGCTGTCCTGGCCTGCTACAACAACATTGTCCCGCACATCTGCAGCGAAGTGCCGCAGGAGCAGCGCGAAGCCATAGAGTATGCGACCAAGGTTCCGCTCGTATATATAAGTGTCGCGCTACGGAACTGGCAGGCATTCGACAAGCTCGGGTACCACAGCATCTACGTACCCAAAGCGGACCTGATGCATTCCTTCGGCCTCGATTTTCCGGTCAGCATGGGCGACTACCGGTACCCGGCGGATCCGGAGCAGCCGGCGGTCATCCACGGCGGCTTCGTGCCCACAGTCCCGGACAGCGGCCTTTCCGCGCGCGAACAGCACGTGGCCGGACGGCGCAGGCTGTTCGAGATGAGCTTCGAGGATTTCGAGAGGGGGATATTGCGGCAGTTGGATGGCTCGCTTTCCGGAGGGGGCTTCGACGCGGAACGCGATATAGCGGCGATAACCGTGAACCGCTGGCCGCACGGTTACGCGTACGAGTATAACGACTTCTCGGATCCTCCCGACTGGGGACGCAACAAGGGCCCACACATCGCCGGGCGCGCGCAGTTGGGGCGCATCTCGATCGCCAACTCTGACGCCTCGGCCTACGCCTACGTCGACGGCGCCATCGACGCCGCCCACCGCGCGGTAGAAGAACAGCTCGCGTATGGCTAACGCGAGGCGGGCCCCGGGCGGGCTCCTACGGCGCGCGGAATAACGCATGGAACCGGGCTTTAGCTCCGTCATACCCACGCTCGTCGTTTTCGTCCTGGCAATCCTTACGCGCCGGCCGATCGAGTCCCTGGTAACCGGCGCGGTGGTCGGCCTCGCCATGATCCACGGGTCGGGATTCGTGACGGGCTTCGCCGAAACGTCGCTTCGCGTGATGACCGACGAGGACGTGGCCTGGGTAATCCTCGTCTGCGGCTTCATGGGCGGCCTGATCGCGGTGCTGATGCGTACCGGTGCGACCAGCGCGTTCACCGCGATCATGACGCGCTACGTGCGCTCCGAGAAAAGCGCGCTCTTTGCCACGTGGATCCTCGGCATATTCATGTTCGTCGACGACTATCTCAACTCGCTGGCTGTCGGTGCGGCGATGCGCGACGTGACAGACAAGTACAAGGTGTCGCGGGAAAAACTTGCCTACGTCGTAGATTCAACTGCCGCCCCCATCAGCGTCGTCATCCCGTTCTCCACCTGGGGCGCTTTTTTCGCCGGGCTGCTGGTAGCGAATGGCGTCGCGGCGGAGGGCGAAGGCCTCACCACCTACATTGCCGCTATTCCTTACATGCTGTACGCCTGGATCGCCGTACTGCTGGTGCCCGTCGTGATCGCGGGCTGGGTTCCGGCGCTCGGCGGCATGAAGGCCGCGGAAGTTCGTGCGAAAACGAAGAACCAGATGGTGCCGCCGGATGCCCTGCACATCGACCAGGCGAACAAGTCCATCAAGCCTCACCCGGACGTCAAGCCGCGCGTGTCAATGTTTGTGCTGCCGATGTTCGCGCTCGTGTTCTTCACGCTGTACTTCGACAAGGACTTCCTCACCGGCATCTATATTACGCTCGGCGGTACCGCGCTGGTGATCCTGGGACTTCGTATACTTGACCTGAACGATACCTTTGACGCGATCATCGACGGCTTCAAGACCATGATCGAGCCGCTCGGGGTTCTCGTGGCCGCGTTCATCCTCAAGGATGTCAACGACGTGCTGCAGCTGCCCACTTACGTCGTAACCACGATGCAGCCGGTTTTGACGGCCGAAAGCCTGCCGGCGGTGATCTTTGCTTCGATGGGCCTCGTTTCGTTCATGACGGGGTCGAACTGGGGCGTGTTCGTTATCATCCTGCCGATCGTCGTGTCACTCGGGCAGAACCTCGGCACGGACATGGCACTGGTCGTTGGCGCAACTCTTTCCGCCAGCACCTTCGGAAGCCACGCCTGCTTTTACTCGGACGCGACGGTGCTAACGGCGCAGGCCACCGGCTGCACTGCCATGCAGCATGCGCTGACGCAGATCCCGTACGCCCTGATTGCCGCCGTAATTGCCTTTGTCGGCTTCCTCCTACTCGGCTACGCATGATCAAAGTTGTTGGTTTTCCCAGGAGAGGAATGTGAAAAAAGTTCTACTGTCAGTTGCCTTACTCGGGGCCGGAATGGGTATCGGCGCCGTCCTCGCCGCGCATCACAGTCCCGAACACGATGTCGTGCTGCCGGCGAAAATAAGCAAGGAAGACATGACCGGCACAATCTTCGAGCGTCCGGATACAATTACCCGCACCAGCGGCGGCAACACGATCCAGGACGTCACATCCCTACTGAGCAGCGACAAGAAGTTTGCCTCCGGCATGTACAAGTCCGGCAAGGTCCGGTTCGAGGCGACGGAGCCATACGGGGTAGACGAGTTCATGTACTTCCTGGAAGGCGGCGTCAAGCTGACCTCCGCCGACGGCTCGGTACAGGTGATCAACGCCGGCGAAGCCGTCACCATCCCGAAGGAATGGACCGGAGTGTGGGACACCGACGGCTACACGAAAATCTGGGTGATCTACTCCGAAGACGGCTCCGGCCTCTAGATCCGCCAAAAGGGGACAGATTTATTTTCTCCCGGCCGATCGCTCCGGGAGCGGGAGAAACGGGGGAAAATAAATCTGTCCCCTTTTCCCTCTTTTCTTCGGGGGTGTAACGTTTTCCTTCGCCGGGCGCTATAAGAGGTAACAACCGCCTCGCCATCGCTCTTAAGGAAACGAACATGCCCCTGTTACGCCTTGTCATTGCCATTTTCGCCCTCCCGGCCACCGCCCTGGCGCAGGTGACGCCCGCCACCCTCCCCGGGGGCGCGGAGTGGTACCTGCACGCCGACCTCGAGGAGCTGCGCAACGCGAGTTCCGGCAAGCACATCTATCAATGGCTGGAGGGGGAAGTATTCACCGACATCCGGGACGATTTGGGTATCGACCTCGGCAAGGAGGCAAGGTCGCTCACCGCGTTTTCCGACGCCTCGCTCGGCACGGTCATCGTCGTCGATGGAGCCATTGCGGAGTCGACGCGCGACAAGCTGCTTGAGCTGGCGGCGATCGATTCGAAGCTCGAGACCCTGAAGCACGATGGCAAGACTTACTACCATGCGGAACGCAGTGAAGGGCGGTCGGGAAACGGCCGCTCGTTCGATGATCTGGAAAAGTCCGCGTACTTCAGCTTCGACGTCAGGAACAAGCTCCTGATCGCCTCGGATCCCAACCAGATAAAGGCGCTGCTCGAGAGCGGTGGCCGCATGGCCGGTAACCAGGATCATCGCGGCGCGCTGCTCGTGTTGACGGCGGACAAGAGTTTCCTGCAGGCGGGCGCGCGCACTGCGAAGTTCGCCGATGAAGACGAGGAAAGCTGGAACTCCAACATCCTGCGCAACACCGAGCTGGTGGCGTTGCTGGTGTCGGACCGGGACGGGCTGATCGCTGTCGAGGCGCAGCTGGTTTCGCACGAGCCCACCATGGCGCAGTCGCTCGCCGGCATCATCAACGGGCTGGTCAGCCTGCAGTCACTGAATCCCGACCTCGACCCGCAGGTCCTGTCTCTCATCCAGAACACCAGGGTCGACGTCAAGGACAAGATTCTTTCCATCAACGCTGTTATCAATCCGCAGATGGTTGTCGATTTGCTCAACGATTGACGGCAGTGCCCACCGATGCCGAACTTGTCAGTCGCGCTCAGGAAGGCTCTGCCTCGGCGTTCGTACGGCTGGTGGAGCGTTACCAGGAGCGGCTTCTTCGGTTCCTCCTCACCCGCTGCGCCACGCGGGCGGATGCCGAGGACGCGCTGCAGGACACGTTGGTCAAGGCTTTCCGTTACCTCGATACCTACAATCCGCGCTGGCAGTTCAGCACCTGGCTTTACCGGATCGCTCTGCGTAACGCGGCGAACAGCGCGTCCCGGAACCAGATGCGGGATGCAGTTGTCGATACAGAAGTCGCGGACGAGGCGCCGGGACTCCTGCAGGAGTGCATACGTGAGTCAGAGCGCGAGAACCTGTGGCTCACCGCGAAGCGGTTGTTGTCCGACGAGGTGTACGCGGCGATGTGGTTTCGCTACGCGGAGGACATGTCGGTGAAGGAAATCTCGAGAGCGCTCGGGCGCCCGCAAACCTGGACCAGGGTGTCGCTGCTGCGAGCGAGGAAGCGCATTGCCGCCGAATTGACGGACGAGGGCGCCAGTGGAAAAGAGAGCAAGGCGTATGGATAAACTCGAACGACGACTGCGGGACGACGCTTTGCAGATCCGCGCCGACGTGTCGCCGGACCTTGCGGTGCGCATTCAGGAATCGCTACGAAGCGCCCGTCCGATGCCGCAGGCTCGCCGCGAGTTCAGCTTGCCGCTGTGGCTGGCTGCGAGCGTCACCGGCGCTGCGGCAGCACTGGCGGTCATTATCCTGGTAAACGTTGGCGATATCGGCAAACCCCCTGAAGCTGCCGACAGCGCGCCTTATTCCGTTCCGCAGTACGTGAACGAATTGCGTCACGAGCTTCCGCTGCGGGCGACTACCGCCGATCTCACCGCGCCTCTCGAGGAAGAAATGAAAAACCTTCGATCGGATCTCGAGCGCGCGCGCGAAAGGTTAGAACGGGACCTCGAATTCACTTTCTAAGCGGCACAAAAGGGAAGCACGAAAAGGCGACGGCTCAATTTTTTTCTTCCAGGGTAAAAATAGTTCTTTGTCCGCCGCTTCGGCCACTCGGCCAGCTGGTTTTATCTCCTTTCCGTTCAAAATCTTAGGTCCACCGCTTCACATGTTGAAATGCGGTCACATAGTGGAAATCGGGAACTGAATCCACTATCCTCGGGCGTATTGAGTTCGCCGGCACAATCAAGCTTACGGCGGCCACGGAAGACCAGGGCACGGGGGTAAGAAAGGGGGACACGCACCAGGCAAATGCTTGCACGCCTGATCTCTCACGAAGACAAAAGCACATCCAAAAAACCGCGAGCCGCTCAAAAAGCAGATGGCGAAGCAGGAGGACCCGGCGCAGGTTCTCGAGCTTTCCGCCGTCACAATAAATACGCGAACGTCACAATAGAAGGATGCGACAGGTATGCCTTTAGCGATTGTGTTGATCCTGTTGGTGGTGGGATCCATCGTGTTTCACTTCGTGAGCCCCTGGACGTTCACCCCGCTCGCCTCCAACTGGAGCCAGATCGACGACACCATCGGCATCACCTTCTGGGTAACCGGCTTCGTCTTCGTCGCCGTCAACCTGTTCATGGCGTACGCCATCATCCGTTACCGGCACAAGAAGGACCAGCGCGCCAACTACGAGCCGGAAAACAAGCGGCTCGAAGGCTGGCTGACGCTGTTCACGACGATCGGCGTGGCCGCCATGCTGGCACCCGGCCTGTTCGTCTGGGCAAGCTTCGTCGAGGTGCCCGAAGACGCGATCGAAGTCGAGGCGGTCGGCCAGCAGTGGCACTGGAGCTACCGGCTGCCGGGTGAGGACGGCGAATTCGGCAAGAGCGACCTCAAGCTGGTCACCGACGACAACCCGTTCGGCATGGACGCCGAAGATCCTGCCGGGCAGGACGATATACTGATTTCCGACCCGCAACTGCACCTTCCTGTGGACCGCCCGGTCAAGCTGTGGCTCCGCTCAAAGGACGTGCTGCACAATTTCACCGTCGCACAGTTCCGGGTCAAGATGGACCTGGTGCCGGGCATGGTCACTTACATGTGGCTCACTCCCACCCGCACGGGACGTTACGAGGTTCTTTGCGAAGAGCTTTGCGGCATTGCACACCACACCATGCGCGGCGCGGTCATGGTCGAGGAGCAGCAGGCTTTCGACGAATGGGCCAGCGCGCACCCGACCTTTGCCGAGCTGCAGCAGCCCACGCAGGCAGTGGCGGCGGCGGGGGCCGCGCAGTATGTCGTCTGCGCGGCCTGTCATGGCCAGCAGGGTGAAGGTATGCAGGCTCTCAATGCACCGAAGCTCGCCGGCCAGGATCCGTGGTACCTGAAGCGCCAGTTACAAAATTTCAAGAACGGCCTGCGCGGCACCCATGAAGAAGACGTCTTCGGCAAGCAAATGGCGCCGATGGCCAATACGCTTGCTACGGACGAGGCTATTGACAACATGGTGGCGCACATCCAGACCTTTCCTGATGCGCCTCCGACGCCCACGGTGGAGGGTAACGTCGCGGCGGGAGCCCAGCGCTTCACCGTCTGCGCCTATTGCCATGGGTCGAATGGCGAGGGTATCCAGGCAATGAACGCACCGCGCCTCGCGGGCATCTCCGACTGGTACCTCGAGCACCAGATCAGGAACTTCAAGCGCGGCATCCGCGGCGAGCACCCGGAAGATTATTACGGGAAGCAGATGGGCTTCATGGGCAGGATTTTCCAGACGGACCAGTCAATCAATGACGTCGTCGCCTACATCAATACCCTGGATGCGCCGTCCGAAAGCGTAGCCGCTTCCGCGTCCGTACAGAATGACCAGTCGATGAGCCAGCCCAGCAGCCAGTATTAAAGCATTAGTTCCGAGGGACGCCTGATGGCATACGTAGCAATCGCCGATCGTGATCACGAGATAGAGCACCACGATCCGCAGACCTTCATAACCAAGTACGTATGGAGCCAGGACCACAAGGTCATCGCAATCCAGTACGCAGCCACTGCAATCTTCGTCGGAGTCATAGCGCTCTGCCTGTCGGTGATGATGCGGCTGCAGCTCGGTTTCCCCGACAACTTCTCCTTCATCACCCCTGAGAGCTATTACCAGTTCGTCACCATGCACGGCATGATCATGGTGATCTACCT
>DATGQI010000221.1:0-45704 GCA_035304285.1 Woeseiaceae bacterium
CCTGCCATCATCAACGCCGAGAAAGCGAGATACGGATTGGCCATAGAATCGGGGAAGCGCACCTCCAGGCGACGCCCTTTGGGATTTGACTCGTACGGGATACGTATCGAGGCCGACCGGTTGCGCGCCGAGTAAGCAAGAATCGTCGGCGCTTCGAAGTGCGGCACGAGGCGCTTGTAGCTGTTCGTGGACGGGTTGGTAAAGGCGTTGAGCGACTTCGCGTGCTTGATGACACCGCCGATGTAGTAGAGAGCCGTGTCCGAAAGTCCTCCGTAACCATCACCGGAGAAAAGATTCTTGCCGCCCTTGAACAGGGACTGGTGCACATGCATGCCGCTGCCGTTGTCGCTGACCAGGGGCTTCGGCATGAATGTCGCTGTCTTGCCATAGCTGTGAGCGATGTTGTGCACGACGTATTTCAGGACCTGCACCTCGTCGGCCTTGCGCACCAGCGTGTTGAACTTGACGCCGATCTCGCACTGACCGGCCGTGGCCACCTCGTGATGGTGCACCTCCGTCTCCAGGCCCATCTCCTCGAGAGCAAGGCACATGGCTCCGCGAAGGTCGTGCAGGGAGTCAACGGGTGGCACGGGGAAATAGCCGCCCTTGACCATCGGCCGGTGTCCGGTGTTCATGTCCTCGTAACTGCGGCTCTTGTTCCACGCGCCTTCTTCCGAGTCGATGGAGTAGAACGCGCCCTGCATGTTGTCGTCCCAACGAACGTCATCGAATACGAAAAACTCGTTCTCGGGACCGAAGTAGGCTTCGTCCGCAATCCCGGTCGATTTCAGGTAAGCCTCCGCGCGTCCTGCGAGTGAGCGCGGGCAACGGTCGTAGCCCTGCATCGTCGCAGGCTCGAGAACGTTGCATCGCAGGTTGACAGTGGGACTTTCGGAGAAGACATCGACTACGGCCGATTCGGCATCGGGCAGCAGGATCATGTCCGACTCGTTGATGCCCTTCCATCCGGCGATGGAGGATCCGTCAAACATCTTGCCCTCTTCGAAAACCTCCTCGGTGATGGCACGCGCGGGTACGGTAACGTGCTGTTCCTTGCCCTTCGTATCGGTAAAGCGAAAGTCGACGAACTTGATATCCTTTTCCTTGATCAGGCCGAGTACCTCAGCAGCGGTCATAACTTCTCTCCAGTCGTTAGGTATTGGCTAAAGCCGGGTTTGTTTTGAGCAGATACCGCGCCCGGCCTGCACGGATGTGGAACAAGCTGCAGGAAGCGTGCCACTCGGCAGGGCGAGTCAAGCGACTGAAATAGCTACCCTTTTTATGCAGCGGCAGAACAATTCCGCACCACAATGGTGCATGCGCTTGTCGTCCGCGCACCAGTGTAGTGCATGAGGGGGCGCGGCTGCACCTATTGCGGACACTCCGAGGCCGTAAGGCTCGGGCTTTCATGGAAGCTGCAACCGTGGCACCTGCAGGCGTTATACTGCGGCGCTTCGTTTCTGGCGCGAAAGCATTGATGGTCAAGGAAAATCCCCCCGCCTGCGGCAACTTCCAGGATTTGATCCTGGCATTGCAGCAGTATTGGGCGCGGCAGGGCTGCGTCGTAGCGCAGCCATATGACATGGAAATGGGCGCGGGCACGTTCCACCCGTCGACATTCCTGCGGGCCATTGGTCCGGAACCATGGAGCGCCGCTTACGTCCAGCCTTGCCGGCGACCAACCGACGGTCGATATGGCGACAACCCGTTTCGCCTGCAGCACTACTACCAGTACCAGGTCGTGATCAAACCGTCACCTCTCGAAATCCAGGAGCTCTACCTCGAGTCGCTGAAGGCGATCGGCATAGACTCGAGGGTTCATGACATTCGCTTCGTCGAAGACAACTGGGAGTCCCCGACCCTCGGCGCCTGGGGCCTGGGATGGGAGGTCTGGTTGAACGGAATGGAAGTGACCCAGTTCACTTACTTCCAGCAGGTTGGCGGCCTCGAATGCCGCCCCGTCACCGGCGAAATTACGTACGGGTTGGAACGCCTGGCGATGTACCTGCAAAACGTCGAGAGTATTTTCGACATCACGTGGACGGACGGTCCGCTGGGACGCATTACGTACCGCGATGTATACCACCAGAACGAGGTGGAACAGTCTCGCTATAACTTCGAGGAAGCCGACACGAGCGCCCTGTTCAGGCAGTTCGATCATGCCGAAGCCGAGAGCCAGCGCCTGATTGAATGCAAGCTCGCGCTCCCCGCATACGAGCAGATGCTCACGGCATCGCACACCTTCAACCTGCTGGATGCCCGGCAGGCCATTTCGGTCAGCGAACGGCAGCGCTTCATCCTGCGCGTGCGCAGCATGTCACGCGCTATCGCAGAGGCCTATTACGAGAGCCGGGAACAGCTCGGCTTCCCGATGGTGCAGACCGTGACGCAGCAAAAGCGGAGCTCCTGAGTGACGGACGCAGGGAAGGCGGTCGATTTCCTCGTCGAAATCGGCACGGAAGAGCTGCCGCCAAAGGCCTTAAGGGAACTCATGGTCGCCTTTGGCAGGAACGTTGAGGATGGGCTCGCGCGACAGCGCCTTCAACACGGTGGCATTGAGCCCTTTGCCAGCCCGCGCCGCTTGGCCGTCCTCGTTTACGCACTCGCCAACTCGCAGCCCGAACGCGATTTCGAACAGAAGGGCCCACCAGTGTCCGTGGCGTTCGACGGGAACGGCGCTCCCACGCCCGCAGCCCTCGCGTTCGCGAAAAAATGCGGCGTCGCCGTCGAAGCGCTTGGTCGCACCCGCACCTCGAAAGGAGAGTGGCTCTCCTGCCGCGTTAAAGAAGCAGGCCAATCCGCCGCGGAACTTCTGCCCGGCATCTGTGAGGAGGCGCTTCAGGAGTTACCGGTGCCACGGCGGATGCGCTGGGGCAACTCGGACTACGAGTTCGTAAGGCCGGTGCACTGGGTCCTGATGCTGCACGGGCCAAACGTCATCGACGCTCGCCTGTTCGGCGTTGCCGCGGGCAGGCTGACGCGGGGGCATCGGTTCCTCTCGCGCGGTGAGCTCGAGGTAGCGGAGCCGGGCGACTACCAGCGCGTACTCGAGCAGGCGTTCGTTGTTGCGGATTTCGGCGCGCGCAGGCAGCGCATCGAGCGGGCGGTCCGGGAAGCCGCTGCCGACTCAGGCGGTGTCGCAGTGGGCGACGACGGCCTGTACGACGAAGTCACGGCATTGACCGAGTGGCCAGTCGCGCTCTCCGGCCGCTTCAACGAAGCTTTTCTCGAACTGCCGCCTGAAGTGATAGTCGCGACGCTGACGGGTCACCAGCGTTACTTTCCGATCAGGAACAAGGATGGCCAGCTCGTTTCCGCCTTTGTCATGGTTGCCAACCTGGAAAGCAGGCAGCCGGAGAAGGTCCGCGACGGGAATGAGCGAGTGGTTAAGCCTCGCCTCGCGGACGCTGCGTTCTTCTGGGACCAGGACCGGAAGACATCGCTTGAAAGCCGGTGCGATGGCCTCGGGGACATCGTGTACCAGAAGGGACTTGGCAGCCTCGCCGAGAAGAGCGACAGGGTGGCAAAGCTCGCCGCCGCGATTGCAGAAGAGTTGCGGCTCGACGCATCGCCGGTACAGCGCGCCGCTTTGCTGGCAAAGTGCGATCTGCTCACGGGCATGGTCGGGGAGTTCCCGGAGCTCCAGGGCATCATGGGGCGCTATTACGCCGTCGACTCCGCCGAGCCGGCAGCGGTCGCGGACGCTATCGGCGAGCAATACCTGCCTCGCTTCGCCGGTGACTCGTTGCCGGCAACCCCGACCGGCCAGGCCCTTGCGGTTGCGGACAAACTCGACACACTTGCGGGCGTTTTCTCGCTCGGCAAAAAACCCAGCGGCAACCGGGATCCTTTTGGCCTTCGCCGGATGGCGCTGGGGATAGTACGCATCGTCGTCGAGAAGAAACTCGAACTCGACCTGGTAGCGCTCATCGAGGTGGCCTCCCGGCTGCAACCGGCGCAGGCGGCCGACGCGAGCGAGCGGAACAGCGAGATCTACGATTTTCTAATCGAACGAATGCGTGCGTACTACGTCGACCAAAAAGGCCTGGCGCCGGAAATCTTCGAAGCGGTGCGCGTCAGGCGTCCCGCCTCGCTGTTGGACTTCGACAGGCGGGTCGCTGCAGTGGCGGCATTCGTCGAGGTCGACGCGGCGGAGAGCCTGGCCGCGTCCAACAAGCGCATAGCGAACATCCTGCGGCAAGCCGGTGACGCCACCTATGGCGCAGTAGATGCATCCTTGCTCGAGGATGAGGCCGAGACTGCACTTTTCGAAGCCATCGGTTCCGCGAAGGCATCCGTGGGACCGATGCTCGAGAGCGGCGCTTATGAAGCCGTGCTGACGAGGCTCGCAAGCCTGCGGCAGCCGGTGGATGACTTCTTCGACCATGTGATGGTGATGACCGACGACGAGGCGCTGCGGCAGAACCGGCTGGCGCTGCTGGCCGGCCTTCGCGGCTTGTTCCTCGACATCGCGGACATCTCCCGCCTGTCCATTGGCTGACGCAGGCGGCCCTGGTGAGCGGTTCGGCAAGGCCCTTTCGGTTGGTGGTGCTCGACAGGGACGGTGTCATCAACCAGGAGTCCGACGAGTTCATCAAGTCGGCGGCCGAATGGAAGCCCCTGGAGGGTAGCCTCGAAGGAATTTCCCTGCTGTCCAGGAGCGGTTTCACCGTGGCCGTGGCATCCAACCAGTCCGGCATCGGCCGCGGGCTGTTCGATCGCAACACCCTCTATTCGATTCACCGCAAGATGCGACGAGCCGTACGGGCGGCCGGAGGCTCCATTGACTGCATCGTCTTTTGCCCGCACCTGCCGGACGATCATTGTGACTGCCGCAAGCCGGCGCCTGGACTGCTCATGCGTCTCGGCCGGCGCTACGGGGTGTCACTGCAGGGGGTTCCGGTGATCGGGGACAGCGAACGGGACCTCGCGGCCGCGCGGGCCGCTGGTGCGAGGCCGGTGCTGGTGTTGAGTGGAAACGGCCGGAAAACCAGGGCTGAGCTGGATCGCCTTCATGTGCCCGTCGAATGCTATGAAAACCTGCTTGCTGCCGCCAGGGCGCTGGTCAGCGAAGCAGAGGTTGCGGGCGAACAGTAATGCTCCTCCTGCGCTCGCTCGTCTTCCAGGTTTACTTTTTCGTCTCGGTCCTTTTGTTCGCGTGCGCCGTTTTCCTGAGCTGGCCTTTCTCCTTCAAGGTACGCTTCGCGCTCGCCCGTACCTGGGCGCGTTCGATGCTGTGGGTCGGCCGCGTGGTATGCGGCCTCGATTACGTCATCGAAGGCGAGGAGAACATTCCAAACGAGCCTTCCGTCATCATGATCAAGCACTCGACGGTGTTCGAGGCTTACGCGCAGCTGGCGGTGTTCCCTCCGCAGACCTGGGTCATCAAGCGGGAGCTTACGTGGATCCCGATTTTCGGTTGGGGACTGGCTGCGATGAGGCCGATCGCGATCGACAGGAGGGCCGGCCATACCGCGGTTTCGCAGGTGATCGCGCAGGGCCGTGCCAGGCTAAGGGACGGCATCTGGGTGACGATCTTTCCGGAGGGTACTCGTGTTCGCCGGGGAACCGTGCGGAAGTACGGCGTCAGCGGCGCGGCGCTTGCCAGTAATGTGGGATGTCCGGTCGTGCCGGTTGCACACAACGCGGGCGACCTGTGGCCTCGCCGCAGCCTGATCAAGCGCCCCGGCCTGATCCGATTTTGCATCGGACCAGCTATCGACAGTAGCGGCCGCTCGCCGCGGGAGATCAACGAATCAGTGCGCCTCTGGATAGAAACCAGGATGGATGAGATCAGCGCCTGACGGCAAAGGCAAGGCCGGCACAAGCCCTGCTGCCGTCAAACGTCGAGGTTGGAGACGGACAACGCGTTTCGTTCAATGAATTCGCGCCGCGGTTCCACCTGGTCGCCCATCAGCGTAGTGAAGACCTCGTCCGCCTTGACCGCGTCCTCGATCTTGACCTGCATCAAGCGCCGGGTTTCCGGGTTTACCGTGGTGTCCCAGAGCTGAGCCGGGTTCATCTCACCCAAGCCCTTGTATCGCTGCACGGACTGCCCCCG
Source organism: Woeseiaceae bacterium (assembly GCA_035304285.1). Lineage (GTDB taxonomy): Bacteria > Pseudomonadota > Gammaproteobacteria > Steroidobacterales > Woeseiaceae > IDS-8. The sequence continues at coordinate 6,062 of DATGQI010000221.1, forward strand.
GCGGGCCTCGTTCATCAGCCAGTCCATGGCCTCGGCGAAGGAGTTCAACTGCAGTTGCTTCTCGCCCCGCGCGATGTACGCGCCCGGTCCGAGCAGGTCAACAAGCTTCGCCCCCAGCGATACGATGTGCTTGTACTCGTTGGTGTCGAAAAACTCCCGCGGAAGGTAACGAGTCGTGCCCATACCGTGCTGGACTTTGCGTATCTCGATGCGCACTCCCTCACCGTCACTGTCGCCGCGATCGAGCGCCGCGGTGTAGCTGCCGCCGTTACCATTGTCGCCACGTCCTCCGGACAGCTTCGGCAGCGCCGCCGACAGCCGCTCGGTCCAGGCTTCCAGCTTGTCGAGGTCCTCGTAAATCTCCGAATCAACTGGCGGAAGGTTGCCGATTGTTCGCAGGGTCGCCTCGCCGTAGCGATTTGCCAGCCGTGACACGATGCTCTCGACAGTCGTGTATTCCTTGGCCAGCGCTTCCAGCGCCGCCGGCGATAACGCAGGCGCCTCTCCATTGACGTGCAGGCGAGCGTCGTCCAGGGCCGCGTTCAGGAGATATGCCGTGAGCTCTGCGTCGTCCTTGACGTACACCTCCTGCTTGCCTCGCTTTATCTTGTAAAGCGGCGGCTGCGCGATGTAAATGTGGCCGCGCTCGATCAACTCGGGCATCTGCCGGTAGAAGAACGTCAACAACAGCGTGCGGATGTGCGATCCGTCGACGTCGGCGTCGGTCATGATGATCACGCGGTGGTAACGCAGCTTGTCCGGGTCGAAATCCGCGCGACCGATGCCACAGCCGAGCGCCGTGATCAGCGTTCCGACTTCAGCCGATGAAAGCATCTTGTCGAAGCGTGCCTTCTCGACGTTCAGGATTTTCCCCTTCAGGGGAAGAATCGCCTGTGTCCTGCGATCCCTGCCCTGCTTCGCGGAACCGCCTGCGGAGTCGCCCTCCACAAGGAATAATTCCGAAAGTGCCGGATCCTTTTCCTGGCAATCCGCGAGCTTTCCCGGAAGGCCTGCGATATCGAGGGCGCCCTTGCGCCTCGTCATCTCCCGCGCCTTCCGTGCGGCCTCGCGGGCCCGGGTGGCGTCAATGATCTTGCCGGCGATTGCCTTCGCTTCCTGCGGGTTCTCCAGCAGGAATTCCTCCAGGCGCTCCGCCATGGCCGCTTCGACAATGGCTTTGATTTCAGATGAAACCAGTTTTTCCTTCGTCTGTGATGAGAACTTGGGGTCCGGCATCTTCACGCTCAGGACCGCCGTCAGGCCCTCCCGCGCATCCTCGCCGCTGGGCGTGTACTTTTCCTTGCGCCCGGATAGCTCCCGCTCGATGTAGCCGTTCAGGGTACGCGTCAGGGCGCTGCGAAAGCCGGCGAGGTGGGTGCCACCGTCGCGTTGCGGGATGTTATTGGTGTAACAGAACATGTTCTCCAGGTAACCGTCGTTCCACTGCAACGCCGCCTCGACGCCGACCATGTCGCGCTCTACCTGGAAGTAAAAGACCCCCGGATGCACCGGCGTCTTGTTGCGGTTCAGGTGTTCGACGAACGCACGAATCCCGCCCTCATACTCGAAGACGTCCTTCTTGTCCTCTCGTTCGTCGACCAGCTCGATGCGCACCCCGGAGTTCAGGAAGGACAATTCGCGCAGGCGCTTCGCGAGGATGTCGTAGTGGAACTCGATGTTGCTGAAGGTCTTGTCGGACGGCTTGAACCGAAGGGTCGTACCTGTTTTCCCGGTGTCACCGACGACAGCCAGCGGCGCCACGGGTTCTCCGTAGCGGTACTCCTGCTGGTAGGTCTTTCCGTCGCGGTGAATCGTCAACATCAGCTGTTCGGACAGGGCGTTCACCACCGACACGCCGACGCCATGGAGGCCGCCGGAAACCTTGTAGGAATTGTCGTCGAACTTTCCACCCGCGTGCAGCACCGTCATAATTACTTCGGCGGCGGATCGTCCCTCGTCGGGATGCAGATCCACCGGGATGCCACGCCCGTCATCCGTGACGGTCACGGACTCGTCGGCATGGATGGTTACCGTGATGACACTGCAGTGCCCCGCCAGGGCCTCGTCGATCGAGTTGTCGACGACCTCGAAAACCATGTGATGCAGACCGGTTCCATCGTCGGTGTCCCCGATGTACATTCCCGGTCGCTTGCGTACTGCTTCAAGTCCCTTTAAGACCTTGATATTGCTGGAAGTGTATTGCCTCTCGTCGGCCATTCCCTATCCTCTGGACGAAACCGACGCATTGTATCATTTCCGGGCGCTCAAAGGGCGGTTGCGGCTGCTTTAGCGCATTGTTTTCCAGCGAGTTTGCCGTGCTTTGAGGCTTTGCACGGCCGCCCTCCCGGGCATCTCCGTGCTCGCAGCTTAGCCGAGGCTCAACACGCCCTGTTCCACGTGGAACGTCGCGGGCGGGGCGGGAAACCAGCCCGGGTCCAGCGTGAGTGCTGTCGCGATCACCTGGGCGCCCAGGTCTGTCACCTCCTCCATCAGCCGCTCAAGCGAACGTTGATCGAGCTCGGCCGCTGGATCGTCCAGCAACAGCAACAACGGGTGCTCGAGCCGCAACTGCACCACCCTCGATGCGGCCAGGATCATCGCGCTGGCCAATAGCTTTTGCTGCCCGCGCGACACGAGCTTCCGCGCCTGACGATCGTCGTAGATCAGGCGCAGGTCAGCTCGATGCGGGCCTGCGCTACTGCTACCCGCCGCCAGGTCGCGGTCAACCCCTGCCGCCAACGCCTCTGCAAGGGTACGTCCGGAGACCCAGCCCTGGATGTACTCGAATCCCACCTCGCTGCCCAGGAGCCTGAGCCCAACCGTCTCCAGCACGGGCAGCGCCTTGTCAAGCGCTCTCCGCCGGGATGCGTCCACCGACAGTGCGAGTTGTACGAATTCGGCGTCCCAGCTCGACAGCTCGCGGGTCAGGCCCTCGCGCAGGGCCGCATTGCGCTGCTTCAGCGCGCGCCTGAAACGTCTCCACAAATCCAGGTAACCGTGTTCCACGTGGAACGTCAGCCAATCCAGATACCTGCGGCGATGCTCAGGTCCCCCTGCAACCAGGCTGTGCACATCCGGATCCATCACCTGCAGGGGCAAGGCGCTTGCAAGTGCCGCGACGCCCCCGCTGCGGTCTCCGCCTATGCTTATCTCCAACCCCGAGCGCCCGTTACGGACGCCGATCGAGGTATCGCGGACACCGGAGCGCACCGACCCGCGCAGCAGAAACTCGCTGGCACCGTGCCGCACAAGCCGCTCGGTGGGAGCCCCACGAAAGGATTTGCCACGCCCTAGATAGGCAATGGCCTCGAGAAGACTGGTTTTGCCGGACGCGTTGGCGCCGTATACAAGATTAAAACGCTCGTCGAACTCCAGCTGGACGGACGCGAGACAACGAAAATCCGTGCAAGAGAACGAGCGAAGGGTCAAGGAAACCCGGCAGCGATATCAGAGCCGCATCGGCATGACGACGTACTTGCAGTCGTCGTTGCCGGGCTCCCGCATCAGGCAACTGGAATTACCATCCACTACCGACAGGGTGACCTGCTCCGAATCGATCGCCCCCAGTGCATCCTGCAGGTAACTGACATTGAAGCCTATCTCGATCTCATCGCCATCGTAATCGACCTCGACTTCTTCCTCGGCCTCTTCCTGCTCCGGGTTGTGCGCCTGCAGGACCACGTTCCCCTTGCGGATGACCAGCCGAATGCCCCGGTACTTCTCATTCGACAGGATTGCCGTGCGTTGTAGAGCTCCCTTTAACAGCTGCCGGTCCGCCACCAGCTGGTTGCCGGTATCTTTCGGGATAACCCGCTCATATTCGGGGAAACGGCCGTCAACGAGCTTCGATGTGAAGCGAATGCCGGTCAGCTGGATGCGGATATGGTTACTGCCCAACTCGATCGTCAGGTCCTCCTCCCCGCCGGCGCCGATCAGGCGCTGCAGCTCCAGGATACCCTTACGCGGAACGATAACCTGTTTCTCGGGCGCGTCGGAGCGATTGAGGTCTACCTGGCACAGCGCCAGCCGATGCCCGTCTGTCGCAACGGCGCGCAAGTACTTCTTGCCGCTCTCGAGCAGCAGCCCGTTCAGGTAATAGCGAACATCTTGCTGAGCCATCGAAAAATGGGTCTTCTCAAGCAGTCTCGCCAGCAACTCGCGTGGCAGTTCCAGGCTCTCACCGGCGTTGATGTCTTCCACCGACGGAAACTCCGCCGCAGGCAGGGTGGTCAGGCTGAACTTGCTCTTCCCGGATCGGACGGACAGCTTCTCGCCGCTCAAGCTGATGGCAACCTCGGCGTTCTCAGGAAGCGCACGACAGATGTCGAACAGCTTTCTCCCCGGTACCGTCACCTCACCTGGTGTCTGAACATTCACCTCGGCGCTTGCGACCAGTTCCACTTCCAGGTCCGTGGCAGTAATCGCTACCTGGCCGTTCCTGGCTACCAGCAAGACGTTTGCGAGTATCGGCATGGTCTGGCGTCGCTCCACAACCCCGATTACCGACTGCAACGGCCTCAGCAATGCCTCCCGACCCGCGGTTAACTTCATCGATTCCACCTGTTAATAAATATTGGAAATAATTCTTGCTTTGTTATTATTAGCGACACGAAGTCCTGTGGATAACTTATTTTTTTCGTTCGAGATCAATATCTTACAGGTCAATCGGTCAACCGCAAAACGGTGTACGATCCGGAAGCTACCTGTGCATCTCCTGTGGGTAAGTTCCCGGTCCAAACTTCTCCACCGGTTATCCACATTATCCTGTCAAAGTTCTTAACAAATTCAAGTAATCTTCATTAACCCTTTTATCAGTTTCCTTGAGCGCCGCGATTCGCCGACAGGCGTGCAGCACCGTGGTGTGATCTCGACCGCCGAACGCATCCCCTATCTCCGGCAGGCTATGATTTGTCAGCTCTTTGGCCAAAGCCATGGCCAACTGGCGAGGCCTCGCGATCGAGCGGCTTCGACGCTTTGACAACAGGTCGGCAAGGCGCAGTTTGAAGTAATCGGCCACCGTTTTCTGGATATTTTCCACCGAGACCAAGCGGTCCTGGAGCGCAAGCAGGTCCTTCAGGGCCTCCTTGGCAAAATCGAGGCTGATCGGCCGCCCGGTGAACTGCGAGGTCGCAATGACCCTGCGCAGGGCACCCTCCAGTTCGCGGACGTTCGAGCGTATGCGCTTCGCTATGAAAAAAGCGACTTCCTCCGGGAGTACCGTGTTCTCTCCCGCCGCCTTGCTCATGAGAATCGCAACCGAGGTTTCCAGTTCCGGAGGGTCGATGGCGACGGTCAAACCCCAGCCAAAGCGTGACTTCAGCCGCTCCTCGAGGCCAGCGACTTCCTTGGGGTAGCGATCGCAGGTGAGAACTATCTGGCGTTGTCCTTCGAGGAGCGCATTGAAGGTATGGAAGAACTCCTCCTGCGAACGCTCCTTCCCCGCGAAGAACTGGATGTCGTCGATCAGCAGTGCATCCAGCGAACGATACGATCGCTTGAAATCGGAAATCGTGTTGTGTTGCAGGCCCTTGACCATGTCGCCGACAAAGCGTTCCGAGTGTACGTAACTCACGCGTGCGCCCGGATCTCTCGCAAGCATCACATTGCCGATTGCCTGCATCAGGTGGGTCTTTCCCAGCCCGACGCCCCCGTAGATGAACAGCGGGTTGTAGGACTTGCCGGGGTTCTCGCCCACCTGGTGCGCCGCGGCCCGCGCAAGCTGGTTACTCTTGCCCTCGACGAATGCCGAGAAGGTGAAAGCCGTGTTCAAACGACTTACGACAACCGACGCGGGGTTTGGCCGAGCCGGCTTAGCCGGGCGTACCGCAGCGTGGGGTGCGGGTACTTTCCGTGAGCCTACTTCAACCACCACTTCGCTTCTGCTGCCCGCGCCATCGATCAATTGCGAAATTCGTTCGATGTAATGCTGCTGCAGCCAGTCGACTACGAACCGGTTTGGGGCAAGAAGTCGTAATACATTCCCGTCTTCAACGGCGTGCAGTGGCCGGATCCAGGTATTGAACTGCTGCTCTGACAGTTCCTCCTGCAGACCGACGACGCAGCGATTCCAGAGATTTGTCACAGCCTGCAACGAGGTCCCCGACGAGAACGCGCAAAAATCACGCTAAGAGTTGTTAGCAAAAAAAAGTTCAAGCTTGGAAAAGCAATTGGCAGATGGCGATGAGCCGCGCAGTCTATAACGTCCCCAAAACGTTCGCCAGAAACTGAGAATACACCTTGCCGCTGACGCTCGCAGATAAAACGAAAGATAAAAACGAAAGATAAAAACGAAACGCAAAAGTCCGCTACGGTTTATCAAGGTCTTGCAAATCGCCCTGGTTGCGTAGCCCGCGCCGGCGCATTTGAGGGCGAGCCTGCGCCCGCCTGACGCAGCCTGCGATCGCGTTACCAGTTACAGATGGACTGGCAGCGTCTGCTGCAGCTGAACCCGCTCGGTTGACAGGAATTCCCGCCGCAAGTACCCTTGCCGCCCACTTTTTCCCAGTGGCGAGATGCTCGCTGCGTATCCCTTAAGTGAAATTTCTTCCGGAGCTCTAAGCCAGGGTTCCCAAGCACAGGTCAAAGACAATGAAACGCACATTCCAGCCGGGCAACTTGAAACGGGCGAGAACACACGGGTTCCGGGCACGCATGGCAACGAAAGCCGGGCGTCTGGTGCTCAAACGGCGACGCGCCAAAGGCCGTGCGCAACTTACACCGTAACAGCCTGTCATAGCATTACTCCGCAATACCCAACAATAACGAACGCATCTGACAAAACGGGGCGAGACGAAGACGGCGCGATCGCAGGTCGTTCGAAAACCGGTTCCGGATCGGTTGCGGTGCGGGACCATCGTTTCACCAGGGCCAACCGCTTGCCCGGCGCAGACGCGTTCAGCCGTGTGTTTGCCAAAGCCAGCAGGAGTCGCGACAAATTGTTCACGGTCTTGTCCAGGGAAAACGGAATGGACCAGGCCAGGCTTGGACTTGCGATATCCAAGAAACATTGCCGAAAGGCCTGTGACAGGAACCGCTTGAAGCGGCTGGTGCGAGAGTCGTTTCGCCAGCATGCCGACGAACTGGCGGGGCTCGACATCGTCGTGCTGGGGCAGCCGGACGCGACCAGGGCCGCCAATAGAGCAATTTTTTCGAGTCTTGCCAGGCACTGGCAAAACACCCGATCTGCAAATCCCCGATGCGGACACCTTGAGTAGCGTGGCGGTATTGCGACGCACCGGGCGCAGGAACCAAGGCTAAATGGACAATCAGCGACTGCTTGTATGGGCGGCCTTCGGGCTGATGCTCTGGCTAACGTACCAGGCCTGGGTCCAGGATTACGGCCCGGAGCCCGTACAACAGGCGGAACCTGCCGCTGACCGTGCGAGTTCTCCCGGTACCGAGAGCTCGGGAAACGCCGGCGATCTTCCCGACCTGCCAGAAGACTCGGCGGCCGCGCCGCAACCAGAAGCTGAAGGCGCAGCGCCCGAGGCAAGCGCGCGCCCGGGCGATGCCGAAATCATCCGTGTTACGACCGATGTGCTCGACCTCGAAATAAGCACGCGGGGCGGCACGCTGCAAAAGGCCGTGTTGCTTCACTACCCTGTCGCGAAGGACCAGCCGGACGTTCTCGTGCAGTTGCTCAGTCCGACGATGCCGGACTTCGGCCTCATCCAGACCGGGCTGCGCACGGCGCACGAAGGACCCGAACCGAATCACCTGGCGGAATTCTCGAGCGACGCGTTCGAATACAGCCTCGATGGCCGCGATGAGCTGCTGGTTACGCTCAACTGGAACGACGGCCAGGGCGTCAGCGTGGTGAAGCAATTTCGCTTCACTCGCGGCAGTTACATCATCGGCGTCAGGCAAACGGTGAACAACGAAACCGGCGGCGAATGGCGTGGCGCCGAGTACGCGCAGATCCAGAGGCATTCATATCCGCAGGACCGGTCGATGTTCGACGTCGACTCCTACTCCTTCCATGGGCCGGTGGTATACGACGGCGAACGTTCCTCCAAGCTGGATCGGGATGATCTCCTGTCGGACGGCCCGATGACGCTGTCGACGAGCAATGGCTGGATCGCCTCCATACAGCACCACTTCCTGAGCGCAATCGTCCCGGCAGCCGACACTCCTCAGCGCATCAGCGTGGCGGTCCGCGACGACGTTGCCGTCTCCAGCGTAATCGGGACGGCCAGGACGGTGGCGCAAGGCGGTACGGCAGAATTCGACACGACCGTGTTCGTCGGGCCGAAACTGCAGTCGCAACTCGAGCAGGTCACGCCCACGCTCAAGCTGACGGTGGATTATGGCTGGCTGACGATACTGTCCGAGCCACTGTTCTGGCTCTTGTCGAAGGTACACAGCGTCGTTGGCAACTGGGGTCTCGCGATTATTCTCGTCACGATCCTGATCAAGCTCGTATTCTACAAGTTGACCGAAACCAGCGGCCGTTCCATGGCGAAGATGCGCGAGATCCAGCCGCGCATGAAGGCACTGCAAGAGCGGTACAAGGACGATCGCCAGCAACTCAGCCAGGCGATGATGGAGTTATACAAACGGGAGAAAGTGAACCCCGCGGCCGGTTGCCTGCCGATCCTGATCCAGATGCCATTCTTCCTTGCGTTCTACTGGGTCCTGCTCGAAAGCGTGGAGATGCGCCAGGCTCCTTTCGCGCTCTGGATAACCGACCTCTCTTCGCGCGACCCCTACTTCATCCTGCCCCTGATCATGGGCGCGGCCATGTTCTTCCAGCAGAAGCTGAACCCCGCACCGGCCGACCCGGTGCAGGCGAAAGTGATGCAGATCATGCCGATCGTGTTCACCGGCTTCTTCGCGTTCTTTCCTTCCGGGCTGGTGCTCTACTGGGTCACCAACACGCTGCTTTCCATCGCCCAGCAGTGGCACATCAACAAGGTCGTCGGGCGGGAAAGCGCCAGGCGCAAGAGCCACAAGAAGGAAGGCAAGAAGAAAGAAGTGAAGAAGAAGACCGGCACCGACTAAGGCTGGCGGGGATACTTCCTGCCGCGCACTCCTTACGCCAACCAGGAACCTCATGCCTGGAACATGAGCGGAACAGAGGACAACGACGACACCATTGTTGCGCGCGCCACGCCGGCGGGCACCGGCGGCATCGGTATCGTGCGAGTCTCGGGCGCGCTCGCATCGCGAATTGCCACCATCATGCTGGGGCGAGTGCCGCCGCCGCGGGTAGCAACCTTCAGCACATTCAGCGACGCGCACGGGCAACCCCTCGACCAGGGAATCGCCCTGTACTTTCCGTCGCCGCAATCGTTTACTGGTGAAGATGTGCTGGAACTGCACGGACACGGCGGTCCCATCGTTGTCTCGGCACTGGTCGATGCGGCGGTTGCTCTCGGAGCGCGCATGGCGGAACCGGGCGAATTCTCGAGGCGGGCCTTCCTGAACGGCAAGCTGGACCTTGCACAGGCAGAAGCCATCGCCGACCTCATCTCTTCCGGTTCGACCCAGGCCGCAAGGGCGGCACTGCGCTCGCTCTCCGGCGCATTTTCAGATGCCGTGGAACAGCTCAAGGAGACGCTCACGAGTCTGAGGATCTACGTCGAGGCAGCTATCGATTTCCCCGAAGAGGAGATCGATTTCCTGGCAGACGATGCGCTTCTCGCGCGCGTCGACGATTGCGCCGCCGTGTTCCAACGCCTGCGCGACGACGCCCGGGTCGGGAAGGTGCTGCGCGACGGCTACCGGGTCGTTATCGTCGGGCGACCCAACGCGGGCAAGTCGAGCCTCATGAACCGGCTGAGCGGCCAGGAGTCGTCCATCGTTACCGAGCTTGCGGGAACGACCCGCGACATCGTGCGCGAGCAGATAAGCATTGACGGGCTGGTGGTAGAGCTGTCGGATACCGCCGGGTTGCGGGAAGACCCTGATGTCATAGAAGCAGAAGGAATGCGGCGCGCACGCGTTGCATTGCACCAGGCGGATGCAATTCTGTGGATCCAGGATGCAAGCGCTGCCTCCGAGGCGAGCCCTGCCGGTGTCGCAGACGCGATGGCCGGTGCCGGCCCGGCAGAGCCGCTGCCCGAGGGCGTCCCGGTGGTTATCGTGCGCAACAAGATCGACGTGAGCGGGGATGCCCCGGGCCTTTTTCAGCGTGAGCCGCTTACCGTCGCAATCTCCGCTGCGACCGGCGCCGGCATCGACGCCTTGCGCGCGGAGCTTCGCGACCTGGCGGGTTACAGGGACCTGGGAGAAGGAGTCTTTACCGCGAGGCAGAGGCATATCGACGCGCTCGACCGAGCCATGGAACACTTCAGCGCCGGGCGCGCTGCGCTTGGGGAAGCAGCGGCGGGTGAGCTTTTTGCGGAGGAACTGAAGCTCGCGCACCTGGCGTTGAGCGAAATCACCGGCACATTCAGCAGCGATGACCTGCTCGGCCGCATTTTCAGCGAATTCTGCATCGGCAAGTGATTGCTCACAATTTCTCGTTGCGCCTGTACAACATTGTGTGATTCGTGACACAAATCACGATCGGCTCTGTGAGGTCGCCGCTAGGCTGCCCTCTCCCTCGGCCTTATGGCCTGGCGAATGAGGAGATCGCACAATGTCTCGTACACAGGTTTTTCGCTTGTTCTTGTTGAGCCTGGTTGCCTCTTCCGCGACTGCCGTCGCTGACGGTCCGGATTACAGCTATATCCAGGGCTCTTATGGCCAGATCGAGATCGATGACGTCGACGTAGACGGCGACGGTTTCGGTATCTCCGGTTCTGCAGCCTTAACGCAGCACTTTCACCTGTTCGGCGGCTACACCACCGCCGATATGGGCTCAGGAGTCGATCTGAACCAGCTCGAGGCCGGAATCGGCTACAACCACCCTGTCTCGGACACGGTCGACGTGGTCCTGTCGCTCGCCTACCTGTCTGCAGAAATCGACCTGGCGGGGCTCGGCTCCGTAGACGATAGCGGCTACGGCATGGGCATCGGGCTGCGCGGCATGTTGACGCCCCAGTTCGAGGTAAACGGGGAACTGCAGTACGTCGACTTCGGCGACGGCGGCGATGACACCGGCTTCGGAGCGGGCTTCCTGTACAACTTCACCGACCAGTTTGCGGCGGGAGCCTCGGGAGACTGGAGTGGCGATTTGAGTACTTACCAGCTGAACGCGCGGTTCCTTTTCGGCAACTGAAGCAAGTTGCATAGCTTCGGGAACCCCGCGCTTGCGCGGGGTTTTTTTTGCATCGAGTAATCGCTCGAAGCCGCGCGCGCCCGGGCTAGCCGAGCAGGCCTTCGCGGCGGTACAGGCGCGCGCAAACCCAGGCGAGTACCGCGCCTGCAACCAGCGTTCCGACGACGGAGACCGCAACGTGAAGCAAGTCGAGCGGCTCGTTGCGTATCAGCCCCACCAGGAGGAGATGCTGGCTCAGGCTCGGTACCAGCATGAGAATCGTACTGGGGCGAACCATCAGCAGGCTCACGATCAGGATGGGCAGCGTCGGCGCGATCAGCACGATGCTGACCCAGGTTTGCGCTTCCTTGTAGCTCTTGGTGAATGAGGCAACCAGCGTCATCAATGACGCCCCCAGCAGCGTGAACGGCAGCAAAAGCAGGAAAGCCGTGCCGACGACGGCTGGACCGAAGTTTGGCGTCATGCCGAGCTTTTCCAGCGGGATAAACTTCAACGTGACGTAGAAAGACAAAAGGCTTATGAAAAGCGACATCGCCATGAACAGGCAGGTAGCTGCGATCTTCCCGTAGATCAGCTGATCGCGACGCACGGGCAGGCACAGGAGCGGCTCCAGCGACCCCCGTTCTCGTTCGCCGGCGGTCGCATCGATGGCCAGGTTCATGCCGCCGGTCAGTAGCGCGAAGATAAAGAAGTAACTGAGCATCCCGAGCAGCATTGCCGAGCGCCCGCTGGGGGTAGATACGTCGATGAGGTCGATGTTGAGCGGTCGCATTACCATCGGGCTGACCCCGCGCGCCGAGAGACGAATGCTGGCGAGTTCCTGGCTGTATGCGTTCAGCGCCTGCATCGCACGGCGTGATTCGCGATCGGCCTGGCGGTTTGCCTGGTCCGTAATTACGGCGACCGTGGCGGGCGTGCCTTCCAACAGGTCAGAGCCGAAAGCGTCTTCTATTACCACGACGACATCGTGCACGCCGGCCTCGACTGCATCCCTCGCGTCTTCATAACTGGCGGGAGCCTGGGTGATGTTGATGTTATGGCTCCGCAGGTAACCGACGAGGTTCGGCGCGTGCTCCGAACCGAGGACAGGGAGATCCAGCGCTTCGCTCGCGTCGCTCAGCGACTGCTTCAGCGACAGGTTGATCGCGAACGCGAAGATCACGGGCCCGAACAGCGGGCCCAGCAGCAAAGCGGACAGCAGGGTTCGGCGATCGCGGAAGTTGTCCAGCACCTCCTTCCTGAAAACAATGCGCAGGGTTTCGAACATCAGCGACGTTCCCCGCCGACAAAATCAATGGCCCGCACGAACGCATCTTCAAGATCATCGCAACCGGTTGCATTGCGAATTCCTTCCGGACTGTCGTGCAGGGACACCTTGCCGCCGGCAATGATGACGATCTCGTCGCAAAGCGCCGCTACTTCCTGCATCACGTGGCTCGAGAAGAGCACGCACTTCCCTTGTGCCTTCAATTGCCGGATCAGGTCGCGCAACGAGCGCGTCGCCATGACATCGAGTCCGTTGCTGGGCTCATCGAGGATGACGTTGCGCGGCTCGTGCACCAGCGCGCGAGCAAGCGCGACCTTGGTGCGTTGCCCCTGCGAAAACCCCTTGGTGCGGCGGTCGGCAAATTCGGCAATGTCGAGCTGGCGGATGACCCTGTCTACCTTCTCCGGAAGCTCCCCGGGGTCGATGCCGTAAAGCCTGCCGTAGTAGGCAATGTTTTCCCTCGCCGTCAGGTGCGGGTAGAGACCGGAGCCGTGCGGCAGCGTGCCGATGCGGCGCCGCGCCTCCAGGCTTTCGGTGACGACATCGGCGCCATCTATGTGGGCACTGCCTTTGTCCGGTTTCAGGACGGTGTAGAGGACCCGCAACGTTGTCGACTTGCCGGCGCCATTAGGTCCCAGCAGGCCCGTTATCCGGCCGTCGGGCGCCTCGAAGCTGATGCCGTCTACCGCCTTGAGGTCGCCGAAGGATTTCTCGAGTCCGCTGACCCGGATCATGGAGAAGGGCCGTTGTATTCGAGGAAGAACGGCATCGCGAACTGCCGCTCCGCCAGGCATGCCTCGTCTAAGCCGTCGACGCTTGCCGTCTCGAGGAACTGCGCCATGATCCCGGGTATGCACGTCCTGCCAGCCTGGCCGTGACCCTGGTCCGTCCCGACGAGGTGGCGGGCGTTGGTCATCTCGCGCGCGGCCATCTCGGCAAATTGCGGAGGGGTGACAGGGTCGGCATCGCCGGACAGCAGCAAGACCGGCAGATCGGTGGCAAGTGGCTCGCGCAGGTCATCGTCCAGGATTCCGCGCGGCCAGATCGAGCAGATCGCTTCCATCCCGTCGAGCTGGACTGCTCCCATGTAAGTGCTCTCGAGTTGCTCGCGATCGAGACCCCGGTCACCGAAGAACGGCGCGTCCTCGGTGCACATCACGGCGTTGTGCATACCCATGTCGAGCGCGTCGAGCATCGACCGGGCAGCCATGACGAATTGTGCAGCCAGCGGGCGGTAATTGCCTTCCGCCGCTTCGTGGATAAGCAGGGGCATCAGTGCCACGGTGTTCGGGTGATAACTCAGTATCCTGAGCGAACCCGCCAGTTGTTCGTGTCCGAACGGAATGCTTTCGGTTTCCCAGGTCATCGGGTCGCGGATCTCGACGGTAACCGGCTGCGCCGCCAGCGCCGAGCGCACCCGGTCGAATTCGGAAGCCACATCGGGAAAGCGCTGGTTGCAGGGTGGGCTCTCGGTGCAGCGGTCGAAAATCGCATCGAGCGCCTTTTGCGCTTCGATGGCGATATCCGGACCTAGCGCGAGTTGCGGCGGCACGACCCCGTCGAGTACGACGCTGCGGGTAACGTTCGGGTAGCGCCGCGCAAAATGCTGGGCGACACGCGTGCCATAGGAGACGCCGTACAGGTTGAAAAACGGGTATCCGAGTTCTTCGCGAAGTGCTTCGAGGTCGGTGACGGCGACGCTGGTCGTAAAGAAGCGAGGATCATGGGGAAGTCCTTCGAGGCAGCGCTTGGCGTCGGCAATGATCTCTTCCCTGGAGTAGTGCGCCTGCAGCACTTCCTCCTGCATGGCACAGGTTAAGGGTGCAGATTCCCCTGTGCCGCGCTGGTCGAGCAGGACGATGTCGCGCTCGCGACGGATCTGTTCGAACGCCCCGGCATAGGCTGCATAGAATTCGATGGAAGACTGGCCGGGGCCACCGGCGATCGGCACGAAAGGATCCTGCCCGGGTTCGAGCGTCAGGGCGGGGACGACAGCAACGCGGAGTTCTATCGGAGGCGACCCGGCTTCTGACGGGTCGAGTGGGCGTTTTAGGATGCCGCAGCGTGCCTTCCTGCCGGGGAAACCCGGCCCTGCGCTGATCCGGCAGTCTTCCAGATTGAGCCCGGTGCCCTCCGCCGCGGCTTGCTGGAAAGGCATGAGCGCCAGCAGGATCGCGACGACTACCCAGGCCGGCCGGATGGGTCGAATGGCCAGTCTCGCATGATCTGTCAAGGAAGCTCCCTCAAAGCCCGCCTATCTTCCTGAGTGATGGCCGGCAAGTAAAGCGGGCAAGCAAAATCGGCAGGCAAGGGCGGTGGCGAGGGAATGCCAGGCCCTATTAGAATGCGCAGTCCGAACGACCCGCACCGGGGCCGTCTAAAGCGTTCTTCGAGGATCGGTTACCGAAGATTTCAAGCGATGCGCGAGAGAAGGACATACGATGTCATTGTCATCGGCGGCGGTCACGCCGGGACGGAAGCGTGCCTCGCTGCCGCTCGCGGCGGTGCGCGTACGCTGTTGTTGACGCAGAGCCTCGAGGCCCTCGGGCAAATGAGCTGCAACCCCTCCATCGGCGGAATCGGCAAGGGGCATCTCGCGCGGGAGATCGACGCCATGGGCGGCGCAATGGCCGCGGCGATCGACCGCGCCGGGATTCATTTCCGTACCCTGAACGCCAGCAAGGGACCGGCGGTAAGGGCGACGCGCGCGCAGGCTGACCGGCGCCTGTACCGGCAGGTGATGCAGAAGATCCTCGAGAACCAGGAGCGGCTGGACCTCGAGGAGCAGACGGTCGAGGACCTCATCGTCCGGGGCGAGGCGGTCCGGGGCGTGATCACAAGTGCGGGCGAACGCTTCTTCGCTCCGGCGGTGGTGCTGACGGTCGGGACATTTCTCGGCGGCAGGATCCTCATCGGCCGGACCGAGCGGCCCGGTGGACGCGCGGGGGACCCGCCGTCGACGGCGCTGGCGGCGCGACTGCGCGAGATGCCATTCAAGGTAGCGCGACTCAAGACGGGCACACCGCCCCGGCTGGCCGCAACGAGCCTCGATTTCTCGAAGATGACGCCGCAGCCCGGCGACGATCCGGTTCCGGTCTTCTCGTTTCTCGGGCGGCGGGACCATCATCCGGCACAGATCAACTGCCACATCACCAGGACCACGGAAGAAACCCACGACATCATCCGCGGGTCACTGCACGAATCGCCGATGTACACCGGGATGATCGAAGGCATCGGTCCCCGTTACTGCCCGTCGGTAGAGGACAAGATCGTGCGCTTCTCCGACAGGCCCTCGCACCAGGTGTTCGTGGAACCGGAAGGCCTCGACAGCGACCTGGTCTACCCGAACGGCATCTCGACCAGCCTCCCGCCAGAGACGCAGCTCAGGTTCGTGCGAACGATACCCGGCTTCGAAAACGCGAAGATTACCCAGCCTGGTTACGCGATCGAGTATGACTACTTCGATCCCCGCGACCTTGCTCCGACGCTTCAGACGCGAGCCATGCGCGGGCTATGGTTCGCCGGCCAGATCAACGGAACGACCGGCTACGAGGAAGCGGCCGCGCAGGGACTCCTTGCCGGGATCAATGCGGCGCGGAGTGCCCTGGGCCAGGACCAGTGGTTCCCGCTGCGCAGCGAAGCCTACGTGGGCGTTCTCATCGACGACCTGATCACGCGTGGCGTGAGCGAGCCTTACCGGATGTTCACCAGCCGCGCGGAGTATCGGCTGCTGCTGAGGGAGGACAATGCCGATGTTCGCCTCACGCCGGTCGGCAGGAAACTCAACCTCGTGGACGAGACTCGGTGGCGCGCGTTCGAGGAGAAGCGCGAGCGGGTGTCCGCGGAACAGGCGCGACTCGATGGCATTACCGTGCGCGCAGAACAGGCCCGGGAGGGAGACCTGCGTATCCTTGGCGAGGACTATCGCCGCGATTGCAAGGCGAGCGAACTCCTGCGCCGGCCCCGGCTCAGCTACCGGGACATTACCAGGCTGTCAGCCGTCGGCGCCGGCGACTGGCGCTCGGGCCTCGGTGAAGAGCAATGCGAACAGGTCGAACTGGCGCTCGAGGTGCAGGCCAAGTACAGCGGCTACATCGAAAGGCAGCAGCGCGAAATATCCCGCCACGCGAAACAGGAGTCGCTGGTCCTGCCGCGGAACCTGGACTACTCGCAGGTAGCCGGGCTTTCGAACGAGGCACGACAGCGCCTGCAACAGGCGCAACCGGCCACGCTCGGCCAGGCATCGCGGCTGGAGGGAGTCACTTCATCCACCGTCTCGCTGATGCTGCTGCACCTGAAAAGGCGCGAGTTGAAGCAAAGCGCCTAGGCAAGGTGTAGGAGCCCGTCATGCGGGCGACGCCGTGCGTCTCGCGCAACCCGTGGTCGCCCGTGAGACAGGCTCCTACAGCGGCCTGTTCCAGCCGTGGCGCAACTTCCGGAATAGCAAGCTGCAGGAGCCCGCCCCGCGGGCGACACCAATGCACTGCCGGATCGTGAAGTGTTCCGCAGAAGCCGTGGCACGATGCGCTATTCTTGCCGGTCGATTATCAAAGCAGAGCCCGATGGCAGCACCGATAAAACAGCACCGCATGATCGGGAGCGTCTACCCACCGTTACGGCGTGCGGGCATGGCGCTCGTGACCCTGCTCTGCATGCTGTTCGCAGCCTGCGGCGGCGATACCGGTCCCGACACGCGGAACGTGTTGAACCGGGGCATTGGCGCCGAGCCGGAGTCGCTGGATTATCACAAGGCCCGGAGCAGCCAGGCGGGAGACGTGCAACGCGACTTGGGCGAAGGCCTCGCGGGTTATACGCCGGAGGGCGAACTCGTACCGCGAGCCGCCCTTCGCTGGGAAGTGTCGGACGACGGACTCGAGTACAGGTTCTGGCTGCGGCCCGATGCACGCTGGTCGACCGGCGAGCCCGTGACGGCTGAGGATTTTGTCTACAGCTTCCGGCGTCTCGTCGATCCGGCGACGGCATCCTCCTACGCGCAGTCGATCATCGACGTGAGGAACGCTGAAGCTATCCTTGCAGGCGAGAAAGCGACAGAGGAGTTGGCTGCAACCGCGGAGGGCGAGTTCCTGTTGCACGTGGGCCTCGAGCGTCCGGCGCCGTACTTCCTCGCGCTGCTGACGCATCCGAGCATGTTCCCGGTGCACCGTGCTTCGGTGGAGCAGCACGGCGAAGCGTTCACGAGACCGGGAAACCTCGTCACCAACGGCGCGTACAGGCTCCTCGAGTGGGAGCTCGGCTCCCTGGTCGAGCTCGAGCGAAACGAGAACTACTGGGACAATGGTTCGACAGCGATCGATCGCGTCCGCCATCACTTCGTCACGGAGCCTGCTGTCGAACTGAATCGCTATCGCGCCGGAGAACTTCATATCACCAGCAACGTGCCGCCGGAGGCGTTCGCGCGTATGCGCGAAACGCACCCCGGCGAGCTTCGCGTCGCCCCGTACCTGAACGTCTATTACTACGGCTTCAATCTTACGAAGCCGCCGTTCAGGGACAACCCGGAGCTGCGGCGGGCTCTCTCGTTGGCAATAGACCGCGAAGCGCTGACGGAGAGCGTCACGGGACGCGGCGAGACGCCGGCCTGGAGCTGGGTGCCGCCCGGTGTTCACAACTACGAGGAACAGCGCTTTCCGTACTCGACGATGAGTCACGAGGAACGCGAGTCTGCGGCGCAGCTCGCGTATCGACAGTCGGGCTACGGAGAGGGCAAACCGCTCACCATCGAAATCCGTTACAACACATCCGATACGCACCAGCGCATCGCGCTGGCCATCCAGTCGATGTGGCGCGACGTGCTGGGAGTGGAGGCAACGCTGGTAAACGAGGAGTTCCAGGTGTTGTTGTCGAACATGCGGGCGAAGGAGGTGACGCAGGTATTCCGTTCGAGCTGGCTCGGCGATTACAACGACGCAAATACATTCCTCCAGGTAATGCTTTCCGATGCTCCGTCGAACCTCACCGGTTACGCCAACGAAGAATTCGATGCACTGGTTTCCAAAGCTGCCATGCAGACGGACCCGGAAGAACGCCGGCGGTACATGCAGGAAGCCGAAAGCCTTCTGCTCGCGGATCATCCCGTCATACCGATTTACTTTTTCGTGAGCAAGCACCTGGTCAGTCCGCGCGTCGGTGGCTGGGGAGACAATGTCCTGGATTATCATTACAGTCAGCACCTGAGCCTTTCACCCGAATAAAAATTACCGGACTCCGGATGCTGCGTTTCGCGTTGCTGCGAATACTGAGTGCTATTCCCACGTTGTTCCTGGTCGTGGTACTCGCATTCCTGATGGTGCACGCAGCGCCGGGAGGACCGTTCGACCAGGAACGCGTGCTGCCGCCGGAAAACGCGAGGAACCTGGCGGCTGCCTATCATCTCGACGAACCCTTGCCGCGCCAGTTCGGTCGCTACGTATCGCGCCTGGTGCGCGGCGACCTGGGTCCCTCTTACTACTATCGCGACCACAGCGTCTCCGACCTCATCGGCGCAGCGCTGCCGAAGTCGCTTCAACTGGGACTGCTGTCAATGGCCCTGGCGCTCCTCGTCGGAATCTCCGCCGGAACGACCGCGGCGCTCAAACGCGATACCCTGCTGGACCGGTTCGTGACCGGTTTCTCCATGACGGGGATCTCTGTCCCCGTCTTCGTCATTGCGCCGTTACTCGTGCTGGTATTTGCGGTGCAGCTTCGCTGGCTGCCGGCGAGCTGGAGCGGCAGTGCCGGCCTCGATCGACTTTTGCTCCCGGTGCTCGCCTTGTCGCTGCCGCAGATCGCCTACGTAACTCGCCTGGTGCGGGCAAGCATGATCGAAGTCCTGAGCAGCGACTTCATCAGGACCGCGAGAGCGCAGGGGCTCTCCACGATGTCGATCATCCGCTACCACGCGCTGAAGCCGGCCATGCTGCCGGTGGTGTCGTACCTGGGGCCGGCCACCGCCGCGGTGCTGACAGGCGCGGTCGTGGTCGAGATCGTATTCGGCGTGCCGGGGCTCGGGCAGCTCTTCGTGCGCGGTGCGCTCAACAGGGACTACACGCTCGTGCTGGGTATCGTGATCTTCTACGCCATCCTGATCATCCTGCTGAACCTGCTGGTCGACCTGCTGTACGGTTTCCTGGATCCGCGGATACGCGAGGCATGAAATCGTCACCCGCGGCAGTTGCCGGCGAAGCTTTAAGACTTGCATCGGGTGGCGGTGTGCGAGTACCGGCAGCGATACTGCTGCTCCTTGTCGCGGCCGCGCTGCTTGGCCCGTTACTCAGCCCGCACGACTACTTCACCATGGATCTTTCCGGACGTCTCCAGCCGCCGGCGCTCGAGGGCGCGCGGCTGTTCGGCACCGACGACCTCGGGCGAGACCTCTTCGTTCGCAGCATGTCGGGGGCCCGCGTGACGTTGCTCGTCGCGGTCGTCGCCAGCCTGGTGAGCCTCGTGATCGGCGTTACTTATGGAGCTTTAGCCGGATACGCAGGCGGCAGGATCGATGCGTTCATGATGCGCATGGTGGACGCGCTCTATGCACTCCCGTTCATGTTCCTGGTCATCCTGCTGATGGTCGCGTTCGAGCGCAACTTCCTGTTGATCTTTGTCGCGATCGGGGCGATCAACTGGCTCGACATGGCTCGCATCGTGCGTGGCCAGACACTTGCCCTGAAACAACGGGAGTTCGTGTCGGCCGCGGAGCTCATCGGCGTCACGCCTGCCGCGATCGTGTTCCGCCACGTCGTGCCTAACCTGCTCGGCGTGGTAGTCGTCTACATGACCCTGACCATTCCGCAGGCAATCCTGGTCGAGTCTTTCTTGAGCTTCCTGGGGCTCGGCGTGCAGGAGCCGCAGACCTCGCTCGGCGCCCTCGTCAACGACGGCATCGCCCAGATGGAACGGGCGCCCTGGATGTTGCTCATCCCGGCTACGATCCTTGCGCTGGTACTTATGTCCTTTAATTTCCTGGGCGATGGCCTGCGCGATGTCCTCGACCCACGGCTGCGAGAGCGGTGAGCCTGCTAGCGGTCCGTGACCTGACGGTTCGCTACGCCGGCGCCGCGGAGCCCGCCGTCCGGAAGCTCGGGTTTTCCATCGAGGCGGGAGAATCGCTCGGGCTGGTCGGCGAATCCGGTTCCGGGAAGACGCAGACGGCGCTTGCGATCATGGGTCTGCTGCCGCCGAAGGCACGGATGAACGGCAGCATATCTTTCGACGGGTTTCCGCTCTCGAACCAGCCGCAGCGTGTCTTGGCAGGCTTCCGGGGGCGGCACATCGGCATGGTGTTCCAGGACCCGCAACAGGCGCTGAATCCGTATCTCCCGGTCGGGGAGCAGCTGCGCCGCGTACTGCTCGAGCACAAGGTGGCTCCCGCGGCGAGTGTCCGCGCGCTGGCGATGGACCTGATTACCCGCGTACGGCTGCCCAAGGCAGAGCGGGTCTACCGCGCATACCCGCACCAGCTGTCCGGCGGGATGCGGCAAAGGGCCATGATTGCACTGGCGCTTTCCTGCAGCCCGCGCTTGTTGATCGCCGATGAGCCGACCACGTCCCTCGATGTGACCGTGCAGGCGCAGGTTCTCGCGCTCCTCCAGGAGCTTCGTGCCGACAGCGGCATCGCATTGCTGCTCATTACGCATGACCTCGGGGTCATCGCGGAGAACTGCGAGCGAATGCTGGTCATCCATCACGGGCATCTCCTCGAGCAGGGCCCCACCAGGGGTGTCTTTCGCAATCCGAAGCAGCAGGAGACGATTGCAATGCTGGCTGCCGCGGTACGGCTCGATCATCCCCCGCCGCCGCGGCCGTTACCTTCGCCCGAGCCGGTGCTGCGAGTTGATAACCTTGGCATCAGCTATAGCGACCGTGCCGGCTCGCCGGACCCCTGGAAGCGGACACCTGCCCGCGGCGTGGTCAAGGATGTGAGCTTTTCGCTGTCCGCCGCCGAGACGCTTGCGGTGGTGGGCGAGTCGGGCTGCGGCAAGAGCAGTCTCGCGAAGGGAGTAGTGGGGCTGGTCGGCGCCGACACAGGCGGCGTTTACCTCGTGGGAACGGAGCTGGCCGCGCGGGTACAGGACCGCTCTGCCGGCGACCGGCGCAGCCTGCAGATGGTGTTCCAGGACCCGATTGCATCTTTGAGTCCCGCTATGACGATCGCGAACATCATCGCCGAGCCGCTCGCGCTGCACGAGCCCGGGCTCACCCGGTCACTGCGGCAGGAACGGGTAATTGCGGTGCTTGCGCGCGTGGGACTGGACCCTTCACTGTTGCAGCGCTTCCCGCACGAGCTTTCCGGTGGACAGGCACAGCGCGTAGCGATCGCGAGGGCGCTGGTGCTCGACCCGGCCGTGATCGTCTGCGACGAGGCTGTGGCGGCATTGGATGGCACCGTTCGCCGCGCCGTACTCCAGGTCTTGCTGGAAGAACAAGAGCGCACTGGTCTTTCGCTCGTATTCATATCGCACGACATGGGGGTGGTTCGGCAGGTCGCTCATCGCGTTCTCGTCATGTACATGGGACGGGTTGTGGAGCTCGCCAACAACGAGCAACTCTTCGACCGGCCGCGCCATCCGTACACGCGGGCGCTGATCGACGCCGTACCGGTTGCCGACCCGGAGCGCAGGACGAACAAAGTCGGCACCGGGTTCGAACCAATGGGCGATGTGGTGCACCCGGGAAGCGCGGGCTGCCCGTTTCACCCGCGCTGCAAATATGCCCTGCCAGTCTGCAGGACCGAGATGCCGGGGTTGCGACTGGTGGACGGCGTCGAGGTGGCTTGCCACCGCGCGGAAGAACTCGACCTGCGAAATCGGTGAGATAACCGGGCCAGAGCTTCTACCGGCCAGGCAGCGGGATTGGCATCGGCGCTCCGTTAATCGTCAGCAGCCCCTTCTCGTACTGCGCGTTCACTACATAGGAATCCCCGTCGAGCTTCAGGATGCCCATGGCGATCAATGCTCCCGACTGGGGCGTCGCTGCCTGCGCGAGGTCCATCAGCGCGACGGGTACTCGCAGGTCGGCCGACGCCGTGAGTGCGAGGAGCAGCGCAGCCCACGAGGCTTCTTCGCCTTCGTCCATCTCCGGCAGCTCGAAGTGGAGCCGGGTCGTCACCTCTCCCTGTGGCAGGCTTACGTCGAAGCGATCGATGCGCACCTCCGCACCTGACGCCAGCAGTGTCCGAAGGTCGTCTTCGACCTGCGGATACAGGGCTTGCATGGCCGTGTCCGGATCGGGCGCTCGCTGGGCCGCTCGAACCTGCGCCAGGATTTCCCGCACCGGGGCCGCATCCAGTCTGCTCGCCGAAACGTCCATCACCATGTTCGCCTCACCTGCTCCAGGAACGGAAAACCCGTTGACGGTGACGTTGGTTTTTCCGCTGACGCGACCGTCGGCGACGTCGCTCTTTGCGTTGAATGCGAGGTTACGGATGTTTACAGCTTGGTTCGCGCCGTCCTTGTACGCGAACTCGTCGATGTCCACCGATATTGCCCCGACCATGAAGCCGAAGTCCGTGTACCTGCTGTTGCCTTGGAAAGCGGCCTGCTTCAGGCCCAGGTTACTGTCGCCTGTCGAAAGCGACAGCGGCTCGACCGTCCCCTCGTAGCTCAGCTCTTTCCTTAAGGAGTCGGTACTCGCCGAGACATCCGCGCCCTGCCATGTGGCCTCTGCATCGTTCTCGTCGAACGAGCCGGGCTCGAGCAGGTAGCGCGAGGCTGTGGCTCCGGTCAGGCCCACCTGCGTGTAGAGCGTGCCCGGGATATGGATGGCTTCGCCGTCGCCGGTGTCGAGCTGCATGGTGGAAACGGTGCTGGCAAGCGCAGGAACGAGCGAACCGGACTGCCGGGACATCGAGGTGAACGGCACCAGGCCGTGGTCGATGCGCGTGTCCACGATCAGGGCCGGGACCTGGTCGCTCGCCTCCAGCCCGCTGAACTTGAGCAGGCTCGATCGCAAATCGCCATGCTTCAGTTCGATCCGGTGCCGCCCAACAGCTGTGAACCAGCCGCGATCGAAAGCTTCCTCCGTTACGCGGAAATCCGCGCTCTCGCGCTCCGCCCAGCTTAAGCGGTCTTTGAGACTGCGTTCGGCAAGTTGCCCAACGATGCCGGGTGACACCAGGAGGACCACCGCCAGCAGCACCAGCAGAACTACCACCCACCGTTTCATTCGCTTCCCTTGAGTGGCCCCGGCCGGCCGAAGAATCGTGGGCTGCCGATGCAAAAAATGAAGTAATTCGAACGGCCACTCTACATAAAGGCGGCAAGCGCCTGCAACGGCACCATGCGAAACTGGACCTGCGCATTTCGCCGTGCGGCTAGAAATAAGTGGCCGGTGTCACTACCATATCGCCCTCGACCTGTTCCCGGATACCATCCGGGCCCACTCATACCCTGAAAAAAGTCACGTGAACAGACTCATTTGCAAAGTCGTCACGACGGCATTCATGTTGATGCTGCTGGCGCATACCGCCAATGCGGAGGGCGACCCCGAGCGTGGGCGAGTCATCGGCTACACCTGCCTGGGCTGCCACGGCATCGAAGGCTATCGCAACGCGTATCCCTCGTATCGCGTGCCGAAGCTCGGCGGTCAGAAGGCGGAAGCGTTGGAGAATGCCTTGCGTGCCTACAAGGGTGGAAGCCGCCCACACCACACCATGCAGGCGCAGGGTGCGAGTATCACGGAGCAGGATATCGAGGATCTCGTGGCCTGGATCACCCTCTCGCCGCCGGCAAGGGACGATCTCGACGCCGAATCGGTCGGCAATCACGACTCGGTGAAAACCTGCGTCAATTGTCATGGAACGGCTGGAGCCGACGTGAAGCCCGCTCCCCCGGTACTGTCCGGGCAGCATCGAAGCTACCTGGCAGAAGCCCTGAAGCAGTACAAGGACGGCGAGCGTGGCAACACGGTGATGACGGCTTTTACGACCGGGCTGACCGAGCAGGATATCGAGATACTGGCTGATTTCTTCGCCGCCCAGGAGGGACTCTACACGCTCGGCGATCCCCACTAGCGGACATGACCGCTGCGCGAGCCGTCCGCACGATCGACTTCGAGCATGGCGTCACCGCGGTCGACACGGACTACGTCCGACCGCTTCTCGACGCCAGTCACCTGGTTGTCGACAAGGGCCGCGCAGCGTTCGTCGACACCGGCGTAAACGACAGCGTTCCGCTACTGCTCGAAGCCCTTCGGCAAAGAGATATCGACCCGTGCGATGTCGATTATGTTTTCCTGACTCATGTGCACCTCGACCATGCCGGCGGCGCCGGCCTCCTGATGCGGGGCCTGCCGAACGCCATGGCGTTGGTGCATCCGCGGGCAGCGCGCCACATGATCGACCCGGGAAAACTCGTAAAGGGTTCCGAGGCTGTTTACGGCAAGGAAAACGTAAGGAGGATGTATGGTGAAATCCTGCCGATCGAAGAGCATCGCGTACGGGTGCTTGCCGACAACGAGGAGGTAAGGCTCGGTGAGCGCACACTGCAATGCCTGTTCACCGAGGGTCACGCGCGACACCACTATTGCCTGGCCGACCCTGCATCCGACGGAGTGTTCACCGGCGACAGCTTCGGTGTTTCCTACCGCGACTTCGATACCGCCAGCGGCGAATTCATTTTCCCGACGACGACGCCGGTGCATTTCGACCCGGTAGAGGCGCACAAGGCAATCGACCGCATCATGGCGCTCGAGCCTTCGCGGCTTTACCTGACGCACTACAGCCGGGTTACGGACCTGCCGCGCCTGGCGGACGACATGCATAAACGGATCGACGACTTCGTCGCTATTGCAACAACAGCGGCTCGCAGTGCCACCGGCACGCCCAGAACCGGGGTTATGCAGGCCGCCATGTTCTCCTACCTGAAGGTTGAGCTCGAGAAGCACGGCTACAGCGTCGACGAGGAAACGCTGCACACGTTGCTCGATGTCGACGTGGCGCTCAATACCATGGGACTGGAACACTGGCTCGATCATCCCGCACCCGGCTCGCGCGCGAGCGCGACTCATTCATAAAAGGCGACTGACGATCATGGACAGCTTTCGCGCGTACCGCATCGACCAGCAGGACGGCAAGATCGTGGCCGACTTCGCCACGCTCACCCTCGACGACCTCTCTCCGGGCGACGTCGTGATCAGGGTCAGCCACTCGACCATCAACTACAAGGACGCGCTGGCCGCCACGGGCAAAGGCAAGATCCTGCGCAAGTACCCGCTGGTCGGCGGTATCGACCTCGCTGGAACCGTCGTTCGGTCGGACGACGAGCGTGTCAGGGAAGGCGATGCGGTACTGGTCAACGGCTGCGGCTTGAGCGAGACCCGGGACGGGGGCTACGCAGAGTACGCCCGCGTGGACGCGGACTCCGTGGTACCGGTCCCGCCGGGTATGACCCCGTTCCAGGCAATGCAGATCGGAACGGCAGGGTATACCGCTGCGCTCGCGATTCACCGCATGGAGCAAAATGGCCAGGAGCCGACGCGCGGGCCGATAGTCGTGACCGGTGCGACGGGCGGTGTCGGCAGCGTGGCAATAGACATGCTGGACGCTCGCGGCTACGAAGTCGTCGCGGTCACCGGAAAGGCAGACCAGGAGGAATACCTGAAGAGTATCGGTGCGCGCAAAATTCTCGTCCGCGACCAGATCGACTTCGGCAAACGTCCGATGGAGAAGGCCGAATGGGGCGGCGCGATCGACAACCTGGGCGGCGATGTGCTGGCGTGGCTTACCCGAACAGTCGGCTATGGCGGCAATATCGCGAGCATCGGGCTCGCCGCCAGCATGGAATTGCACACGACCGTGGTGCCGTTCATCCTGCGCGCGGTCTGCCTGCTTGGCATCAACTCCGTCGATACTCCCAGGGACCTGCGCCTGGACGTATGGCGGCGCCTGGGAAACGATCTTCGGCCGCGGCATCTCGATACGATCGGCAGCCGCACTGTTCCTTTGGACGAGTTGCCGGATTGCTTCGAGCAATACATCGAAGGCAAGGTCACCGGCCGGGTTGTCGTAGAAATCGCATGAACGCCTGAAGGCCGCGCCGGCAACGCGGCGGAACGCGATTTGGGAATGGCTCTTGCGCTGGTTTAGAATGCCGCCCCCGGGTCCGCCGTGGCCTGACGTTAAATAACGTCCGACATCCGGCGCTAACGGTCTGGCCGCTCGTGCGGCAGCCGAGTTCATGCCCTGCCCGGCCCGACACAATTCCAAGGGAGATGTTATGTCAGCTAGCGCCGGCGAAAGATTCTGGCAGGCCCTTGAGGCTGAGCGGCCGCTGCAGGTGGTGGGCGTGGTCAATGCTTACGCTGCGCTTCTTGCCGCGAGAGCAGGCTTTCGCGCGCTGTATCTTTCGGGCGCCGGTGTCGCGAATGCATCGTTCGGCCTTCCCGATCTTGCCATGACGACCCTGGGCGATGTCTGCGAGGACATAAGGCGCATTACCTATGTCACCGAGCTTCCACTGCTGGTGGATGCGGATACCGGCTGGGGCAGCGCATTCATGATCGGCAGGACTGTGCGCGAGATGATTCGGGCCGGCGCTGCCGGCTGCCACATCGAGGACCAGGTGTCGGTCAAACGCTGCGGGCACCGCCCCGGCAAGGCTCTTGTCGAGGCAGGCGAGATGGCAGACCGGATCAAGGCAGCGGTAGACGCTCGCCCGGACCGGCGCTTCGTCATCATGGCGCGGACGGACGCGCATGCCGTCGAGGGCCAGCAGGCTGCTCTGGATCGCGCGGCACGCTATGTAGAGGCCGGCGCCGACATGATCTTCGCCGAAGCGTTGAAGACCCTTGACGAATACCGGGAGTTCACGGCGGCGACCGGCGTGCCGGTGCTCGCGAACCTGACCGAGTTCGGCCAGACGCCGCTCTTTACCACGGACGAACTCGCGGATGCAGGAGTGCGGCTGGCCCTGTACCCGTTATCGGCCTCGCGCGCCATGGCTGCCGCGGCCGATGAGGTATACCGGAGTATAAGGCGCGATGGGACGCAGAAGGCGGTCGTCGACAGGATGCAGACCAGGGCCGACCTCTACGAGGTGCTCGGTTACCACGAGTACGAGCAAAAGCTCGACGAACTCTTCCGGGACCAGGAATTGAAGTAGTTCCGACCCTGCCTCGGCGCAAAGAACCTGGAGTTTAGGAACTGGAGTAAGGATATGACGGCGAAGAAAAAGACCGGCGGGCTCGCGGGCGTCTCGGCCGGCGAGACGGCACTTTGCACTGTAGGCAAGGAAGGCGCAGGCCTTACTTACCGCGGCTACGATATTTACGACCTCGCGGACAACGCGAGTTTCGAGGAAGTCGCCTACCTGCTGATGCACGGCAAGTTGCCGAACCGGGGCGAGCTTAACGAGTACATCGCCAAGCTCAAGACCCTGCGCGGGCTCCCGGACCAGTTGTGCACGGTCCTGGAAATGCTGCCTGCCGACACCCATCCGATGGACGTGCTGCGAAGCGGCGTGTCCGTGCTCGGCAATTTCGAGGCCGAGGGAGACTTTTCAAACCAGGTCGATGTTGCCGACCGGCTGCTCGCGTGCCTGCCGTCGATGCTTCTCTACTGGCACCGGTTCCACGCCGACGGCAAGCGCATCGACGTAGAAACGGACGACGACAGCGTCTCGGGACATTTTCTCCACATGCTGCACGATGCTCCGCCATCGGAGCTGCACAGGAAGACGCTCGATACCACGCTGATCCTGTACGCCGAACATGAATTCAATGCCTCGACGTTTGCCGCGCGCGTCATTACCGGCACCCTGTCGGACTTTCATTCCGCCGTTACCGGCGCTATCGGCGCGCTGCGTGGCCCGCTGCACGGAGGAGCAAACGAGGCCGCCATGGAGCTTATCGAGAAGTTCGATTCGCCCGGGGAAGCAGGTCGCGGCGTGAAGGAAATGCTTGCGCGCAAGGAAAAGATCATGGGTTTCGGGCATCGCGTCTATACGACTTCCGACCCGCGCAATTCAGTGAACAAGAAGATGTCGAAGAAACTCGCGGAAGAAGTCGGGGACGAGCGGCTTTATGCAGTATCGGAGGCAATTGAGAAAGTCATGTGGGATGAAAAGAAGCTTTTCGCCAACGCGGATTTCTTTGCGGCGAGCGTCTACCACTTCCTCGGGATTCCCACCTATCTTTTCACGCCCATTTTCGTTTGCTCGAGGATCACCGGCTGGTCCGCTCACATCATGGAGCAGCGCGCCGACAACAAGCTGATCCGGCCCGCGGCAGATTACACGGGCCCCGGCCTGCAGAAGTGGCTTCCGATCGAGGAGCGCACCTGAACGCGCCCCGTCGTTCTTCGTCGCCCGTCCTTGCCCTGAGTTCTGTTCACTGGAGATTGCATGTCCGCAGCTGATATTCGTTCGGCCAAACGCGCCGAGCCCGATGAGGCGATCACCGCGATTGCCGATTACGTCTGCAACACCCGGCTTGAATCGGATGTCGCCTACGACACCGCACACCACTGTCTCCTGGACACCCTGGCGTGCGGCTTCCAGGCACTGGATTACCCGGCCTGCACCAGGCTCCTGGGGCCGGTCGTCCCGGGTGCAACGTTCGCGGGCGGCTCCAGGGTTCCCGGTACTTCGTACGAGCTGGACCCGGTGGCGGGCGCCTTCAACATTGGCGCGATGATTCGCTGGCTGGACTTCAACGACACCTGGCTTGCCGCTGAATGGGGCCACCCGTCCGACAACCTCGGCGGAATCCTGGCGACCGCGGATTACCTGAGCCGCCAGCGGCGGATGCGCGGGGAAGAACCTCTCGTAATGCAGGACGTCCTGACCGCGATGATCAAGGCGCACGAAATCCAGGGCGTCACGGCTCTGGAGAACAGCTTCAACCGGGTGGGCCTCGATCACGTGCTGCTGGTGCGGGTGGCGACGACTGCCGTAGTGACGCAGATGCTGGGAGGCAGCATGGAGCA
Organism: Woeseiaceae bacterium; assembly: GCA_035304285.1. Classification (GTDB taxonomy): domain Bacteria; phylum Pseudomonadota; class Gammaproteobacteria; order Steroidobacterales; family Woeseiaceae; genus IDS-8. Next base: position 35,411 of record DATGQI010000221.1, read on the forward strand.
GGTCATGAACGCCGTGTCGAACGCCTGGATCGACGGCGGCGCCCTGCGCACCTACCGTCATGCACCAAACACCGGCTCGCGAAAGAGCTGGGCAGCAGGCGACGCGACCAGCCGTGGAGTGCGGCTCGCACTCATGGCAATGCGCGGCGAGATGGGCTATCCCTCAGCGTTGTCCGCGCAGAAGTGGGGCTTTTTCGACGTGCTGTTCAAGGGCAAGCCCTTCACCTATCCGCGGAGCTTCGGCAGCTACGTGATGGAAAACGTGCTGTTCAAGATTTCCTACCCGGCGGAGTTCCATGCACAGACGGCCGTCGAGGCCGCAATGGTGCTTCACGACGACGTGAAGGACAGGTTGCAGGAGATCGACCGCATCGTGATCGAAACACAGGAACCGGCGGTGCGCATCATCGACAAGACGGGGCCGCTCGACAATCCGGCGGATCGAGACCACTGCCTGCAATACATGACGGCCGTACCCCTGGTTCTCGGCCGGCTTACGGCCGCCGACTACGAAGACACGATAGCGCGCGACCCCCGCATAGACGTGCTGCGCGCCCGGATGGAAGTACGTGAGAACGAAGACTTCACCCGCGATTACTACGACCCGCAGAAGCGCTACATTGGCAACGCGATTCAGGTTTACTTCAGCGACGGGACCACCACGCGCCGCGTGCAGGTAGATTACCCTGTCGGCCACCGGTTGCGGCGCGCGGAAGGTATCCCGCTCCTCAGGAAAAAGTTCGCCGCCAGCATCAGTCCGAAGGTGAAGCAAAGCCAGTGGCAGGTACTGGATCAGCTGTGCGAAGACCGTGAACAGCTGAAGGCGATGCCGGTGGACGATTTTCTGGCATTGCTCGTCGCCTGAGGCGAGGAAGTGCGCGATACGCCAATCTGTGTAATACCAATGTGCGAAAGACGTGCAGTGAAGGAGACGTTATGCGCGAACGGCTGTTGATGATTGCTCGTCCGGCGGTATTGCTGGCGCTCCTCTCGATCGCCGCGTCAGCGAACGCGGCGGAGGATGTGCTGCGGACAGAGACGAACGACGGCAACCTGGTCATGGAGGATGTGCCGCCGATTCCGCAGCAGGTCGTCGATGACCTGAACCGCTACCAGAACGTGCGCTCCGCCAGGTTCCTGGACTGGGCCGGCAAGGGCGAGGGAACGTCCGCGGGAGTGTACGTCGCCACGCGTTTCGCCGATGTCGACCAGATCCACTACGTTTCTGCGCCCGGCGCGGCGCGCCGCCAGCTGACGTGGTTCGATGATCCGGTCGGGCAGGTTGCACGGCAGCCGAACGGGTCTACCGTCGTCTTCACGCGCGATGCGGGGGGCAGCGAGTTTTCGCAAGTCTTCCTGCTGGACCCGGAGGACGGCACCACGACCATGCTGACGGACGGACAGTCGCGCAACGGGGTGATCCTGTGGGACCGCCAGGGAGAGAAACTCGCCTTCCAGAGCACCCGGCGCAACGGCGCGTCGAACGACGTGTGGCTAATGGATCCAGCCGCTCCCGGCTCTGCCGAGATGATACTGGAGTCGCCGGACGGTACCTGGTGGGGGGCCGTCGATTTCTCGCGCACCGGCAGCCGGCTCCTGGTCCAGAACTACGTCAGCATCGCAGATGCGCGCACCCACCTGCTGGATCTCGACAGCGGCAGCCTCGAGCTTCTTGCCGGCGGCGATGAGAGCGTAAGCGCCAATTTCCCCCTGGGTTTCGACGCGGGGGAGGAAGGCTTCTGGCTGGTGACGGATACCGGCGGCGAGTTCACCCGGCTGGCCTGGCAGTCACTCGAGAAAGGCTCGAACCCGGAGATCGTCACGGGGGACATTTCCTGGAGCGTGGATGAAGGCGCGCTGAGCCACGACCGTCGCCGGCTCGCTTTCGTCGTGAACGAGGGCGGTACGTCCCGGCTGTACCTGATGGACACCCGGTCGCGGCAGTATCGCCCCGTTTCCGGCATACCGACAGGCGTCGCGTCCGGACTTTCATTCAGCCCGGATGACCGTCATCTCGCGATGACACTCAACACTCCGCGAACGCCCAGCGACACTTTCGTTCTGGAACTCGGAAGCCGGCCGCTCGAGCATGGCGCCCTGGTCCGCTGGACCGACAGCGAGGTGGGCGGCCTCGATCCGGACGAGTTCGTAACGCCGGAGCTCGTGCACTACCCGACTTTCGATGAGGTCGACGGCGAGCCGAGGCAGATTCCTGCGTGGGTGTACCGTCCGGCCGGGAACGAGCCTGTCCCTGTCATTATCTCGATACACGGCGGGCCGGAGGGCCAGTCACGGCCATACTTCAACAGCTCGTACCAGATGTGGCTGGACAAGCTCGACGTCGCGGTGGTGGTGCCGAACGTGCGGGGCTCGTCCGGATACGGCAAGACGTACCTTTCGCTGGACAACGGGATGCAGCGTGAGGACTCCGTGCGTGACATCGGCGCCCTGCTCGACTGGATCGAGGCGGAGCCCGGACTGGATGAGACGCGCGTTGCGGTGTACGGCGGCAGCTACGGCGGTTACATGGTCCTGGCGAGCGCAGTGCATTACAGCGACCGTCTGCGCGCCGCGGTGGACGTGGTCGGCATCAGCAACTTCGTTACTTTCCTCGAGAACACCCAGAGCTATCGCCGGGACCTGAGGCGCGCCGAGTACGGCGACGAGCGCGACCCGGCCATGCGTGCTCACCTGCAGCGGATAAGTCCCCTGAACAACGTGGAAAAGATTCGGGTTCCCATGCTGATCGTGCAGGGGCAGAACGACCCGCGGGTGCCCGTAACGGAATCGGAGCAGATGGTGAGCGCGCTGCGGCAGCAGGGACAGCCGGTGTGGTACATGAATGCGCTGAACGAAGGGCACGGCTACCGGCGCAAGGAAAACAGGGACGTATATCAACAGGCGATGGTGCAGTTCCTCCGGCATCACCTTCTTGACGGGGGATGACGAGGCGAGCGGCGATGCAGAGCGGGTGAGCACGGAACGGCTGGCTGCTGCCATCGACGCAGGGGTCGCTGCGCTCGGGCAGGACCTGCCGACCGGCGCCGCGGAGAAGCTCGCCCATCTTCTCGTCGAACTGAGGCGCTGGAACGCGCACATCAACCTGACCTCTGTCACGGACGATGCGGCTGCCGTACCCGCACACGTTCTCGACAGCCTCGCCGTTCGACCCTGGCTCGAAGGCACGCGCGCCATTGACGTTGGAACCGGCGCGGGCTTTCCGGGGTTGCCGCTCGCGATCGCGACACCCGACATGCTGTTCGAACTACTGGACAGCAGCGGCAAGAAGATTGCGTTCATACGGCATATGATCGGCTTGCTCAACTTGAGAAACGCCGTTGCCGTAAAAGCGCGAGTAGAACACTATGCACCTGCCACCCGCTTTGATACCGTGTTCACCCGTGCTTTTGCCGCGATTCCGGAGATACTGAAACTTTCCGGTCACCTCGTGGGCGAGAACAGCGTGCTGCTCGCGCTCAAGGGCAAATACCCGCATGACGAACTGCGGCAATTAAACGACATGAACGAACTGTCCGCTTTGTGGGACTACAACGTGACCGAACTGACGGTGCCGGGCCTTGAATCGCATGCGCGGCATATCGTCGCTTTGCGAAAGCGGCAGGCTGCTTAAAAGATGACGCGCGTAATCGCAGTAGCCAACCAGAAGGGTGGCGTCGGGAAAACCACCACATGCGTCAACCTTGCCGCGTCGCTGGCGGCGACTCACCGGCGCGTCCTCCTCGTAGACCTGGACCCCCAGGGCAACGCGACGATGGGCTGCGGCATCGACAAGATGAACCTCGAACGCTCGGCGTGCGACGTCCTGCTTGGCGAGGAGACGGCAGCGGACACCATCGTGTCAGCGCCGGAAGGCGATTTTTCCGTTTTGCCGGGCAACGAGGACCTGACGCTCGCCGAAGTACGCCTGCTGCAGGACATCGGGCGGGAGATGCGCCTGCGCAAGGCGCTTGCGCCGGTCCGCGGACTTTATGATTTCATACTGATCGACTGCCCGCCTTCCATCAACATGCTGACAGTCAACGCATTAACGGCGGCCGATGGCGTGCTGATCCCGATGCAATGCGAGTACTACGCTCTCGAGGGCCTGAGTTCGCTGCTCAACACGATCGAGCAGGTGCGAACGACGGTGAATCCGGAACTCGAGGTTTACGGTTTGCTGCGCACGATGGTGGACCCGCGCATCAACCTGTCGAACGAAGTCTCGGACCAGCTCGTTGCGCATTTCGACGACAAGGTCTTTCGCACCGTCGTGCCGCGAAACGTGCGGCTTGCAGAGGCGCCGAGCTTCGGCCGCCCCGTTCTTTTCCACGACAAGACATCGCGCGGGGCAATGGCTTATCTCGCCCTCGCAGGCGAAGTCCTGCGGCGCGAGGACGAACGCCTGAGCCCGGCGATGCATCCCGGCAGCGCCGGCAATACCTGGCAAGACAACTACTCATGACCACTACTGACGCAGCAGCGCGGGATACTCCAATGACCAGAAAGAAGCGCCTCGGCCGCGGCCTCGACGCTCTCCTGAGCAAGCCACAGCCGGAAGTCGTCGAAGTGCCGGCAGCACCCGCCGTCGGCCAGGAAAGCGGCCGGGACAGCGCCAGGGTGGAAACGGGAGACAGGCTGGCCAGCATCCCCGTCGACCTGCTGCAGCGCGGCCAGTACCAGCCGCGTGTCGACATGCGCCAGGAATCACTGGAAGACCTGGCGAACTCGATACGCTCGCAGGGCGTCGTACAACCAATCGTCGCGCGTCCGCTGAAGGGTGCAGGCGGTGCCGCGCAACGTTACGAAATCGTCGCCGGGGAGCGCCGCTGGCGCGCAGCCCAGATGGCCGGCCTTGACGAGATCCCTGCGGTCATCAGGGATGTGCCGGACGACCATGCCATCGCGATGGCGCTGATCGAGAACATCCAGCGCGAGAACCTGAACCCCCTGGAGGAGGCGCGCGCGCTGGACCGGCTGATCCGCGAATTCGAGCTGACCCACCAGGAGGCTGCCGAAGCCGTCGGCCGCTCCCGCGCCGCCGTAAGCAACCTGCTGCGACTGATGGAGCTGTCCGACAAGGTCAGGCCGATGCTGGAAGCGCGCGAGCTGGAAATGGGCCATGCGCGCGCCCTGCTGGCGATCGAAGACAAGGCGCAGCAATACGATGCCGCGCGGCAGGTTGTCAGGAACGGAATGTCCGTCCGCGACACCGAGCGACTGGTGCGACGCATGCTCGGAACCGACGCGAAGAAAAAGAACAACGGTCCAAAACCGGCCGCGAACGCCGACGTGCGCCGCCTCGAGGTCGAAATCACCGAAAAGCTGGGTGCCAGGACCCAGATCGACCACACCGGCAAAGGCTCGGGCCGCATCGTCATCGCCTACAACAGCCTGGACGAACTGGACGGCATCCTGAAACACATCCGATAAGGGGACAGATCTATTTTTTCTTGCGCTAGCTAGAGTCGCTATCCCCGATCAGGAGAAAAAATAGATCTGTCCCCTTTGAATTCCCGCCGGAAACCCTCATCAAGCTTCTGCAAATACGAGGTTTTTCGGTGCTCTCTTGGTTGCCTTGCTACATGCCGGACACTATAATGCGCGGGCTCAGCGAAGACCCCCCTGGGAAGACATCAATCAGAACGCCACATACCGCCGGTTAGCCGAAGGTCGTGGCGTTTTTGTTGCCGGAGGCAGCGGTAAAGGCGGTAAAGGGGACAGATCTATTTTTTCTTGCAGTAGCTCGAGTCGGCATCCCCATCAGGAGAAAAATAGATCTGTCCCCCAGCAATCCGATAGCGTTAGTGCTGCTGGCACAGACAGGATTGACGGCCGCGCTTGCCGTGATTTTCTGGGGATTGGACGATGTCGTATCCGGGTACTCCGCCTTGCTCGGCGGACTGACGGCGATCGTCCCGAACGGTTTTTTGGCGGCAAGGCTCATGTTGCCGCGTCGCGATCCCGGAGCCGGTGCGCTGCTTCGGGCCGCTTATCTTGGGGAACTGGGAAAGCTGGTATTGACCGCGCTCATGTTCGGTGTGGTCTTTGCGCTGGTGCGGCCGCTCGCGGCAGGTGCATTGTTCGCAGGCTTCATCGCCGCACAGCTGGCGACGTTTGCGGGCTTCCTGGCGCGCGACAAGGGCCGGGACAGCCACAGGATCGGTGACAGGACAGGGAACACGGATAACAGGAATGGCGACTGAAGGCGCCCGGACGACCGGCGAATACATCACGCATCACTTGCAGAACCTGCAGGTGTGCAAGGCCGATGGCGAATGGATCTGGAACCATTGCGCCGGCAATCCCATGACCTTGAACGTCGACTCGATGTTCTTCTCGGTCCTGCTCGGCGTCGTTTTCGTCTGGGTGTTCGGTTCCGTCGCAAAGAAAGTCACCTCGGGGCGGCCGGGAAAGCTGCAGGCCGCAGTGGAGATCATGATCGAATGGATCGACTCCACCGTGCGCGACACCTTCCACGGCGAGAACAAGCTGATTGCGCCGCTCGCGCTGACGATTTTCGTCTGGGTCTTCCTGATGAACCTGATGGACCTGATCCCGGTGGACTGGCTGCCCTTGTTTGCCGAAAACGTTCTTCATATTCCCTACTTGAAGATCGTGCCGACGACTGACGTCAACATCACGTTCGGGATGTCGATCGCCGTCTTCGTGCTGATAGTCTTCTTCACGATCAAGAACAAGGGTCTTGGCGGTTTCATCGGCGAGCTGACACTGCATCCGATCGCACCGCCGACAAAGGGCATTGGACTGATCGCGGCGCCGGTGATCATCGCCTTCAACTTCATCCTGGAGTCGGTGTCCCTGCTTGCGAAGCCGCTCTCATTGTCGCTGCGACTGTTCGGCAACATGTTCGCCGGCGAATTGATTTTTATCCTGATCGCAATACTCGGCATCTGGCAGCTCCCGTTGCACTTCCTGTGGGCTGTTTTTCACGTGCTGATCGTTACGTTGCAGGCGTTCATTTTCATGATGCTGACAATCGTGTACCTCGCATTGGCATCTGAGAAGCATTGATGGTTTGTTGATTTAAAGGACGGGAGATTTTTGATGGAAACTGTTATTGGCTTTACTGCGATATCCGTCGCGATCCTGATCGGCCTCGGCGCATTGGGCGTCGGTATCGGTATGGGATTGCTGGGCGGGCGGTTCCTGGAAGGCGCGGCAAGACAGCCGGAGCTGGCGCCGATGTTGCAGACGAAGATGTTCCTGGTCGTCGCTTTGCTCGACGCTGTTGCCATGATCGGTGTCGGCATCGCGCTTTTCTTCGCGTTCGCAAACCCGTTCATCGGACAGCTGCAGGACGCTATGGCTCCGATAGCGGGCTAGGATCGGGTCAATAGAAAAAGCTCGAGGAGTTTGCCGTGGACATAAACATGACGCTGCTGGGCCAGACGATCGCGATGATCGTGTTTGTCTGGTTCACCATGAAGTTCATCTGGCCGTACGTGATGAACGCGATCGAGGAGCGGCAGACGAAGATTGCCGACGGGCTTGCGGCCGCCGAGCGCGGACAGCAGAGCCTCGACAGTGCAAAGGAGGAAGCTGCGGCTATTGTCGGCGAAGCCAGGAAGCAGGCAAGCGGCATCCTCGACCAGGCACACGCGCGCGCGAACGAGATCGTCGCCGAGGGCAAGGCAGAAGGCGCAAGGGAGCGCGAACGGCAGCTGCAGGCGGCGCGCGCCGAAATCGAACAGGAATCTAACCGCGCAAGGGAAGAGTTGCGCGGGCAGGTCTCGGCCATTGCGGTGGCAAGCGCGGAAAAGATTCTCATGCGTGAGATCGATCCCAAGACGCACGAAGACATTCTTACGCGCCTCGCGGCCGAGCTCTAGGCTCGCGCGCGGCAGATTAGCAAGGCGGACATGGCAGACAATCACACACTCGCGCGACCTTACGCTGAGGCGGTGTTCGAACTCGCTCGCGATGCAGGTTCACTCGATGCATGGGCGGAGGCACTGGACGTGGCAAGAGACGTGATGGCTGACGGTCGCGTTGCGAGGTTCCTCACTAATCCTTCGCTAACGGATGCCGAACAGCTCGAGTTCCTGACCGGCCTCTTTGCCACCCTCGGCGGCGAGAACAGCATGCTTGCGGGCGGAACCGCGGAGGGACGAAATTTCCTGAAGCTCCTGCTCGAGTACGGCCGTGTGGACGTGCTGCCGGAGCTTGCCGAACACTTCGATGCTTTGAAGGCTGAAGTCGAGAATGTGGTGGACGTCACCGTTACCTCCGCAACCGCGCTCGATGATGCCCAGAAGCAGGCAATAACGGTTGCGTTGCGCAAACGCCTTGGCCGCGAAGTGCGCCTCGAAGCGCAACTGGACGAGAACCTGATTGGCGGTGCGGTGATTCGTGCCGGCGACGTGGTTATTGATGGTTCGCTGCGGTCGCGGCTTCAAAGCCTGTCGAACGCGCTGATCGCTTAAAACTTTTAAGGATAGGAACATGGCACTCAAGGCTTCCGAAATCAGCCAGCTGATCAAAGAGCGCATCCAGAATTTTGAGGCAGCCGCCGAAGCGCGCGACGTCGGTACCGTCATCGGTGTGACGGACGGTATCGTGCGCATCCACGGCTTAGCGGATGCCCGCTACGGAGAAATGCTCGAGTTTCCGCAGAACACGTTCGGCCTTGCGTTGAACCTGGAGCAGGATTCCGTCGGCGCGGTGGTGCTCGGCGACTACAAGCACATTTCGGAAGGCGCCACCGTCAAGACGACGGGCCGCATCCTCGAAGTTCCGATCGGCGAGGCGCTGCTCGGGCGCGTCGTTGATTCGCTCGGGCAGCCCATCGACGGCAAGGGCCCGATAGAAACCGCCGAGACGGCGCCCATCGAGAAGGTAGCGCCCGGCGTCATTGCGCGAAAATCCGTTGACCAGCCGGTACAGACCGGCCTCAAGTCCATCGATTCGATGGTGCCGATCGGTCGCGGCCAGCGCGAACTCATCATCGGCGACCGCCAGACCGGCAAGACTGCCGTCGCGATCGACGCGATCATCAACCAGCGTGGCACCGGCATCAAGTGCATCTACGTCGCCATAGGCCAGAAAGCATCTTCCGTCGCGGGTGTCGTGCGCCGGCTGGAGCAGGAAGGCGCGATGGAGCACACCATCGTCGTCTCCGCCACGGCATCCGAATCCGCCGCGATGCAGTACATTGCCCCTTACTCGGGCACATCGATGGGCGAATATTTCCGCGACCGCGGCCAGGACGCGCTGATCATTTTCGACGACCTGACGAAGCAGGCATGGGCGTACCGGCAGGTCTCCCTGCTACTCCGGCGCCCCCCGGGTCGCGAGGCCTACCCGGGCGACGTGTTCTACCTGCATTCGCGGCTGCTCGAGCGGGCGGCGCGCGTCAACGCGGAGTACGTCGAGGAGTTCACCGGCGGCAAGGTAAAGGGCAAGACGGGTTCGCTGACGGCGCTCCCGATCATCGAGACGCAGGCGGGCGACGTGTCCGCGTTCGTGCCGACCAACGTTATCTCCATTACCGACGGCCAGATCTTCCTCGAGACCGACCTGTTCAACGCGGGCATCCGGCCGGCGATCAACGCGGGCCTCTCCGTATCCCGGGTGGGCGGCGCCGCGCAGACGAAGATCATCAAGAAGCTCGGCGGCGGCGTGCGCCTCGCGCTCGCGCAGTACCGCGAACTCGCGGCTTTCGCGCAGTTCGCCTCCGACCTCGACGAAACGACCCGGCGGCAGCTGCAGCGCGGGCAGCGGGTCATGGAGCTGATGAAGCAGAAGCAATATTCGCCGCTGTCGGTGGCGGAGATGGGACTTTCGCTCTACGCGGTCAACGAGGGCTGGCTGGACAAGGTCGACGTCTCGAAGATCACGGACTTCGAAGCGGCCCTGCTCGATTACGCCCATGCGAACCACCAGGCGCTGCTGGACAAGATCAACGAGAGCGGCGATTACAGCGACGAGATCCAGGCAGGCCTGAAAAAGATCTGCGAGGAATTCGCCGAAAAGGGTGCTTACTGACGTGACCGTCGGCGTAGAAGTTGTCGTGTCGCCCGCATGGCGGGCTCCTACAGCGATCTATTCCAGGGTCGCGGCTGCGGGAACGAACGCTGTAGGAGCCCGTCCTACGGGCGACATTCCGAATACACACCAAGGAGCTTGACCGGACGTGGCAGGCGAGAAGGAAATCCGCAACAAGATCCGAAGCGTGAAAAACATGCAGAAGATCACGAAGGCGATGGAGATGGTTGCGGCCAGCAAGATTCGCAAGGCGCAGGCCCAGATGGAGGCGTCCCGTCCCTATGCCGAG